>NZ_KI911560.1:2718123-3033021 GCF_000515275.1 Methylophilus sp. 5
GGCAGTGACCAGCATGGATGAAACCACGCAACAGAACGCGGCCTTGGTTGAAGAAGCCGCGGCCGCAGCCGAGTCTCTGGTTGATCAGGCTAACCAACTGGCAGATGCGATCAGCCAGTTCAAACTTGAAGGCCGTGTGGGTGGATTCGCACACAGCAGCAAGGGTAGCCAGTCTAGCGGCTTTAAGGCCAGCAGCAGTGGCCATGCCTCACCATCGCCCGTCGCACGAGGGTTCTCTGATAGTGGCAGCTCGTCCGGTCGACCTGTGGCGGCCCCTAAACCGCATGTCACCCCCAGTGCGCCTAAGGTCACCGCCCGCACCGGCACCGATGACAGTGATTGGGAAGAGTTTTAAGTTACCCGGGTTTTAAGGCAAATCAGGGCTAAATTCAACACGCGCCCATACTTAAAAGCCGACTGCCAAAGCAGTCGGCTTTTTTATTGTAACTAAACTGTTAAAACGCCTTTTTACAGCTAAAGAAACGGCCACAAGCGTCGTAAAAGTAACTAAGTGGTAAACAATAACCACTGTTATTCCCTGTTAAATTATATGGAGACTTTATGAAAAAAACTTTGAACACAGCCCTGACTATCGTTGCGTTATCTGCCTTCTCGGCACCGATTTTTGCCGCTGAAGTATGTACCGTTTCGATGATGGGTCGCGTTTGTTATGAAGAAGGTAGTGCTGAACAGACGTCTTCACACATGAAAGGCAATGCTGTTGCTGAGGCTAATGCTGCCAAGAAGCCAGTAGATGTTGCCGACGCTTCAAAAGCGAAGAAGTAATCGACTTTTTTAGTCAGAAAATCCCCCTGATTTTAGGGGGATTTTTTACGATTTTTCATAGGGTAGTCCTCGGCATGATAGGTAATAACTTGAGCGAAAACAGAGCGGCTAAAAGCTTTTTTATTAAAGTTTAAGTTATAGATTTAATAACCGAAAATATAAGAAAGCTATAAAGGTTATAGAGATTAAATGGATTTAGGAGTCTAAACGATGAGTGTTGCTAAACGAATGTACATTCTGATTGCCGTCGCAGCTTTGGGATTATTCCTGCTGGCGGGAGTGAGTTATTTTCAAACAGACCGGGTGTTTAAATACACCAACTTTGCCAATGAAATGGCCGCCCCCAGTATTGAAATACTGGATGATACATTGGGTGAATTTGAAAAACTAAATAGCCTGATTTGGCAGCACATGCTAAATACAGACAATGTCAAAATGCAAGCCATTGAAAAAGAAGTCGCTGAAACACATGGCAAACTGATGGCTGCGTTAAAGCGCTATGACAACTTTATCAGCGATGCGCAAGACAAGCAGTTGCTGACCAAAGACTATGACGCGATCAAAGCTTACGATGTGTTAGGTAGCAATACATTGACACTGTCGCTTTCGAACAAAAAAACAGAGGCGAGAGATGCCTTGCTGGCTAACCAGGCCGTGATCGAAGGTGTGCAAGCAGCCATCCGCGAACATAGACTGTTTAACAATAAGTTGGCCAAAGATAGTGCCAGCCAGGCAGCGACAGTCAAGCAAAGCGCCATGTTTATGCTGATTGCGATTGCATTGGCTGCATTGGCCGTGGTGGTGTCGATTGGTATCTATATCAAGCGCAATATGTTCAAGCAATTGGGCATGGAGCCTGCTGAGTTAACGGTGATTGCCCGTAACTTTGTAGAAGGTAACTTGAACCAGAAAATCACCTTGCCTGAAGATGACAAGTCTAGTGTGGCTTACTCTATTCGTGTGCTGCAACGGACGCTGGATGGTCTGGTGCAATCACTCAACTACGTGAGCCAGCAACATGACGAAGGTGATATTGACTGCAACGTTGATCAAACACGCTTTAAGGGTGGTTACTCTGAAATGGCGGCAGGCATTAACAAGATGGTGGCTGGCCACATTGCCATGAACCGTAGCGCGATTGAAGTGGTAAAAGCGTTTGGTGAAGGTAACCTGGATGTGCCTTTGGAGCAGTTCCCGGGCAAAAAAGCGTTTGTAAATGAAGCGATTGAGCAAGTGCGTAGCAATATCAAACGCTTGGTGAATGATGCTGACGAACTGGCGCATGCGGCGATTGAAGGTAATTTAAGCACGCGTGCTGACGCGAGCAAGCACCAGGGTGATTTCCGTGCGATTGTTGAAGGCATGAACAGCACACTGGATGCGGTGGTAAAACCGTTGAATGTGACGTCAAGCTACCTGGACAACATTGCCAAAGGCATTATTCCTGCCAGTATTCAAGAGCAATACCAAGGGGATTACAGCCTGATCATTAACAACCTCAATACGTGTATTGCGGCGGTGAATGCTCTGGTGGCCGATGCCAATAAACTCGCCCTTGCCGCACAAGATGGACAGTTATCTACCCGTGCAGATATTAGTAAGCACAACGGTGACTTCCGTAAAGTAATCGAAGGTCTCAATGGCACGCTGGATGCCGTGGTCAAACCACTGACCGTGACTTCTGAGTATCTGGATAACATTGCCAGAGGCCATATTCCAGCCACGATTTCAGAACATTATCCAGGCGACTACAGCCAGATCATTACCAACCTGAACACCAGCATTGAAGCCGTCAACGCCTTGGTAGCAGACACCAGCATGCTGGCAGAAGCGTCTAAAGAAGGCCGCATTACCGTGCGTGCTGACGTGGATAAGCACAATGGTGATTTCCGCAAGATTATCGAAGGTGTGAACAACACGCTGGACATGATTGTAGAACCGATTATTGCAGTTTCTGAAGCAGTAGAAACCATCACCACCGCAGCGAATGAGATCTCCAGTGGTAACTCTGACCTGTCAGCCCGTACCGAGCAACAGGCCTCTAGCCTGGAGCAAACGGCAGCCAGCATGGAAGAGTTAGCCTCTACGGTGAAACAAAACGCCGAGAACGCCAAACAGGCCAATCAGCTTGCTTTAACTGCGTCAGGCGTCGCGGTTAAAGGCGGTGAAGTTGTGAACGAAGTCGTTGCCACCATGAGTGCGATCAACGAAAGTGCCAAAAAGATCGAAGACATCATCTCCGTGATTGACGGCATTGCGTTCCAGACTAATATTCTGGCCTTAAACGCCGCCGTAGAAGCAGCACGAGCAGGTGAGCAGGGCAGAGGCTTTGCGGTAGTGGCAGGTGAAGTGCGCAACCTGGCACAACGTTCAGCCAGTGCAGCCAAAGAGATCAAAGAACTGATCACTGACTCTGTGAACAAAACCACAGAAGGCACCAAACTGGTCGAAAACGCCGGTAACACCATGGAAGAAGTGGTTTCTTCAGTACAACGTGTGGCCGACATCATCAGTGAGATTTCAGCTGCCTCTACCGAGCAAACGACTGGTATTGATCAGGTGAACCAGGCAGTGACCAGCATGGATGAAACCACGCAACAGAACGCTGCGCTGGTTGAAGAAGCCGCGGCCGCAGCCGAGTCTCTGGTTGATCAGGCTAACCAGCTGGCAGATGCGATCAGCCAGTTCAAACTTGAAGGCCGTGTGGGTGGATTCGCACATAGCAGCAAGGGTAGCCAGTCTAGCGGCTTTAAAGCCAGCAGCAGTGGCCATGCCTCACCATCGCCCGTCGCACGAGGGTTCTCTGATAGTGGCAGTTCGTCCGGTCGACCTGTGGCGGCCCCTAAACCGCATGTTACCCCCAGTGCGCCTAAGGTCACCGCCCGCACCGGCACCGATGACAGTGATTGGGAAGAGTTTTAACGAGATTACGCGTTAACTTTAACACCAGATGTAAACAAGAAAACCGGCTGCTCACGCAGCCGGTTTTTTTATATCTATGCTCAAGTAATTGGCCTCTAGCCCAATTAAAACGGTTGGTTAGCCACGACAGAGATTCAAATTTCTTTAGGGTTGCAATTACAGCAAAAGAGCCGAGATTCCCCTTTTTACAGGCAATTCAATTAGTGCTTGAATGTTTAATAATCACCACTATAGGCCAAGCAACAAGATAAACAGGCCAGCAACCGGGATTTGGAATCAAATAAGGAGTGGCACACATGTCCTCACAACCGTTGAGTACATTGGCGGGAAGTTTTTCTCGCATGAAACTGAGATCGCAACTGAGCGTGATGCTAGCTGTGCTCGGTGCTGGCATTGTCACGACCAGCTATCTGGATAATCTGGGCGATCGCGAGTTAGCGATTCATGGCGCACATTATCAGCAAATCATGAATCATAAAGACCTGATTGCAGATGTATTACCGCCGCCTGAGTATTTGATCGAGTCCTGGCTCACCGTTCTTGAAATGGTGTCTTTAAACAACCAGCCATTGCAAACGCTGGTGGATAAAGGCAACACACTGAAAAAATCCTTTGAAGAGCGCCATGCTTACTGGCAAACACAATTGCCTGCCTCTGCCCTCAAAAGCAGCGTACTCGGCCCTTTGTTTGAGAGTGGCAATCAATTTTTTAATGTGCGCGACAATGAAGTGATTCCTGCGATCCGCAGTGGTGACAAAAAGCAAATTGACCATGCATTGGAAAGATTGCAGGCGGCTTATCAAAAGCATAGACTGGCCGTAGATGAAGTGGTCAAACTGGCCAGTGATGGTGCACTGAACATAGAGCAACAAACGCCAGTATTGATCAACCACAACGAGTGGGTGAATTATGGCCTGAATATTGGTTTGATTCTTTTCACCGTCGCTGTTGGCTCATTGTTGATTGCGTCTATCAGGCGTAATGTAGGCGGTGAAACATTTGAAGCGCTGGATGCGGCCAATGGGATTGCCAACGGTGATTTTAGTAGCAGCGCTGAGCTGCATGCCAACAGTGATGACAATGTGATTCACGCATTAAATCAGGCCAAAGCCACCTTGAGAACACTGGATCAGCAAATGACCTATGTCGTGGCTGAACATGCCAAAGGCAATATAAAGGCCATGATGGATGCTGACAAATTTAGCGGCGAGTATCGCAAAATGGCGCAGGACATCAATGGCATGCTTGCGATGCATGCAGATATTCTGCATAAGACCAGCCAGTCCATGCGTTTACTGGGCGAGGGTAACTTTAGCGTTCAGCTAGAGACCTTGCCAGGCGATTTGAGTGCCTTGAATGTGAGCTTTGACAGCTTGAAAAATAACGTCAAAACACTGATTTCTGATATGGCTAAAGTGTCTACTGCACATGCGCAAGGTGAGATTGATGCCTTGCTGGATATTAGCCAGTTTGATGGCGACTTTAAAGCAGTGGCACAAGGCGTTAACCATATGGTGCAAGCCTATGTGAGCGATACCGAAAAGTTTATTGCAGTCATGGACAATATTGGTCGTGGCGACTTGAGCGTACAGCTCGAAGCCATGCCTGGCCAAAAAGCTGCCATGAACAAGAGCGTAGAGCGTATTCGTGGCAATTTAAAAGGCATTGTTGACTCAGTTAACTGGGTTAATGCCGAGCATGAAAAAGGCAATATTGACATGACGTTGCGTGCCGATATGTTTAAAGGTCAGTTCTCGGTTCTCGCCGCCAGTATCAATCAGATTGTGGCCGGGCATGTGGAGCTTAACCAAAAAGCCATGGCCTGTGTGCAAGCGTTTGGTGATGGCAATTTTGATGCGCCACTGGAACAGTTTCCTGGCCAAAAAGCGCAAATTAATCAAACCATTGAGCAAGTGCGCAGCAACTTGAAAGCGTTGAATGCCGATGCGCAAATGCTGGCAGAAGCTGCCCGTGAAGGCCGCGTGACTGTGCGGGCCAATGCCGCGCAGCATCCTGGCGATTACCGCAAGATTGTGGAGGGCATGAATCAGACGCTGGATATGATCGTTGAGCCGGTGTTGACCGTAAAAACGGCCGCCGAGTCGATCAATATCGCTGCTAAAGAAATTGCGCAAGGCAATGCAGACTTGAGTCGCCGTACCGAAGATCAGGCGGCCAACCTTGAGAAAACAGCATCCAGCATGGATGAACTGGCGTCTACCGTCAAACAGAATGCTGACAATGCCAAACAGGCCAACCACCTGGCGGCACAAGCCTCAGAGGTCGCCGTTAAAGGCGGTGAAGTGGTCAATGCGGTGGTCAGCACTATGAGTGATATTAACGAAAGCGCACACAAGATTGAAGACATTATTTCTGTCATCGACAGCATCGCTTTCCAGACTAATATTCTGGCGCTGAATGCTGCGGTTGAGGCTGCACGTGCCGGTGAGCAAGGGCGTGGCTTTGCTGTGGTCGCCAACGAAGTGGGTAATTTGGCCCAACGTTCGTCAGTGGCAGCACGCGAAATTAAAGAGTTGATTAATGACTCCGTTAACAAAACCGCAGAGGGTAGTCGTCAGGTGGAAGAAGCAGGCAACACCATGCATGAGATCGTAGACTCGGTCAAACGCGTCAGCGTCATTATCGGTGAGATTGCCTCGGCCTCTAATGAGCAAAGCGCAGGCATTGCCCTGGTGAATGATGCTGTGATCCGCATGGATGATGTGACTCAGCAGAATACTGCATTGGTAGAGCAAGCGGCCGCGGCGGCAGAGTCTCTGATGGATCATGCCAATGAATTGGCAACGGCGGTGAGTGTATTTATTGTGGATGGACCAGCAAAAGTGTCCGGTCACAAAGTGGGAAATGCAGGCTGGAACGAACAATATCGTCAGGTCAGCAACGGTTAGGGCGGTCTCTATCGCCCTTTAATAAGTAGTAACTTTAATCAGGAGTAAAAAAATGGCTGTGATTGATCGAGTGTTAATTGGTGAAGGTTTGGTTATTGAAGATCGCCCAGAGGGTGGCCTGGATTTGAAAAATGTGGCCCATATTGATTTAATTTTAGGCCCACGCGGTAGCGCTGCAGAAGACGCATTTTGTCGTACGCTCACCGACCAAAAACAAGGGGTAAACGGTTTATTGGCGATTGCAGCGCCAAACATGATGGTAAAACCAAACACAGTGATGTTTAACAAAGTGACTATTAAAGATGGTCGTCAGGCAACACAAATGTTTGGCCCGGCACAACGTGGCGTAGCCATGGCTGTGATGGATTGCGTGGCTGATGGCACGATTCCGTTGGAAGAAGCGGATGACATCTTTATTTGCGTAGGCGTGTTTATCGATAGCAAAGCCGACATGGATGACCGTATCCAGGACTGGAACTACCGCGCGACAAAAATCGCATTGAAAGCCGCGATCAACCGCGAGCCTAAAGCTGCTGATGTCGTTAAACAATACAAAGAAGCGTTGCACCCGTTTGCCGCACAAACACCAGAAGCACAAAACCGTCGTGCGGATGACCAGGCTGCTGCATTGGCAATCACTCAAATGAAAGAGCGTAGCCAGTTTGCACGCACCAGTGCTGAAACTAAAGCAAAAGAAGACAAGCAGGTTGAATTGGCGATTGCACAAATGAAAGATCGCATCGATACCACAAAGGCTTAATTTCCAGGCAATGTTAACCCAACGGATTTGCATAGGATAACGAAGTGAGTGCATTGAAAAAACAAGAACAGGAAGAGCGCGAGTTTTTGTTTACGCGCGATGATTTCGTCAGAATTAAAAGCCTGATTTATCGCCATGCAGGCATTTCATTATCCGATGCAAAGACCGATATGGTGTACAGCCGTATTGGTCGGCGTTTGCGCGCACTGGATATCCTCAGCTTCAAACAATATCTGGACACGTTGGAAAAACACAACAATGCAGATGAGTGGCAGGCATTTACCAATGCGCTGACCACGAATCTGACCTCATTTTTTCGGGAAGAGCATCACTTTCCGATATTAGCAGACCATTTGAGCAAGCTTGCTGCACGCAAGCCTGCCAAACCGATACGCATCTGGTGTTCTGCCGCGTCGACCGGGGAAGAGCCCTATTCGATTGCGATCACCGCCTGCGAAGCGTTTAATACACTCAAACCGCCGGTTGAAATTATTGCCACCGACATTGATACCAATGTGCTGGCGACGGCTGCGGCTGGGGTTTACCCGCTGGACCGTATCAAAAAAATGGACGATGCCAGAGTGCGCAAGTTTTTTGAAAAAGGCACTGGCAAAAACGATGGGCTCGTGCGCATGAAAAAAGCATTACGCGAGTTGATTCATTTTCATCAGCTTAATTTGCTGGATGGACAATGGCCATTTAACGATGGCTTTGACGTGATCTTTTGTCGCAATGTTATGATTTACTTTGACAAGCCGACACAAGGCAAAATTATTGATAAATTCGTCACCTTAATGCATGAAGACAGCTTGTTGCTGGCTGGTCACTCGGAAAACTTTTTATATGTGTCTGATCACCTGCAACTGCTAGGAAAAACCGTCTATAAATTAAAAACCAGTGGCGCGGCACGTTCCAGCCTGTTTACGCATCGGAAATCGACATGAGTGTCATGCAAGAAGAAATTTCAAACACCCTGTATTTTGACAGAACGTTTAATTGTAACGCTGCCAAAATTTCACCAGGGGAGTATTACTACACCGACAAAGACATGTTGATTGTCACTGTGCTGGGGTCGTGCGTGTCTGCCTGTATTCGCGACAGCCGTACCGGTATTGGTGGCATGAACCATTTCATGTTACCCGAAGGTGGCAGCGCAGATAAAGACAGTCCGGTTTCGGAATCTATGCGCTATGGCACCTATGCCATGGAGGTGCTGATTAACCAGTTATTGCGCAATGGCGCCAAACGTGAAAATCTGGAGGCCAAAATTTTTGGCGGCGGTAATGTCTTGCGCAGTTTTACCACCAATAACGTGGGCGACCGCAATGCGATTTTCGTTAAAAAATACCTGAAGGAAGAGGGCATTAAAGTGACCGGCGAAGACTTGCTGGACATTTACCCGCGCAAGGTCTATTTTTTTCCAAAAACAGGCAAAGTATTGGTTAAAAAACTGAAACAACTGAACAACTACACATTGGTTAAACGCGAACAAGCTTACTCAAGCAAATTGCAGACAAGCGATGTGGGTGGGGATATTGATTTGTTTTAAATAATAATTAAAAAAAGAGGACATGCCATGAAAACAAAAGTACTTGTCATTGATGATTCTGCGTTGATACGCAGCCTGCTAAGCGAGATTATCAATGACACTAAAGATCTGGAAGTGGTGGGGACCGCGCCGGATCCGCTGGTTGCGCGAGAAATGATCAAGCAATTGAACCCGGATGTGCTGACGCTGGACGTGGAAATGCCACGTATGGATGGTCTGGATTTTCTGGAAAAACTCATGCGCTTGCGCCCGATGCCGGTGCTGATGGTGTCTACCCTGACTGAAAAAGGCTCGGAAATTACATTGCGTGCGCTGGAGCTAGGCGCGACAGATTTTGTGACCAAGCCTAAAATGGGCATTGCGCAGGGCATGCAACAGTATGCTGATGAAATCACCGATAAAATCCGCACCGCTTCACGCGCCAAAGTGAGTACTTTGCAAAGTATTGCCAAGGCGTCTAATACGCAGGTGCAGCAAAATGCCATTCGTAACCCGCTCATCAGTAGTGAAAAATTATTGATTATTGGCGCGTCTACTGGCGGCACCGAGGCGATTAAATCGGTGTTGATGCAAATGCCGTCAGATTGCCCGGGCATTTTGATTACCCAGCATATGCCAGCCGGCTTCACCAAGTCTTTTGCCGAGCGCTTAAACACGCTGTGCAAGATTTCTGTGAAAGAGGCGGTGGACGGCGAGCGTGTACTGCCAGGCCATGCCTATATTGCACCAGGTGACAAACACCTGTTGCTAGGCAGGAGTGGCGCGAACTATGTGACCAAGTTATCAGACAGTGAGCCGGTGAATAGACATAAGCCTTCAGTCGATGTATTGTTTGATTCTGCGGCCATCAATGCAGGTAAAAACGCGGTTGGGATTATCCTCACCGGCATGGGCAAAGATGGTGCTGCTGGTATGCTGCGCATGAAAGAGGGCGGGTCGTACAACTTTTCTCAAAATGAAGAAAGCTGTGTTGTGTATGGCATGCCGCGCGAGGCTGTCGCGCATGGTGGCGTCCATGAGGTAGGGCATCTGAAAGACCTGCCGCGAATGGTGCTACATTATTTAGCTACTAATAGTGAACGTGCCCTGCGTGTGTAACGTAGTGGTGAACAAACAGACAAATCCCGGTTTTATTAACAATAGCATTGTGGGTCAGCTATTGGATAATCAAGACTACGGGATAGGTAACTAATGATAGTGGAGTAACAAATGGGCAACCCTAATACTAAATTTCTGGTGGTGGACGACTTTTCCACCATGCGTAGAATCGTACGTAACCTGCTCAAAGAGCTGGGGTATAACAATGTGGAAGAGGCCGAAGATGGCGCAGATGCATTGAACAAATTGCGTAATGGTGATTTTGAGTTTGTGGTTTCTGACTGGAATATGCCGAACATGGATGGTTTAACCATGTTGCAGAATATCCGCGCAGATAACAAATTGTCTAAGCTGCCGGTATTGATGGTCACGGCTGAGGCGAAGAAAGAAAACATCATTGCGGCGGCGCAAGCCAAAGCGAATGGCTATGTGGTGAAACCGTTTACGGCAGCCACCCTGGAAGAAAAATTATCCAAAATCTTTGAAAAATTGGAAAAAGGCGAGGTGTAACCATGACCGAAGCTGTCAATCCGAATCAGGACAATATTGTGGTGGACATAGCCTCTACCATCATGCAGGACCTGAGTGGAAACCAACAAGAAGAAATGATCAGCCGGATTGGCCACATGACACGCTCGTTGCACGACAACTTGAGTGGATTGGGCTACGACAAAGTGCTGGAGCAAGTGGCTCAGGAAATTCCGGATGCGCGTGACCGTTTGAGTTACGTAGCTAAAATGACAGAACAGGCCGCCGAGCGCGTATTAAATGCGACTGATCAGGCGACGCCACTGCAATCTGAGTTAGCTGACCGTGCCGGTGCGTTAAAGCAACGCTGGGAAGAGGTGATGCAGCGCGCATCACTCAAGTCAGAATATGATGCTGTGGTGCAAGAAACATTGGCTTATTTATCACTGGCCAACGAGCATACCACCACCACGAAGTCGTTGTTGATGGATATTATGATGGCGCAGGACTTTCAGGACTTAACCGGCCAGGTGATCAAAAAAGTCACCACTTTGGCCCAAGACCTGGAAAGACAATTAGTGCAGGTGCTGGTTGATTTTGCACCGCCCGTGAAAAAAGACGATGACTCATTGTTAAATGGCCCGCAAATTGATCCACATAACACGGTGGATGTGGTTGCCAACCAGGAGCAGGTCGATGACCTGTTGGACAGCCTGGGTTTTTAAGGGTGACCACCGGCCTGAAAAGGCATTCGTAATCGCCAAATAACAAAGCACCCTTGCGGGTGCTTTGTTATTTGGCGGAGAGAGCGGGATTGTGGCGTAGCCATCTTTCGGCACGCCTCAAGACCGCCTCCGTTGTCGGCGTCCAGCCTGCATTAACATGCCGGCTAGTCGAACCTGGCTTTGCGTTTTACCGGGTTCTCATCCCTCTCGCATAAAAAAAGCACCTCAAGGGTGCTTTTTTTAAATTTGGCGGAGAGAGAGGGATTCGAACCCTCAGTAAAAAATATCCTGGGATGCTTTTTCTTTATTGAAAGCCGATTCGCTGCTCTGGTTGCAGTTGTGCCAACTCATCATCAGAATACAAACGGCCACGCGTAATAAACGCCATACCACTCCCACAATCGAGTGAAAAAGAGCCGCTGGAACCAGGCATGGCATCCAGAATGGTATGCGTACTGTGCATAAAGCTAAAATGGCTGTCGCTCATATAAAAAATCGCGCCATCAGGCAACTCTCCCAGCTTCACATCGGCTGGGCTGGGCTTAAACTCTACCGCTGGCAGGCACATAGGGCCACTGCCTTCGCAACAGCCACCAGACTGAAAAAAAACAATCGGGCCATGCTGCGCAGTCAATTGTGCGATGAGTGCTACCGCTGCTGGTGTTGCAGAAACGCGCTCTGTCATCATTGCTTCCCCCGTTGAAATATCTATATGTGATTATAGATAAAAAAAGGAGCGAAAAATTCGCCCCTTTTTCAAACCCTCGTACTTGTCAGGCGTTACTCGTTAAATTAGAAGAAGCCTAATTTTTTCGGACTATAGCTGACCAGCATGTTTTTGGTTTGCTGGTAGTGATCCAGCATCATTTTGTGGGTTTCACGGCCAATGCCTGATTCTTTGTAACCACCAAAGGCTGCATGTGCCGGGTATGCATGGTAACAGTTGGTCCATACACGACCAGCCTTGATGCCACGGCCCATACGATAAGCGCGGCTGCCGTCACGGGTCCATACGCCTGAGCCTAGGCCAAAGATTGTGTCGTTGGCAATGCTTAATGCTTCTGCTTCGTCTTTAAATGTGGTCACTGCCAACACTGGCCCAAAAATTTCTTCCTGGAAGATACGCATTTTGTTGTGGCCTTTGAACAGCGTAGGCTTGATGTAGTAGCCTTCTGCCAGATCACCGCCCAGAATGTTACGCTCACCGCCGCACAGTTGTTGTGCGCCCTCTTGGCGACCAATGTCCATATAAGACAAAATCTTGTTTACCTGGTCTTCAGAGGCTTGCGCACCGATCATGGTATTAGGGTCCAGCGGATTGCCCTGTTTGATCGCAGCCACACGTGGCAACACGCGCTCCATAAACTTGTCGTAAATCGATTCTTGAATCAAGGCACGGGAAGGGCAGGTACAGACTTCACCCTGGTTAAAGGCAAACAACACCAGGCCTTCAACGGCTTTATCTAAAAAGTCATCGTCAGCGTCCATAATGTCTTCAAAGAAAACGTTAGGCGATTTACCGCCCAACTCTAGCGTTGCCGGAATCAGGTTGCTGGCAGCCGCTTGTGCAATATAACGGCCAGTGGCGGTTGAGCCGGTAAAGGCGATCTTGGCGATACGTTTGCTGGTAGACAGTGGGGCGCCCACTTCACGGCCAAAGCCATTAACGATGTTGATCACACCTGGTGGCAACAAATCAGCAATGACTTCCATCAAAATCAACAGGCTGATAGGGGTGAACTCAGCTGGTTTCATCACCACAGCGTTACCCGCTGCGACGGCTGGCGCCAGTTTCCAGGCGGCCATCAGAATAGGGAAGTTCCATGGAATAATCTGGCCGACAACACCAAGCGGCTCGTGGAAATGATACGCCACGGTATTTTCGTCTAGCTCACTGATGCTGCCTTCTTGCGCACGCAAAGCTCCGGCAAAATAGCGGAAATGATCGGCGGCCAACGGAATATCTGCATTCAGAGTTTCGCGGATCGGTTTACCGTTATCAACGGTTTCAGCGGTGGCGATCAACTCTAGGTTTTGCTCAATACGATCAGCAATTTTCAGTAACAGGTTGGAACGCTCAACGACCGACGTTTTGCCCCATTTATCTGCAATTGCATGGGCAGCGTCCAAAGCCAGCTCGACATCTTCAGCGCTGGAACGCGCCGCTTGGGTATATGGCTTACCGGTAATTGGTGAAATCACATCGAAATACTGACCTTTAACCGGCGCGACCCATTTACCACCGATAAAGTTGTCATATTTAGCTTTGTAGGGGACTGTTACGCCCATCGCCTTAAGAAGATCCAAACTCATAGTTACTCCTGTATTTTTTCTATTAATGTTGTAGCAGAACTGCTCTCCAAACCGCTTACATCAAACCGCAATTAACTATCGCGATAAACATAGCTTAACACCTTATTTTACAAGGCTTTGGCGTCTGTTTGTGTGCTAAACATTAAACCTTCATGCTGACAAAAGCAAGCCTTTTAAGATAACTTTTTGATGATTTATAAGAGTACTCAGTGGTGTTATAGAGTGCGTTTTTAGTCCCTGTTTTGACCTGTTTATGCCTGAAAAAATCCATTAAATTATTTGGCGGCAACAAGTTTTATGGGCTATAATCGCGCCTTCTTTCGGAGAGATGGATGAGCGGTTTAAGTCACCACCCTGGAAAGGTGGCATAGGGGTAACTCTATCGAGGGTTCGAATCCCTCTCTCTCCGCCAGCTATAAAAAAGCACCCATTGGGTGCTTTTTTGTTTTTAAGACTTAGGGCTGCATTACTATTTCTTTTTATCTACTTTGATCGTTTCGGTGGGCAGTGGTTTTTTACCGCTGATACTGACATCTTTTTTGAGGTTGGCTAGTGTTGCCTGACCAATCCCAGGTACTTGATCCAGCTCATCGACCGATTTAAAGCCGCCGCTCTTTTTTCGGTAGTCAATGATGGCTTGTGCTTTTGAGGGGCCAATGCCATTAAGGCTCTCTAATTCGGCCTGACTGGCCGTATTGATATCGACCACAGCATAGGCGGCTGGTAACAGAATAAAATACATCAAATAAGCGAATAGTGTTTGCTTCATATATCCTCCGTATCGTCTAAAAATAAAAAACAGGCTTGGTTGGCCTGTTTTTATTTTACTGGTCAGCGATGCATGTAAATGCACGCAGCCCCACAAATGGTTAATTATTGTTAAATATTTTTAATTATCGCGTTTAATGCAACAAACGGATCGCTGGCTTGGGTGATTGGTCTGCCAATCACCAGGTAATGTGCCCCCAGGGCTAATGCATCTTCTGGCGTGACAATTCTGGTTTGATCATCCTGGCTGGCATCGTGTGGGCGTATGCCAGGCGTGACCAGGCAAAACTCAGCGCCTAATGCATGTTTAAGCACCTGTGCTTCTTGCGCCGAGCAAACAACGCCATTCAGGCCTGCTTGTTTGGTCATGCTAGCCAGCGCTAATACATGCTCGGCTAATGGGCGCTGTATACCGAGGCTATGCAAGGTCGCTTCATCCATACTGGTCAATACTGTGACTGCGATCAGCAGCGGGGCGTTATTGCCAAAGGCCTTGTCCAGGCCTTCGCGTGCCGCTTGCATCATCGGCAAGCCGCCACTGGCATGTACATTCAACATCCAGACGCCGAGGTTGGCCGCTGCCTGGCAGGCTTTGGACACGGTGTTAGGAATGTCGTGAAATTTTAAATCCAGAAATACATCATATTCGCGTTTTACCAGCGACTCTACAAAAGCGGGGCCAGCCGCCGTGAATAATTCTTTACCAACTTTCAGTTTGCAGAGTGTCGGGTCCAGGCGGTCGACCAAGGCGGTGGCAGATGCAGCATCTGCGTAGTCCAGCGCGACAATAATTTTGCTATCAGTCATAGGGGGATTTGAGCTTTGGTTAATAAAGGCTACTTGCGTTTGAGTAGCTTGATGTCTCTAATGGTGGCTTCAGTCGGCTCTGGCGGCAAAGACTCCCAAGCATTACAGGCCGGGCATTGCCAATGATACTGCTTGGCACGAAAGCCGCACTGGTCACAATAATAAGCCGCACGGTCGCCAATGGCATTACGCACGGTTTGCTGCATCAGTTGCAAGTCATGCTGTTCATCATCCAACATGGCACGCGCTTGCAGTAATTGGTCTAATGACTTCAGGCTGGGTTTACGAATCAGCTCATTACGCGCCAGTTTGGCCGCTTTGTCAGCGCCTTCGGCTTGCAATGTGGCTTCATAAAGCACGGACATCATGCTGCTGATCTGATAGGTTTCGAGATACTGATGTAGCTGACTTAAACCCTCACTCATGCCTTTGCCTGCCTTGTGATTCTCGGTCTCAGTTTCGCCATAAAGCAGTGAATAGCTTTTGAGCATCTTTTGCGCAATCAGCCCCAGGTGCTCTGGTGCCTGCATTTCAATGCGCTTCCAAAAGGCGATTGCATCGGTGTGGTGGCCTTGCTGTGCCGCAATGTCGCCTAGTAAAACATTGGCGCGCACACAGTTTTTATTGGCATCCAGTGCTTGTTCAAGTTGTGTTTTAGCCTGCGCCCAATCCTGGCGAATCAGGGCATTAGCAGCCAGCTCGCAATAATATTGTGCGACTTCTTTGCGGTAAGAGATCCCAGAAGAGCGTTCTAACTCAATGGCAATGGCGATGGCTTGCGACCATTCACGCTCTTTGACGTAGATTTCAAGTAAGTGGCGCAAAGCCGCTTGTTCATAGCGTGTATGGCGCAACGTCTGAAAAATTTCTTCGGCACGGTCGTATAAGCCCGCTTTAAAGTAATCCTGTGCCAACTCGACCTTGATCGAGGTAGATTGTTGCTCAGTGAGTTCGTAGTTTTCGAGCAAATTCATGTGCAGGTGAATCGCGCGGTCAGTTTCGCCGGTGCGGCGGAACAAGCTACCCAGCACAAAGTGCAGTTCTAATGAGTCTTTATTCAGGTAAAGCGCTTCGCTAAAGGCATCGACGGCTTTGTGGTACTGGTCTGCAATCAATAGATTCAGACCTTTAAAATAGGTGGCTGGCAGAGACGTTGATTCAGCAATCAATTGCTTGATGTCAACACGGGCGGCAATCCAGCCCAGGGTAAAAAATAGCGGCAAAATCAATAGCCACCAATATTCAAATTCAACCAGCATAGGAGGTCTCTTTTCAGGTCAGGCTTTATTTTACCCAAGCAGTTGGCGATGCGCTACGAATAGCGTTCATCACAGGTAAAAAAAACGGTATCCGAAGATACCGTTTTTTGTTTACTACTTAATCAAAAAATTAAGATTCGATAGCGTCTACGCGGTCACGTAGTTCTTTACCCGCTTTAAAGTGTGGCACGTACTTAGCCGGCACCTGCACCTTGGTGCCGGTTTTCGGGTTACGTCCGAGCCGAGGCGGGCGGTAGTTAAGGCTAAAGCTGCCAAAACCGCGTATCTCGATACGCTCACCAGTCGCCAGGTTTTCCGTCATCGCATCCAGGATGGTTTTGACGGATAACTCGGCATCTTTCAGCACTAATTGCGGAAAACGCTGGGCAAGCAAGTCTATCAGTTCAGATCTTGTCATGATCTAAAGCCTTCTTATTTTTTGCTATCCAGTTTGGCTTTCAACAAAGCACCCAAGTTAGTGGTGCCTGCAGAAGCTTCGTCGATCATCACGTCGTCAGCTTTTGCTTTCTTGGCTTTTGGTTTGCCAGATTTGTCGTCACCAATTGGAGCACTGTTGCCACTAGGATCTTCGGTCAATTGTTTCACGCCCAGAGAAATACGCTCTTTCTCAACGTCAATGCCCAGAATAACGGCTTGCAGCTCGTCACCTTTCTTGAAGTTGCGAATGGCTTCTTCGCCAGATTGTGTCCATGACAGGTCAGACAAGTGTACCAAACCGTCAATGCCACCTGGCAAGCCGATAAATACACCAAAGTCAGTAATAGACTTGATCTGGCCAGATACTTTGTCGCCTTTAGCGTGCGTTGCAGCGAAATCATCCCATGGGTTTGGTTTGCACTGTTTCATACCCAGTGACAAACGACGACGATCTTCGTCGATTTCCAGAATCATGACTTCAACTTCGTCGCCCAGCTGAGCGATTTTGCCCGGGTGGATGTTCTTGTTGGTCCAGTCCATTTCAGACACGTGCACCAAACCCTCAATGCCCGGTTCTACTTCAACAAACGCGCCGTAGTCGGTCAGGTTAGACACTTTACCGAACAGGCGTGTGCTTACTGGGTAACGGCGGCTCAATGCAACCCATGGGTCGTCGCCCAATTGTTTGATGCCCAGAGAAACACGGTTTTTCTCTTGGTCGAATTTCAGAATCTTGGCTTCAACTTCTTCACCAACAGTCAGCACTTCAGACGGGTGCTTCACACGGCGCCATGCCAGGTCAGTGATGTGCAACAGGCCATCAATACCACCCAGATCCACGAACGCGCCGTAGTCAGTGATGTTTTTAACGATCCCTTTGATGACAGCACCTTCGGTCAGGCTGCCCAACAGTGCTTCACGGTCGGCACCCAGGGTGTCTTCCATCACTGCGCGGCGTGAAACCACGATGTTGTTACGCTTGCGGTCCAGTTTGATAACTTTGAAGTCCCACTCTTTGTTTTCGTAAGGAGTGGTGTCTTTAACTGGACGAATGTCTACCAGTGAACCTGGCAAGAATGCCATGATGCCGCTGACAGAAACGCGCAGACCGCCTTTAACACGGCTGCTGACAAAACCTTTGACCACGCGGCCTTCGTTCATGGCTTCTTCCAGATCCAGCCATGCTTGCATTTTCTTCGCTTTTTCGCGAGACAGTTGTGTAGAACCAAAACCATCTTCCAGTTTTTCGATCGCTACTTTAACGAAGTCGCCGACAGCAACTTCAAGCTCGCCTTGAGCATTTTTAAATTCGCTAGCGTTGATGACGCTTTCGGATTTCAGGCCAGCGTTAACGATGACGAAATCATTGTCTACAGATACTACTTCGGCGGTGATCACTTCACCTGCGCGCATTTCCTGGCGAGCCAGGCTTTCTTCGAAGAGGGCTGCAAAAGATTCCATGGAAGAGGATGTATTAGAAATAGAAGCCATTAAAAAATTGTCCAATTTTTACTCGCATGAATGACAGACATCGTTCAGCGAGCCATTGCTACGCAGGTGCGCAATCAATGGAAAAGGTTAAAAAATATTGCTCAAGCATGACTTGAGCAATCCGAATCCAAAACTATACACAAAAAAATTATAGAGTTCAATGACTTATGCGGTTTTTTATGCTGTTTGGCTGGCTTTTTTAAAGGCTTCGATAATGATGTTCACCGCCTGTTCGATATTCTTGTCGGTGGTATCGAGCAAAATGGCATCGGGCAGCTGTTTTAACGGCGCAGCGGCGCGCTGGCTATCGCGCAGGTCGCGTTGTTGTAAATCGTCCAGAATATGCGCATAACTGGCCGTTTCGCCGCGTTGCAGCAATTGCTCATAGCGGCGTTTAGCACGGGTTTCAACTGCGGCAGTCAGAAAAATCTTTAATCCGGCATCAGGAAAAATCACCGAGCCGATGTCACGGCCATCGCCCACCAAGCCAGGCGCTTGCCTGAAGTTTCTTTGGGTTTGCAGCAGCGCCGTGCGCACGGCAGGATGCACAGCTACTTCAGACGCACCTTTGCCCATTTGCTCGGTGCGGATATGGGCACTGACTTGCTCACCATTAAGATAGGCTTCGCCATGCTCGAATTTGATTACCATATGCGCTGCAATATCCGCCAGTGCGTTTGCATCTGACCACGAGACTTGCTGCTGGTAGGCGGCATAGGCGAGCAGCCGGTAAATGGCACCTGAATCCAGGTAGTGAAAGCCGAACTGTTTGGCAACACGTTCTGCAACACTGCCTTTACCGGAGGCAGACGGGCCGTCAATGGCAATCACAGGCGAAAGAATAATATTAGTCATAAATTTTGCTTATAGATCACTTTAAAACAATGAATTGGATTTTGTTTGTTGGGCTTTATATCATGGCTACATCGACCTTAAGGAGCACAACATGATTAAAACCGCCTCATTTGCCATGCTGCATTTTAGCGTTGCATTCACGATTGCCTATCTAGTCACCGGCAGCCTGTTGGTTGGCGGGCTGATGGCCTTAGTAGAGCCTGCCTGCAATACCGTGGTGTTTTATTTTCACGAGCGTGCCTGGCAGCGTCACCAGCATGGCCATGCTGCAGCAGCTACAGAGCCCGATGAGCATGAGTGGGCTTACGCGGCGTGAGTAAGCTTAAGCTAGCGGGCGATGCTGGCAAATACCTTAAAGTAATCAGGAAACGTTTTAGCTACGCATCTAGGGTCATTAATGGTAATTGGCACACCCGCCAGGCTTAGCAGCGAAAAGCACATGGCCATGCGGTGGTCATCGTAGGTGTCAATCACTGCATTTGGTGTCAGTTGTGCCGGGGGGGTAATTTGAATGTAATCAGCCCCCTCAACCACGGTAGCGCCGACTTTGCGTAACTCTGTTGCCATCGCCGCAATACGGTCAGTTTCTTTAACGCGCCAGCTGGCAATATTGCGCAAAGTGGTCGTGCGCGCCTGGTCTGAGTCGCCTTGGGTAAACATGGCCATCACGCCTAAGGTCATGGCGGCATCCGGGATATGGTTGCAGTCGAGATCAATCGCTTTTAACGACTGTGTTTTTTCGGCACGCACATGGTTGTCGCCATAGCTGATATGGCCGCCCATCAGGTTGGCTGCTTCTGCAAATTGGATATCGCCTTGAATGCTTTGCTGTCCGACCCCTTGAACCGTGACATCACCCGCCAAAATACCTGCAGCGATAAAGTAAGAGGCGCTTGAAGCGTCGCCCTCCACATAGATTTCACCTGGGGATTGATAGTGCGCGGCGGCTGGAATGTGAAAGCGTGCCCATCCATCACGTTGCACCGTTACGCCAAAGCGTTGCATCAGGTTAAGTGTGATTTCAATATAAGGCTTTGAAATTAACTCGCCGACCACTTCAATGGTGGCTGCCTGGCCAGTTAAAGGTAACGCCATCAGCAGGGCAGTTAAAAATTGGCTAGAGACATCACCGCGGATTTTAATCGCCTGGCTGACATTTAGCTTGGCCGGGGAAATTTGCAGGGGAGGGTAGCCCTCATTCGCTAAATAACTCACTTGTGCACCGGCTTGCTTTAATGCATCGACCAAATCGCCGATTGGGCGTTCGTGCATGCGTGCAATGCCATGCAGGTGGAAATTGCCACCTGAAAAAGCCAGAGCTGCGGTTAGTGGCCTGAACGCCGTACCAGCATTGCCTAAAAACAAATCGGCCTGCTTATTTGGAAATTTGCCGCCGCAACCAGTGACTTGCCAGGCATTTTCACCAATGTTGTTGAGTGTAACGCCCAGCGCCGTTAAGGCCTCCAGCATCCTTGCCGTGTCATCAGAGGCTAGCAAGTCACGAATCACGGTAACGCCATCAGCCAGTGCTGCCAGTAGCAAGGTGCGGTTAGAAATGCTTTTTGAGCCTGGCAAGGTAATTGCGCCTAGCGCCTGGTGTGCAGCGGGTAAATGCAGTTGTTCCATAACAGTGTGTAATTATTGAATTTTAGAGTTGGCCCAGTCGTTGCGGGCACGGCTGGCATGTTCAAACAAGGCATGTAGCGCATCGCCGTTATCTTGCTCGAGTAAAGTCGTCATCTCACTCACGGCCTGCTGGTAGGTTTTAAGTTCGTTTAACAAGGCATGTTTGTTGGCGAGTGCAATATCTCGCCACATTTCAGGGTGGCTACCGGCAATACGTGTAAAGTCGCGAAAGCCGCTGGCGGCAAACTTAAACAGTAATGCTGCGTTATCACGCTTGGCAAAATCTTCTACCAATGCAAACGCCAATAAATGCGGCAAATGGCTAACGGCAGCGAATACGCTGTCGTGTTCTTGCGCACTCATACTCGAAACGATGGCGCCACATTGCTGCCATAATGCTTTTACTTTCTCGACTGCTTGCGGCTGGGTTGCTGCATTCGGCGTTAATATGACATTTTTGCCGATGTATAAATCGGCCATGGCCGCTGCAGGGCCGCTTTTCTCGGCGCCGGCAATCGGGTGGCCGCCAACAAACTGGCCAATATGCTCACCAAGCTCGGCACAGGCATAAGCCATGACATCTGATTTAGTGCTACCCGCATCAGTAATCACCATCTGATCGTCCAGGTGCGGACGAATAGCACGCAAAATCGCTGGTGTTTGCGCCACCGGTGTCGCGATTAATATCAGGTCTGCCCCCGATAATGCCTTGCCGATGTCTGTTTCTGCAGTGTCAATTAATCCAAGCTGGAGCGCTTCTTGTAAACTTTGGCTGGTACGGCCAATTCCGGTGATTTGTGGTGAGTGAGGCTGCTTTTTTAGCGCTAGCGCCACTGAGCCCCCGATCAAACCAACCCCGAAAATCACTATTTTTTTGAACATAGCTGAATTGTACCATGTCATACAAATGCGCTTGAAGTTTGGCTCGCTGGGTTTTCAAGCGTATAATCCCAAGATTGCATTGGGGCTGACCCGGTTTCGACGTGGGTTACAAAGCAGTGCAGGGCATACCGAGGATTCAGGTTCCCTCGTAAATCCATCTGAAAAAGTATAGTCGCAAACGACGAAACTTACGCTTTAGCCGCTTAATCCCGGCTGAACGCTGCACCGAAGAGCCTCTCGGTCGGGCCGGGTAACCGGCAGCAGCGTCATTTAGAGAGGATCGTGTCTTATCGGGTTGCTTGGTAAGGCGTTAAATCTAAGGCAGCTCGTCAGCCATCTGCTTGCTCGTTGGTGGGTGTCTGATTAAATTTAAACAACACAGCTAAGTATGTAGAACTGTCTGTGGAGGGCTTGCGGACGGGGGTTCGATTCCCCCCAGCTCCACCAAAGTGAAGTATTCTGGAGACCACTCCAGACCAAACAAAGCCATTGTTACTCAATGGATTATTGAGCGTAAAAGAAAAGACCATCCTCTCTGGGATGGTCTTTTTTTGTTTTCATGAACAGAGAAATAGAGTGGCCAGTTCATAAAAATGAACAAGTTAGTGGCTCATTTGTAATCCTGAACTTTCAGTCTCAATTTGATAACCAGTAAATATTAAATCTTTAGTTTTGTAAGCTTAACTAAATTAATTTCCCCGTTTTCAAACGCATCAATAACATTATTTTTATCGCTGCAAAGAGTCAAGCTCGGCAATTCGATGACAAACTCTGATTTAACTTCAAGCAGAATGTCGTTATGTATAGTGTTGTGAGTGTCTGTACTATTCTCGGATATCTCTATAATTCTACTAAAAGCACTTGGAGTGTAAGCGCCATCCCAGAATCCATGCGCTGGAAGCGAATTAGTAACTGTAATATCTATGTGATTTTCACTAATTATGTAAACAGTAGGGTACTCATCAAAAGTTATATTTTGCACTTCAAAATTGATATTGTCTGTAAAGTTGACTTCCGTTACATCTCCATAAATATGCTCTGAATAGTCTGAGTAATTGGAACCTAACAATTCTTTCTTAACTAATTTAGAGATATCAACGCTAATATCCTGCTTTTGAACTTTCAGCTCAGTTTTAATGAGACATATTAAGTCATCAAGTTGTCGAGTTCTCTTCGATGCAATATCTTGCTCAATGCATGTTTTTATTTCAGCACGTTCAAAAAGCTCATCTAATGACTCAATAACAATAAAGCTTTTCAGATTGCTTCTAACTTTCTCCTGAAAGTTTTTATCTTTTGATATGAAATACAGTTTATCTTTAAACTTACTGTTCAATCTCAGTAAGACCTGCCAAATAAATGCATCGGGAAGATCATCACGATTTTTAAGTTTTTTAAATGGTTCGCTCCCAGAAAAGTAACAATCGAATGCGTTCTGGGCATCTGTGCTTCCAATTTTATGTATCTCTACATGATTTTCAGTAAGCCATGAATTGAATTTATTTTTAGCTGCCCCAGCTGATTGATTTATTACATGCTCGGAGCTATTAATTAAATTCTGAAGGGATTGTTGGTTTATATCTTGGAGAAGATATTTAGTTGCTTTAGATACGCCATCAATAATTGATTGATTCAATAATCTAAAATCTTCATCAATTGTTGATTCGAACTCTTTTACATTGATTATCGAAGTATGAAGTTTAATCAGGTGTGATTTGGCTAATGTAGACAGCTGACTAAATTTGAATGTGGCCCGGGATTTATCATTTTTAAATTCAGTTGAATCAACAAATATATTTTTCATAATGCAATTTATACCATTTGCCAAAATTAAATTTGATGCAGTATTTAATGTATTATTGATAGTTATTATTATGCATCAGTATAAAACTGGTGATGAATTAATCCTAAGCCATTGAATTTATTTTTATTGATGAGCGTAACTTAAAAAGCCACCTTCGCAAAGATGGCTTTTTTATGCCAGTTTTCCCCCAAACACTTTTTATCCACTGCTTGCTATCTTAAGCGCTCGTTGATTAGCCTAATAGTCGCGTCTTTTTTTAAACGCTTACAGTAACGACGTTTGGTCTGTATGCTCATTTCGTCAAAAAGCATCATTCTCCATAAATACTTGGTTTCAATTAAATCAGCATTGAGCACATGTGCAGTCGCCGTGCTTCTCGGCATTTTTTTACGGTGGCCAGTACGATAGGGTGCCAGTGCGTGCATTTTAATGCTATTCAATTTAACCTCTGGCGCCACTTGTTTTCCGGCCATCCATCGCCTGAGAACATCTGATTTGACATCGATTAAACACCCAAGCTCATGTATGTTCAGTGTTCCGAGATATTCGCCAATCTTGAGACACCAGATTAACGTGTATTGCGTATGCAGTTTTTTTAAACGTTGTTTATCTTGCATAGTGACTCCCCACAAACCAATTGCAAATGACAGTTGGATATTAACACTTGTTTTATTAATGTAAATAATATGAAGGTGTTTTTGCCTAATCATTTTAAATATGGATTTATCGCAATGGTTTTGTATGTGTGCTTTAATATTCGCATAATGTATATTATGTTAAATTAATGATTGAAGTAAAAAATGAACGATAACTGCTGGCATGGTCTGCTTAAGTGCTCTCTTAAGCGTTTGTCATTTTTAAAGTTGACATAATATCTGCAGGCTAATCTGACAAGCTCAACGTCAAAGCCCATTTCAACTAATCGCAATGTTTCTCTTTTGATTAGCCGGTAGTATTGCCGCTTAACTGCCTGGTTTCGGCCTCGCACACGGATATGCCAATAAAGGTTACGTAAATCGTTAAACGCCACAGGTAGCGCGACATATGTTGATTGATCAAATCCCATGCTATTTGTTGGATGCCCATTGATGCCTAATCAGCAGCATCGGAGTGTTCTTCAAATATCTCTCTGAAGCGATCTGCCAGTTTTACAAATGCACTGAGTATCATTGGGTCAAAATGGTCAGGGTGTGTGCGTCCGTCGCCTTGCATGATGATTTCTAATGCAAGCTCATGCGTAAAAGCGGGTTTATATGGGCGCTGGCTACGTAGTGCATCATAAACATCGCTCATGATCATAATGCGAGCAGATAAAGGGATGGCTTCTGCTTTTAAGCCATAAGGGTAGCCGCTGCCGTCCCAATGCTCGTGATGATACAAGGCTATTTCTGCGCCCATGATGGTAAAGGGTGAGCTACTATTGCCCTGCCCTAAAATGCTGTTACCCAAAATGGTGTGCGTCTTCATGATCTCCCATTCTTCTGCGGTATGGACACCGGGTTTGAGCAGAATATGATCGGGAATGCCTATTTTACCCACGTCGTGCAATGGGCTGGCATGATAAATCGTTTCAATAAAATCTGGGCTCATGCCCAAATAGGCTGCGAGTTCTTTGCAAAAAAAGGCGATGCGGTGAATGTGCTCACCGGTTTCTTTGTCTCTAAATTCGGCCGCCCGCATGATGCTAAACATTGAGTCGAAGTAACTTGAGCGTAACTGGGCTGTGCGCTCTTCAACTTGTATTTCTAACGTGCGGCTGTAATCACTCAAAAAGTCGTTATATTCTTTTAGCCGCAATAAATTACGCACCCTGATCCACAGTTCAGCGCGGTCTATCGGCTTGGTGACAAACTCCTCTACTCCGCATTGCAACGCTCGCATTTTGGAGGTGCGGTCGATGAGGGCGGTGAGCATAATAATCGGGATAATTTTGGTCGCCTCATTGTTTTTAAGCTGCTCGGCTAACTCGAAGCCGTTTAAAACGGGCATCATGGCATCGAGCAGAATAAGATCTGGCTGATGGGTCGCTATGAGGTCAAGCGCCATTTTTCCATCATGGGCTTGTAAGGTGGCATAGCCTTCAGATGAGAGCAAAGCCTCTAAATAGCTACGATTATTTTCTTCGTCGTCTACAATGAGTATGGTCTTGCGCGTGACTTTCATATCCATAGTTATCCCCTGCCAGCTAATTTTTAGGTTATTTTTTTAAAGCAAAGCATCTATCGTTTGCAAGAACTCTTTATAGCGAATCGGTTTGGCGATATAGCCATCACAGCCAGCCTGGCGCACTTTTTCTTCATCACCTTTCATGGCAAAGGCTGTGAGTGCGATTATTTTGATATGGCTGGTTTGCGCATCTTGCTTAAGTAGCCGCGCAGCAGTTAACCCATCCATGCCAGGTAACTGTATGTCCATGAGGATCATTTCTGGTGCATGGCTACGCGCGATATTGATGCCATCCAGCGCATTCACGGCTTGCAATACGTCGTGCCCAGAGGTTTCTAAGAGTAGCTGCGCCAGTTTCATGTTGTTGGGGTTGTCTTCAACGATCAATATTGTTGCCATGGCGGCCTTTCTGTTTGCGCCCTTGCGGGTTGTTACGCTTGCCTGACAATGCCCGATGCACTTCACTTAAAAAGTTACCATGGTTGAATTCTGATTTTTCCAGCACGGCGAGCACATGCCCTTTGAGTATATGCTGCTCTTCTGGGCTCAAAAACTTGGAGGTCACTACAATAATAGGGATTTTTTCCGTGCGTTTATCCTGCTTTAACTCCTCGACGACTTCAAAACCATTGATTTCCGGCATCATTAAATCCAGCACAATCAGATCTGGTTTTTGCAGTTTTGCAATATGTGTGGCCTCATTGCCACCATAGGCGCGCAGCACGGTGTGGTGGGCATGCTCTAGATAAGACGAAATAATCTCTACCGCTTTAGGATCATCGTCTACCACCAGTACTTTAAGGCCTGCTTGTGTGTTTTCGGGTTTTGTAAACCCGAGCTTACTCAAGGCTGTTTGCAAGTCATCCGCAGACACAGGTTTTTGTAACACCTGGGCAGCACCTAAAGATAAGCCTCTATTGCTATCTGCAACAATAGACACGATCACCACGGGAATATGGGCCAGCTTATTGTTGGTTTTAAGGGTGGTTAAAAACTCCCAGCCATCCATCCCTGGCAGCAAAATATCCAGCGTAATTAAATCTGGTGGCGTGCCATCGGCCAGAATGGCGAGTGCTATTTCGGCAGTCGCCGCACGCGTCACACGGCAATGGTCAGACTCCAGTTGCAGCCTGATCAAGTCGGCCGCACGGTCATCGTCCTCTAGCACCAGCACATGTGGTGGCTCAGCATTTGGCCACGGCCAGGCTGCCGCCTCTGTGGGCTTAGGGTCTAAGGTGTTACCTAAAGTAGTGCCTGTTGCGTTAGCGATATATTGCAGCCAGACCGTGAAGGTGCTGCCCTGCCCTGGCGTGCTCGTCACTGCAACCGCCCCACTATGCAATTCGGCTAATTTTCGGACCAAAGCTAAACCGAGGCCAGTCCCCTCAAAACGCCTCGATAGCGTGCTTTCAACCTGAACAAATGGTTGAAACAGGCGGTGAATATCCTGTGCTGAGATGCCTATCCCCGTGTCTGTAATTGATAGTTGGATAAACTGTTGGGCATGGCCCAGTGATTCAGCGTTATTGCCTGGATGATCTTTTATGTGTTCAAGCAGGCTGTCGTGCGTCACCAACTGCGCGCGCAGGGTAATTTGCCCACCTTCTGGTGTGAATTTAACGGCATTAGACAGCAAGTTATATACAATTTGCTTCACCTTGCGTGCATCTAGCCAGGCGCTAGCTAAGGACTCTGCCAGCTCAGTATGCAGTTTGATACGCTGCGTCGCCGCTTTTTCTTTAATAATCGACAGGCAGTTTTGCAGGAGTAATTGCACATCGGTGAGCTCTGGCTCAAGCTCCATACGGCCGGCTTCTATTTTTGACAGGTCAAGCACATCGTTAATGAGGGAAAGCAGGTGCTGCCCGCTTTCAAAAATATCATTCACATAATTTTTTTGTTTATCTTCTAGCGCTCCAAGTAAGCCATCGCGCAGGATCTCAGAAAAACCAATAATGGCATTGAGTGGCGTGCGCAATTCATGTGACATGGTGGCCAGAAACTCAGACTTCATTTTGTCGGCTTCTAACAGCTGCTTATTCTTGAGGCCGATTTCCTCACTGCGCAGGTGCAACTGCTCGGCCAGCAGCTTAAGGTCACCGTATTGCTGGATATTATGCAGCGCAACCCCCAGTTGCGCCGACAAGCGCTCAATAAAGGTCTGGTCGCGCTCGCTAATGGGGCGGCTGGCCGCCAACACTAATACGGCCAGACTTTTTTCTTGATGGGTCACCGGGCAAATGATGATGCCCGCAGGTTTTAGCGAGAATAAGCCGGTTTCAATCGTGAGTGAGGCGAATGCTTCCGTATCCGTGATGATAAGCGTTTGATTGTGTTGAATGGCGGCGCCAATCACGCCATCCCCCAGTTTGAATTCATGCAGTATAGTGGACGGTACTGCATGGGTACTTTCTACGCGATAAAAACCACTCCATTCGTCATAGCTATAAATGGCCGAGACCGGAAATGCGTGGTTTCTGGCCAGAATCTCCAGCATGCCTGGCAGTATCTGTGTGCGGTCATAATTAGCATTAAACAACCTCAAAACTTCACTGTGAGTTTGATCATAAATTGCCGCATTTGTCAGGTCATATTCAATCTGTTTAAAGTCGGTCACATTGCGCGCAACGGTCGATAAATGGGTCGGAACACCCTCTGCATCACGGTGCACAACGATCACCTGAGACACCGGAATCTCGCCACCTGCACGGTTAATATAAGCGGTCTCGCCACTCCACAGCCCGGTATTGAGCGCAGCAGGAATGGCTGTTTGATGAATCAAATCTGTCGCCCAGGCGGGGCGCATATGGCCAATGGCCTGGCCTGCGATTTCTTCATGCTCGCCAATCCCTAACAGCTTGCGCCCGCCGCGGTTAAGGTAAAAGTAATCACCTTGCAGGTTGGTGTTGGCAATTAAGTCGGGAGAGGCATCCAGAATATCTGTCAGTCGTTTTTGTTCGGCGGCTGTGTTGCGGCGAATGTTGAGGTCGCGTTGGATGCGCCAGATGAGCAACGGGAAAAAAATAAGAATCGCCACCGACATTACCGCAAACAAAATCAACAGGTCTTTGGCATGGCTTTGTTCGGACAGCGTACGGTCAGCAAGCAGATTTTGCTCTTCCAGTGACATGGCGCTAAAGACGCCACGAATTTCCAGCATATCTTCGCGGCGAATCGAGTCTTTGCGCAGCATTTGTTTGAGTGTCTCGACTGAGCTGGTACGTGCCGCATCAGTTATTTGATTAAAATAAATGATGCGCTTGTCAATCAAGCGCCTGAGTTGTGTGATTTGTTGCTGCTGGAAGCTGTTATCTTTGGTCAGCACCGCAAGCGCTGTGATGTCTTGCTGCAGCTCCGCCAGGGCAGCATCGCGGCGCGCAATCGCGCCATCATCACTAGTTAAAAGAAAACCGCGCTGTGAGACTTCCAGTTGATTGAATAAGGTCAGTCCTCTTTCAAGCTTTGAAATGACCTGATTAGTGTGGCTCACCCAGCGATTGTTTTCTGAGAAGCGCTGCAGATAGATCATGCTCGTAATGCCGAGGATGACTAACAGCGCAAAAAAGCTCATGAATCCATAAATAATCATGGATTCTAGCGCCCATAACTTTTTGCCTTTTGAATTCAAACCGACGCAAACCTGCTATCAAGCATTATGACTCCCGTCTTGTTATTAACATTTAAGGGGCTATCAGTTGCTACGCCTATTACAAATAGGATGATTCATTTATACAGTGAGGCCTGGTGAAGGCGGTAAGGCGTGATACCGCATGCAGGCTTTTTTTAAAACATTTATGCCTATGCAGTAAGTGTGCTTAATTTATGCGTAGCCGTCTCGCCTGTCAATTGTAATTTTACGTTGATGGTTTAAGGCACAGATAAGCGAGGATCACTCACATAAAAAAAGGGCTCAATGAGCCCTTTTTTAACTTCACGCTGTAAACGTTACTTATTTAGATTTACGACGGCTAACCAAGCCCATCAAACCCAAACCAGCCAGCATCAAAGCATAAGAGTCTGCTTCTGGCACTGGTGTCAGTGGATTGATGTTGAAGCTAACGTTGAAGTCACCGCCCAAGCTACCAGCTAATTTACCAGTTGCAGTCAGGAAATAAGTACCTGCTGCCAGGTTGGTCAATGTCGTCACGGCTTCGCCGTTTGCATCATAAAAACCAAAGTTCATAAATGTCACGTCATACTGTGCATTGTTGCCGGTGGTGATTTCTGAAATGCTGTATGAAAAATCAGAAACCTGTGTCAGGTTGATTTCATAAGAATCCTCAAAGTAAGAACCTCTTACATTCAGGGCGCCAGTGGTTTTGATTGAGTCTGCATCAGCAATCGCGCGAATGAAGTCAAGGCTTTGGCTGGTTGTGTATGGGCCAAAATCTTGCGCTTGTACGGCAGACATGGAAGCGATGCCAAATACACCAGCAATCGCTACTTTTTTCAAAGTTTGAAACATTGTTACTTCTCCAAGAATTAATACTAACTAAAAAACTATAATCATTATTTGTGACAACTGTTAGACATACAATAGTGCTAACGGGCTATTTCACGGCTTATTTTTATTATCATAAAACTGCAATTTCAAAATCGCAGCCATTCTAACTGCTTGAGCCATGCGCTGTAAATCTAACAATCTGTTTTTCAACAAAAAAATGCCATTATTGGCAATTAAATATACGCATTTAAATCAATTAAATTTATTGAAATTTTAAATAAACCTTAATGGTTTGCTGGCAATTTAAAGGTCAAAATGCGATCGCCTTGCTCAAAACCAAACAGTGAGTTGCCGCCGCTGGCCACAGCAATATACTGTTCACCATTGATTTGATAAGTGATGGGTGGCGCATTCACGCCATACTCAGAGCGATATTGCCACAGTGGCTTTCCGGTTTGGCTGTGATAGGCAGCAAGCGTGCCATTGCCCTCCCCGCAGAACAATAAACCACCAGCTGTTGCCAGCACGCCACCGACCAACGGTTGACTGGTTTTGTGTTGCCATGCAATACGCCCCGATTGAAGGTCAATCGCGCTTAATAAGCCCCAGCGCGCATCATCGGTGGGCTCACTGGCGGCGTAGCGAATTGGTTTTTCGCTTGGCTTAAGCTCGGTTTCGTGCACGGTGTATTTGATCGGGCTGTGCATGGCGGCCACATAGACTCTTTGCTGAGCCTCATCAAGGCTGACCGGTGACCAATTGGCGCCGCCTAATATGCCAGGATAAACCACGGTGCCTTCAGCGCTCGGTTTTTTAAATAGATTGTGCTGAGGGACAAACGGGGCAGACTTGGCCAGGAATTGTCCGCTGGCCCGGTCGTTAATATAGAACCAGCCTGTTTTGCTGGCCTGGCCGACGGCTGCAATGGTTTTACCCTGGGAGCTGTAATTAAATAACACTGGCGGGCTTGCCAAATCGTAGCCCCACAAGTCATGCGGCACTTGCTGGTAATGCCATTTGTATTGGCCAGTTTCTGTATCCAGCGCCACCAATGACACGCTGTAAAGATTATCACCGGGCCTGGACACATCATTCATTTGTGGTGAGGGGTTGCCCGTTCCAAAATACAAGGTATTGGTGGCCGTATCAATAGCAGGTGTGCTCCAGGCAGAGCCGCCGCCAAAACGGGCTGCATCTGGATAGTCTTGCATGGCCGCTTTTTCTGCTGCAACGTCGCGATCAAATTGATTACCATCAGCTGTTTGGGTGGTAAAGCGCCCTTCCCAGCCTTGCTTGGGGATGGTATCAAACTGCCATACCTGGTGCCCATCATTGACATCAAACGCTGCTAAAAAGCCAGGGCGGCCATAGCGCCCTGTGACGCCAATCACCGCACCCAGCGGTGCATTGCTACGTGGGTTGTCGATATGCAGGCCGTAGCCGACGCCGGTGATGCCGACGATCACTTTATGCTGATAAACAACCGGTGCCATGGCGATGCCAACGCCGGTGCCGCCGGTCACTTTACGCGTTTTATTGGGGTCGTGGCCGCTCAACGCATCCTGGTGCTCGGTATTGACCTGGTTGCCTGCCACATCAATGTCCCACAGCTTGTTGCCGCTGTTGGCATCGAGCGCAATCAGCCTGGCGTCCACCGTGCCGATAAACACTTTGCCCTCAGCCACCGCTACGCCACGGTTCGCCGGGCCGCAGCACATCGGCCAGTCTGCTTTACGTGTATGCGTGTATTTCCATAATTGCTTGCCAGTGGCGGCATCCAGCGCCAACACATGATTAAACGGCAGGCTGATATACATGATGCCATTCACCACAATAGGCGTGGCTTGAAAGGTCGCTTTTACACCGGTTTGTATAGACCACGCCGGTTGTAAGCTGGCAACATTTTTATCATTGATTTGAGTTAAGGCTGAAAAACGTTGTGACGCCATATTTAAGCCGTAGCTGGGCCAGTCAACATTGCTTGTGCCCGGCGCGGTTGGCTTGGCCGCTTGCGTGCAGGCCAATAACAGGCCAGAGAACCCAATCGCAACACAACGAAAAACTATTTTTTTAGAGGCTATTTTCATCTCAAATATCCATACACTATACAGGTTAGTATACACCTGAAATGAGTGGGTGTTGCCCTGCCGCGCGCAGTTTAAAATTTTTTTTGAATCAGGAAACTAAATCAACCGCACGATAGACCTATACTATAGCAATTAACTTGTACAACAATCATCATCATGACAATCAAATCCACAAAAACATCTATCGCACTCAAGCTGGCCGAAAAAGGATTTTTATCTGATGCATTGATACGCAAAGGGATCAGGTCACTTTGTAAAAGCAGGCTGCAAGAGATTGCCGAGGGTGATTGTGAGCGTGCACAATCTGACCTGATCAGATTTATTGAGCGCATGCGTGAGGCTGAGATTGCCCCCTTGCCAGACAAGGCCAATGCGCAACATTATGAAATTCCGGCGGCGTTTTATCAGTATTGTTTGGGCATGAACCGCAAATATAGCAGCTGTTTTTGGTTGCCGGATACACGCACGCTCGATGAAGCAGAACATCTGGCGCTGGCACAAACTTGCGCCCATGCTTGTTTAGGTGGCCCGTTGCAAATATTGGAGCTAGGCTGCGGTTGGGGCTCGCTGACATTGTGGATGGCCAGCCACTACCCCAACGCCCATATTACCGCTGTGTCCAACTCGGCTTCACAACGCGAATACATCTTGCAGCAGGCGCAGGCTCGCGGCTTGTCTAATATTCATATCATTACCGCCGACATGAACGTGTTTGACACTGAGCAAACCTTTGATCGGGTGGTTTCTGTGGAGATGTTTGAGCATATGCGCAACTACCAGGTGCTGTATGCCAGAGTTGCGCGCTGGCTCAAGCCGGACGGCTTATTTTTCAAGCATATTTTTGTGCATTGCAATAGCCCTTATACCTTTGATGTTAAAGGCGAAGATGACTGGATGAGCCATTATTTTTTTAGTGGCGGCATGATGCCCAGTGACGACTTGCCACTTTATTTTCAAGATGACTTAAAGTTGATCAATAAATGGCGCTGGAATGGCACCCATTATGCAAAAACAGCCAATGCATGGCTGGCAAACATGGACCACCACCACGCGTCACTCACCCCTGTTTTACAGTCTGTGTATGGGCAGGCTGAGGCCGAGATTTGGCGCCAGCGCTGGCGCATTTTCTTTATGGCCTGCGCCGAACTGTTTGACTATCAGCAAGGGCAAACCTGGTGGGTCAGCCATTATTTATTCTCAAAAAAATAAGTTTAAATATGGCCTCTAACAAATTGATTATATTTAACTTTGTGAGCTTTCAGCTGCTGTGGTGGCTGTGCGTGTACGCTGCGAAAACAGGATTGGGTGGCGCGGTGTTGTGCATGGTTGCCCTGCTCACGCTATTACATGTGCAGTGGGTTGAAGGCTGGCAACAAGGGTTGCCGCTGCTGATCACCGCATTAACAGGCTGCATATTTGACCAAATCGGTTATATGTTTGGGTGGGTGGCATTTGCAGATCAAAGCACAGGGGCTGTGTATATCCCCTACTGGATGATGGCGCTATGGCTGGCATTCGCCACTACACTCAATGTGAGTATGCGCTGGTTGCAGCACAGGCACTTGCTGGCAGCCGTTTTAGGCGCCATATTTGGCCCTTTGGCTTATCTTGGCGCGCAGCAATTGGGCGTGGTCCGCTTACCGTTGTGGCCACAGAGCCTGATTTGGGTAGCAATAGCGTGGGCGATTGCCATGCCATTATTGCTGTGGATACGCAGCAGATTTAATCAAGCCCTGTTAATGAGACCTTGATAATCACATTTAAACCATGAGGCTGGCATGATTTACATCTATGCACTAATAGCGATTGTGATGTTTGCGCTTTGCGGTTGGTTACTCAGCTTTGCCACCCGCCACTATAGCCATGTAGATAGTATGTGGAGCTTGTTTATCGCGATCACCGCGTATACCAGCGTCCTGTTTACGGATGATTTATCTTCGCGGGCCCTGCTTGTTTTAATTGCGGCCACGCTGTGGGCACTCCGTCTCAGCCTTTTTCTTGCCTGGCGTAACTGGGGCACCGAAGACCATCGCTACCAGACCATACGCCAAAATAATGAGCCGCATTTTTGGTTTAAAAGCCTTTATATTATTTTTGCTTTTCAGGCGCTGTTAGCCTGGGTGATTTCTTATCCACTGTATGCCGCTGTGACCAGCGCTCGCGTGCTGAACTGGCTAGATATGGCTGGCGGGCTATTGTTTCTGCTGGGCATTTACTGGGAGGTCGTCGCCGATTGGCAATTGATGCGTTTTCGCGCACGTGCTGATCACCAATCATCTGTGCTGCAAAGCGGGCTCTGGCGCTACAGCCGTCACCCCAATTATTTTGGCGAGTGCCTGATCTGGTGGGGCTTTGGCATGCTGGGCGCGGCCAGTGGCAATCACTGGGCATGGCTTTCGCCCGTGATCATGACGTTTTTGCTGCTAAAAGTCAGCGGCGTCAGCCTGATGGAGCAAACCATACACAGCCGTCGCCCGGGCTATGCCGCCTATGTGCATAGTACCAATGCGTTTATCCCCGGCCTGCCTAAGCCTGAGCGAGCAAATGATGTTTAAAGCCATAACCCTTGTGTTGGCATGTATGTGCTGGTTGTGTGCGCTACCCGTGGCGCAGGCTAACGCCTGGTCTTTTGAGGTGTGGCTGGATAAGCAAAAGATCGGCACGCACAGCTTCACCTTTAGCCAGAACCAACTGCAAAGCCGGGCCAGCTTTAAGGTTAAAGTTTTGTTTATTAATGCATATCGTTACCAGCATCAGGCGGACGAGACCTGGCAAGGCGGATGTTTGAGCGCGTTGAGTGCCCATACCGAAGAAAATAAAGACGTGACGACCGTGGCAGGCCAGCGCCAAGCCGACCAATTTGTGGTTGAAAAAAATGGCAGCCAGCAGGTTTTGCCGGCCTGTGTGATGACATTTGCCTACTGGAACCCTGAGATTCTCAAGCAAACGCATTTACTGAATCCGCAAAATGCCGAATATCTGGAGGTGACGGTGACAGATGAAGGCGCTAAAACCATCATGGTTAAAGGGCAAAATACCCTCACACACCAATATCAGCTCAATGGGCGTTATCAGGGCAAACAAAAACTGAACATTACCCTTTGGTATGACCAGCAACAAGATTGGGTAGCGCTGGAATCTATCACGCCAGAAGGTTACAAAATTACATATAAACTTATTTAATCAATATGATGAAAAATTTAATTAAAGTGATTTGTATGATAAATATCTTAGGATTAAGCGCCTGCCGCAATTTACCACCGATGCCAACTGTGAGCACCGTGGATATTGAGCGTTTTATGGGCGACTGGTATGTGATTGCAGCGATCCCCACCGTGATTGAGCGTGATCCTTACAACCCCATTGAGCATTATCAACAAAACATGGATGGCACCATCGCCACCACTTTTAGCTTTAGGCAAGGCGGTTTTGATGGCGCATTAAAAACCTATCATCCGACAGGCACGATAGTGCCCAATAGCGGCAATGCAGAGTGGCGCATGCAATTTGTCTGGCCATTTAAATCAGAATATCTGATCGCTTACTTAAGTGAGGACTATCAGCAGACGGTGATCGCCAGAAACAAGCGCGACTATGTGTGGCTGATGTCTCGCCAGCCGCATCTTGACCCAAACACTTACCAGGCGCTGGTGGCGAAAATAAAAGCCATGGGCTACGACACCAGTAAACTGCAAGTGTTTCCACATCAGCCATAGGCATATACGCAACAAGAACCAACGCACAAGCTTTACGAGAGGGATGCAGCATGCAACATAGAGTTTTTGGCCTGGTGTGGCGGTTGGTTGGCTGGTTAGATAACCACCGCTACCAACCGCCGCAAACGGCCAATGCAGAAAGTATTGACTGGTGGCGCGTGCTACCGTTTGTCGCACTGCACGTAGCGTTACTGGCACTGTTTTGGGTGGGCTGGAGCCCGTTTGCCATTGCATTTGCATTACTGATGTATGTTGTCCGCATGTTTGCGATTACCGGTTTTTATCATCGCTATTTTGCCCATAAAACCTTTCAAACCTCACGCGTTGCCCAGTTTATATTTGCACTGGTTGGGGCAAGTGCTGTGCAACGCGGCCCATTATGGTGGGCTGCACATCATCGCGGCCATCATATGCATGCCGATCAACCGCAGGATATTCATTCGCCCCATCAGCATGGCTTGCTATGGAGCCATTTGGGCTGGTTTTTAAGTCACGCCAATTTTAAAACGCAACTAGACCGTGTGCGTGAACTCAGCCGCTACCGTGAGTTATGCTGGCTGGACCGTTTTGATAGCCTGATCCCACTCGCTTTTGCCTTGGCTATTTATGCGTTGGGTGAATGGCTGCAGGTCTACGCACCGGCCTTGCACACCAACGGCTGGCAATTGATTGTCTGGGGATTCGTGGTGTCGACCATCGCACTTTACCACGCTACTTTTTGCGTCAATTCAGTGGCGCATTTATGGGGCAGTCGCCGTTACGCCACGCGTGACCATAGCCGCAATAATGTGCTGATCGCTATTTTTACGCTAGGCGAAGGCTGGCACAATAATCACCATCATTTTCCTGGGTCTGCCAAGCAAGGCTTTTACTGGTGGGAGCTTGACTTTACCTATTATGGACTCAAGCTGCTGGCTGCACTCGGCATTATCTGGCAGCTCAAGCAGGTGCCGCTAGAGGTTCGTAATCAACACGCGATCAAGGCGCATGCAAGCAAAGGTGGCCAAAGATGAATATCGCCATTATTGGTGGCGGCATTACTGGCAACACCCTCGCCTATCATTTGCACCGCCAGCATACAATCACCCTGTTTGAGGCCAATGATTATCTTGGCGGTCATACCCACACCCATCAGGTCACCATCGCTGGTGAGCAGCATGCGGTGGATACCGGCTTTATTGTCTTTAATGATAAAACCTACCCTGAGTTTGAACGCATGTTGCGTGAAACCGGTGTTAGCTGGCGTGACAGCGAGATGAGCTTTAGTGTGCAAAACCAAGTCACTGGCCTCGAATATAACGGTACCTCTCTCAACCGCTTGTTCGCGCAAAGACGCAACTTGTTGTCGCCCCGTTTTTACCGCATGGTGTGCGATATTTTGCGCTTTAATAAACAATCGTTAGCCTTGTTGTCACCGGGTAACGAAATGCCGCTGGGTACATATTTGCAGCAGCATGGCTACTCGCAACAGTTTATTCGCGACTATATTGTGCCCATGGGTGCGGCCATCTGGTCTACTGATGCCGAGCAGATGCTGCAGTTTCCTGCGCGTTTTTTCGTACGTTTTTTTCACCACCATGGCATGCTGAGCATAGACCAGCGGCCACAATGGCGCACGATTGTCGACGGCTCGGCCAGTTATCTCAACAAGGTCACGGCTGGCTACCATGATCGTATCCGGCTGAATACGGCTGTGAGTGCGGTGCATCGCCATGCGCACGAAATCACAGTGACAACGGCAGCGGGCAACACTCAGCCGTTTGATTACGTATTTTTTGCCTGCCATAGCGACCAAGCGTTGCGCATACTCGGTGCAGCGGCCACGAGCACCGAGCGTGACGTGCTGGGCGCCATGCCTTACCAGGACAACACTGTTTTTTTGCACACCGATGCGCGCCTCATGCCCAAACGACGATTGGCGTGGGCGGCCTGGAACTACCACGTCACGCCGCGTGCCAGCGACAAAGTGCAGGTCACTTACAACATGAATATCTTGCAAGGTATTCGTTCGGCGGAGCCCTTGCTGGTGACACTCAATAATACCGATGCGATTGATCCGGCAAAAATCCTCAAAAAACTGCATTACCGCCATCCTTTATACACATTGGCGGCTGCCCACGCGCAAAGTCGGCATGCCCAGATCAGCGGACATCACCGCACAGGCTATGCCGGTGCCTATTGGCGCAATGGTTTTCATGAAGATGGGGTTGTCAGCGCGTTAACCGCTATTGAACACTTTCAGGCCGCAATAGTATGAGCCAGTCCGCCAGCCCCGCAGTGCCTGAAGCATTACACAGTGCCATTTATACCGGCTGGGTTAGCCATCAGCGCTTACAGCCTAAATTGCACGGCTTTCGCTATCAGCTCTTTATGCTGTATATCGACCTCGATGAGCTGCCAGTATTGTTTAAAAACAAATGGTTATGGTCTTATTTAAAACCAAATCTGGCTTATTTCAGGCGCAAAGATTACCTGGGGCCTACGAACCAGCCACTGGATGTGTGCGTGCGTGACCTGGTTGAGCAACAGACCGGCCACCGGCCACTGGGCCGGATAGCGCTGCTTACGCATTGCCGCTACTGGGGTGTTTGTTTTAATCCGGTCAGTTTTTATTATTGCCATGATCAGCACGGGCAATTGCAGGCCATTGTCAGTCATATCACCAACACCCCCTGGCAAGAGCAGTTTGCTTACGTGCATGCGGTAGCGCAAGCATCGCCACCTCTGTCGCCACTTCTGTTATTCACTCTGCAAAAAAACTTTCATGTCTCGCCTTTTATGCCGATGCAGATTGAATATAAATGGCAGTTTTCAGCGCCGAATGATGCATTAAATGTACATATGCAAAGCTGGCAACACGACCAGGCCATGTTTTTTGCCACCTTAACATTACACAGGCAACCTTGGCGCGCCGCTACATTAAACCGCATGTTGCTGCGTTTTCCGTGGATGACGCTAAAAGTGATCGCCGCTATTTACTGGCAGGCCTTGCGCCTGTGGCTCAAAAAAATGCCTTTTTACCCGCATCCTGCACATGCCGCCCACGATAGAGATTGATCATGACATCTACGCCATCCTCAACCGCCGCAGCGGCAGATACGCTGACCAAACCACTTAAAGCCAAAAGTAGGGCCAAATGGGTAGCGCAATTGGCAAAATCCCAGGTGCTTAAGCGGCTGGCAAACCTACGCACTGGCCAGATTATTATTATGGATGGTGCAGAGCGCCATGTGTTTGGCGAGGCTTGTGTAGAAGGCTTGTTGGCCACGATCACCGTGCACGACTCTCGTTTTTATGGCGAGATTGCTTTTGGTGGCAGCATAGGCGCCGGTGAGGCTTATATGCTGGGCTATTGGCAGGCCGATTCGCTGACCAATGTGATTAGGCTGATGGTGCTTAATCAGTCGGTGATGGATACGCTGGAAGGCGGCTATGCATGGCTGAGCAAACCATTACTCAAAGTGTTTCATTGGTTAAACAGTAACAGCGAAGCCGGTAGCCAAAAAAATATCGCCGCGCATTATGACTTGGGCAATGCGCTGTTCGAGCAGTTTCTGGACCCAAGCATGATGTATTCGTCGGCCATGTTTAATGAAAGTACCACGACGTTACAAGCGGCTTCTGAGCGTAAGCTACAAGTGATTTGTGACAAATTGCAGCTTTGTGCAACAGACCATGTAGTGGAAATCGGCACCGGTTGGGGCGGCTTTGCCATCTATGCCGCCAGGCATTATGGTTGCCATGTCACCACCACCACGATTTCCGAGCAGCAATATCTACTGGCACAACGTCGCGTTGCGGCAGCAGGCTTGCAAAGCCAGATCACGCTGCTTAAACAGGACTACCGTCACCTGCAGGGCCAATATGACAAGCTGGTTTCTATTGAGATGATAGAGGCGGTTGGCCACCAGTATTACGACACTTATTTCAACAAAGTCAGCCAATTACTCAAGGCCGATGGCGTCGCCCTGATACAGGCGATTACCATTGTTGACCAGCGCTATACCAAGGCGATTGGGTCGGTAGACTTTATTCAACGCTATATTTTTCCAGGCTCTACGATCCCCTCTAACACGGCCATGCTCAGTAGCATGACTGCCGCCAGTGATTTACGCCTGGTCGATTTACAAGATATTGGCTTGCATTACGCGACGACCTTGCGGCTGTGGCGCGAAAACTTTTTTGCCAATATTGAGGCCGTGCGGCAGTTAGGGTATAGCGAGGCGTTTATCCGCATGTGGGATTTTTATTTGAGCTATTGCGAGGGCGGCTTTGCTGAATGTGCGCTGGGTGACGTGCATCTATTGCTGGCCAAGCCAGGTTGCCGGGCACTCAAGCGGGTGTCATGAACAAACGGCCGTGATACACTTGCCAGCCTATGAGTACGCATGCAGTTTTAGAGTGGCGCAACGGCCTGCCCTACTCCACACAATTCAATGATATTTACTTTTCAGCCAGTCCAGATGACCCTGAACATGGCCTGGCTGAAGCGCGCTATGTTTTCTTGCAACAAAATAAGCTAGAACAACGCTGGCAACAGCTCCCCGCAGACCGCCCCAGCCATTTTGTGATTGTTGAAACTGGTTTTGGCAGCGGGCTCAATTTTTTGGCTGCGCTGCAACTGTGGCAAAAAACAGCCCCCGCGCAAGCCCACTTACATGTTGTCAGTATTGAAATCGCCCCGTTTACCTTGCAAGACCTGCAAACGGCGCATGCGCATTTTCCTGAGTTGGCCGCCATCAGCCAGGCATTGTGTCGGCAATATCGTTACTTACAACCAGGCATTAACCAACTCGAGCTGCCTGAATTTTCTGCCAGCCTGACTTTGCATATTGGTGACAGCGCACAAGTTTTTCCGCAACTGCAACTTAAGGCCGATGCCTGGTTTTTAGACGGGTTTGCCCCGGCGAAAAATCCACAGATGTGGCAACCCACCTTGTTTGAATGTATGGCTAGATGCGCGCATGCTGGCACAAGTTTTGCCACATTTACCAGTGCAGGCTTGGTCAAACGCGGTTTGCAAACAGTGGGTTTTCAAGTTGAAAAGACGCGTGGCTATGGCAATAAACGTGACATGTTATGCGGTCAATGGCCGGCTGCGCATTTACAAGCGCCACCGGCCAGTCTGCCTAAGGTCGCTATTATTGGCGCTGGCATTGCGGGCTGCAGCACCGCCTGGTGGTTAGCCAGCTTAGGCTGCCAAGTCCATGTGTTTGAACGTGCAGACACGATTGCCAACGGCGCATCTGGCAACCCAAGAGGTATGCTATACCCTAGGCTCAATGCAGAAAAACCGCAAAATGACCAGTTGGCGTGGCGTAGTTACAGTTTTAGTCTGCGCCACTATGCAGGCCTTCATTTGGGCGACGAGGCTTTTCAGGTGTGTGGCCTGTTGCAGTTGGGCAGCAACCCGCGCGAGCATAAGCGGGTACAAAAAGTGGCCAGCCGCTATGCAGACTTAGGCTTGCTGCAAAAGCTTGATGCAGCGCAGGCGAGCCTGCAGGCGGGCGTTGCGCTGACGCATGACAGCCTTTACTTTGCTGATGGAGCCTGGGTGAGTCCGGCCGCGGCCTGTGCCAGCATGATCAATCACGCCAATATCACCTTGCACGTGCAACACACGATTAATCAATTATTGCCACAACAGCCTGGCTGGCAGTTGGCCAGCAGTGCTGGCACAGTCAGCGATTTTTTTGATGCGGTGGTGGTTTGTAATGCCGCAGAAGCGAGTCACTTATTGCCCGACAGTGGCATGTGGCTAAACCCGGTGCGCGGCCAGATGGGCATGATTGTCGGGCAGGCAGCCATGCAATCATTAAAAGTCATTTTATGCGGAGATGGTTATCTGACGCCACTTGTTGCAGGCCAGCATGCGATGGGCGCCACCTTTGCACCTGGCGATCACAACACAGATCTCCGTGAGCAGGACACCCTGGCTAACCTTGAGATGGTGAGCAAGTTGAGCCCGCAGTTTAATCACGCCAACAGCGCAGAAGTAACTTTTGCCCGGGCCGCTTCAAGGTGCGGCTCACCAGATTACTTGCCGTATGTAGGGCCAGTATTGGCGACAGCAATGCTGCATGCGCAAACCACGTCCATTGATCATTTTGCCGCCTTGCCAGCCTCACAGGGGCTATATGCGCATGTTGCGCATGGCAGTAAAGGCTTGATGACGGCACCTTATTGTGCGGCCATACTGGCGAGGCGGTTATTAAACGACTTTGGGACAACTTTACCGCAACTGACTGAGGATAGTTTTTGGTCGGGCTTGCATCCACAGCGGCACTTGTTTAAGCAGTTGGGCTGGAAAGCTCTGCTTGAGCCTTTTAATCATCAGGCTGCAGCATGACGCCCGCCATTGAACAGTTAAAGCAACAACTGGCGCGCGCGCCTCAAGACCCGGGGCTGCATTACGAGCTGGGCAGACACTACCTTGCCCTAAAACAGGCCGAGGCGGCCGAGCAGGCCTTAGTCCAAGCATTAAAATGGGCACCAGATCACCCGCAAATATTAATGCAACTGGGTAATACTGCCAGTGTGCGTGGCGATGAGTCAGCCGCAGCTGCCTATTTTAAGCAGTCACTCAAGCAGGATACACAACAGGCAGATGTGCATTTCAACCTGGCCAATAGCCTGCGCAAACTGGGCCAGCATGCCTTGGCGATTGAGCATTATCAACAGTCACTACATTTAGCCCCTGGCGATGCTGAATGCCATAACAACTTAGGCAATGCCTACCGTGAACAAGGCCAGTTAGATTTGGCAGTGGCCGCCTATGCGCAAGCGATTAAACTTGATCCACAATTGCTGCATGCCAAAGTGCACTGGATTCACCAAAAGCAGCATATGGCCGACTGGCAAGGGCTGGATGCTGCGATTGCCGAGGTACGCGCAGCGTTAAAGCAGCCATCGCAAGCGCAAATTCCGCCATTTGCATTTTTGGCAATGCCTGGCACTACGAGCCACGAGCAATTAGCGTGTGCCAGCAGGTGGGCACAGCAGCATTATGGCCATATTGTGCCCTTGCCTGCGCTGGCACCAAAGCAGACCACAAACCAGCGTATTAACGTCGCCTATCTTTCTTCAGACTTCAGGCGCCACCCGCTGGCTTACTTAATCACCGATGTCATCGCTGCGCACGACCATGATCAATTCGACATATGGTTATATAGCAATACCAGCGACGATCACTCTAGCGAACGGCAAGCCTTGCTGGCTGCCGCCAACCACTGGGTAGACATTGCAAGCATGCCCGATGCGGCAGTGGCTGAGCATATGCGAAGTATGGGGATTGATATTCTGGTAGATTTAACCGGCTACACGCAACATAGCCGTAGCGGCATTGCTGCTTATCGCCCTGCCCGTATGCACATTAACTGGTTGGGTTATCCGGGCAGCATGGGCATGTTCAATGGCCAGCCTTTATTCGACGCCATGATTGTCGATGACCGCTTGCAGCAAGTCGCCATGGCCGAGCGGCCTGTGCCGCTGCCTTGCTACCAACCCAATAATGCCCAACGTCCAACTGCGGATGCAGGTACGCGCATGCAACATGGTCTGCCAGAAACAGGCTTTGTGTTTTGCTGTTTTAACCAGAGCTTTAAAGTCACGCCTGACGTATTTGCTGGCTGGATGCGTATTTTGCAGCAAGTGCCAGGTAGCGTGTTATGGCTATTGCAATGTAACCAGTGGGCGACGCGGCAGTTGCAACAACAGGCGCAAGCGGCGGACGTTGAGGTTGGGCGCTTGGTTTTTGCGCCGCGCACCAGTATTGAGCAACACATTGCCAGGCAACAACATGCCGACCTCATGCTGGATACTGCCCCATATAACGCACATACCACTGCCAGTGACGCTTTGTGGCAAGGCGTTCCCTTGCTCACCGTGGCCGGGGACACTTTTCCGGCACGCGTCAGCGCTAGCTTACTCAATTACGTTGGGCTGAGTGCGTGTGTCTGTGCTGATTGGGCTGTGTTTGAGCAACGTGCTATTGCGCTGGCCAATGATGCGCCGGCACTCGCGTTACTCAAATCAACATTAAAAAGCCAGGCAAAAAAGCTCTTTGAGCCCAATGTGTTTTGCCGCCAGTTAGAACAGGCTTACCAGCAATTGTTACCTTAAGTCTAATCAGATTCACCGACACTGACGGACAAAATACCTGCGGCAATAATGCAACAGCCGCCTAGCAACTCAATCGCAGACATGGTTTCATGCGCCAAAAAGTAAGCGGCAATCGCAGCGACAATCAACTCGGTCATGAATAATACTGAGGCCTGAATGGCCGGTATTTTGGTGACCCCATATTGTACGAATAGCGTCGCCGACACCAGTAACAAGGCAATTAATACCAAGATCATCGCAACATGCGGTGACAAGGTATTAATTGTGATGAATGCCACCCCATCGACGCCCGATTGCCATAATAATACGAGTAGAGAAAGCCCAAACACCCCCAGCCACACCAGCATGCCTTTGGCGGCGATAGTGAGGTGGGTTGAAAAGCGGGTCATCACGTTACTCAAAGAAAACCCTATGCCAGCAGACAATGCCAGCCAGTCTGACGTCGACTGTGGCCAAGGCCACATCCATTGACCGTTGGTCAGCATCAGCACCGCGCCCAGCAAGGATAATGCAATCGCCAGTAACTGCGGCTTGTGCCAGGGCTCATGCAGCCAGATTCTAGCCAGTAACAAGGTCCACAATGGTGATAGGTAAAACAGCAACATGACGCGCATCACTTCGCCGTCAATAATCGCCAGAACATACGCGAGATTAGTCCAGCCCGCCACCAGGCTTAACCAGTAGGCCGACGCTGGCACGTGTATGACATGTCTGATGCGTCGCCAAAATAGCGCACTGCCCATGAGTAATGCCAGGCTATAGCTCAGTAAACTCGATTGGGCACCAGACAAGCCAATGTCATTTAACAAGCGATAGGGATACCAGATCACGCCCCAACACAATGCGCCATAGATTAAGGCGGCAGAAGCGGTATATTTTTGCCGGGAAGTTTTTTGTTTATGTGACAGGCTCACTTATAATACACACCTATGAATCCAAATTTAAATCTGCTCCAGCCCTACCCTTTTCAACGCTTGCGCGATCTGCTTCAGGGCCTGACGCCTAATCCTGCCTTTAGTCACGTCAATTTGTCGATTGGTGAACCAAAACATGCCACGCCTAGCATTATTAGCGAGGCGCTTGCCAGCCACTTGGGTGGATTAGCCAACTATCCTACCACAGTCGGTATACCGGCTTTACGTGAAGCAATCAATCAATGGCTGCAGCGGCGCTACAACATTCCGGCACTCAATATTGACAAAGCAATTTTGCCCGTCAATGGTAGCCGCGAAGCGCTGTTTGCCTTTGCGCAAGCGGTGATTGATCCCAGCGTAGCGTCACAACCGGTGGTGATTTCGCCCAACCCGTTTTACCAGATTTATGAAGGGGCCGCATTTTTGGCCGGGGCCCTGCCCTACTTTATCAACACCACGCCAGACAATGACTTTGTCATGGACCTGACGCAGGTGCCGGTAGAGATTCTTAAGCGCACGCAATTGGTGTTCGTGTGCAGCCCGGGTAATCCCTCTGGCAAAGTGATGGATATTCAGGCTTGGAAAACCCTGTTCGAGCTGTCTGATCAATATGGTTTTGTGATTGCGTCGGACGAGTGTTATTCAGAAATCTATTTTGATGAAAGCAACCCACCGATGGGTGCTTTGCAAGCGGCACACCAGCTAGGGCGTGATTTTAGTCGTATTGTGATGTTTAGCTCACTGTCCAAGCGCTCAAATGTGCCGGGCATGCGCTCGGGCTTTGTTGCCGGTGATGCTGATATTGTCGAAAAGTTTGCCTTGTATCGCACCTACCATGGCTGCGCCATGAGCCCGACGATACAGGCTGCGAGTATTGTGGCCTGGAACGACGAAGCACATGTAATCCAAAACCGTGCCTTATACAGCGAAAAATTCAACGCAGTGACGCCATTATTGCAACCAGTGTGGCCGCAAACACAATTGCCAGATGCTGCTTTTTACCTATGGATTAATACACAACAAGACGATACAGCTATTGCCAAACAACTATATCAAGAATTGAATATCACGGTATTGCCAGGTTCTTTCCTGGCGCGCGATGCGCATGGCGTGAATCCTGGTAAGGGCTTTATTCGTATGGCGCTCGTGGCCTCCACTGAAGAGACGATTGCGGCCGCGCACAGAATAAAAGATCATCTCAAATAAACTGTCAGATTAAAAAAAAACAAAAAAGCCGGTTGCAACTGCAAACCGGCTTTTTTATTGCTAGAAGAAACTAAGCAAATTTTCTGCGAGCGATCAAACCAATAATGCCCAAACCAACCAGCATCAATGCATTGCTTTCTGGTTCTGGTACTGGCACTACTGTTTCGTGTGCAGTAAATGTCAGTTTGTTTGACAGGGTCACATTCAATGCACCAGGATTAAATTTAAACTGGTAGTCATTGCCCGCCATCAGGTCAACAAAGGTAAATGTCGTTGTTGAGCCAAAAGACAAAGCTGGAATGCTATACGATGTAATCAAAGCACTTGTAGAGTCATACAGGCTGAAGCTGGAGCCGACGCCAATACCCAGCAAGGCTTTAAAGTCTACAGTCACTGTAGAGTCAGAACTCAGGTCAAATGTGTAAACATCTGGTAACCAAAATGCACCTATTTGCAGCAATGATTGCTCGACCACTGGGCCTGCATTCAAGTCACCCAAATCAGTCACGTTTGTTGTCGCAAACGCCTGATGCGAGAAACTGATGGCAGAGATTAGCGCCATAGATCCTAATACATTAGATACTTTCATACCCACTCCTCAATTAAAAAACCAAAAAAAACTTTTAATTTAAGCGGAATGTGATTTACGTAATGACACCAGACCCATCAAGGTCAGGCCAAACAGCATCATCGAACCCAAGTCCGGTTCCGGTACTGGGGTAGTCACATTAAAGCTCAAGAAATATTGTCCGCCACTAAAACCATCTGCAGAGCCAGTCACGCGCAATTGATACGCACCTGGCGTCAGGATGGAAGGCGTAGTCACCAGATTGTTAGACAGATCGTAGAGGCCATAGCTGAATGTACTATCCACGATGTTGTAAGCAGGCTCTGGCAGCTCGGTAATCAAAAATGAGAGTGACGCAGGCACTTGAAGATCAATGTCAAACACATCGTTGAATGTAAATTCACCTATCACACCAGCATCGCGGTTAACAGGGACCAACAAATCGCTGGTACCATAACTCAATGTAACGTTTGTTGCATGGGCATAGCCTGCAAATGCAAACACGGTTGCAGAAACAATTGATAATTTTTTTAACCAATGCATGAACATGGTATTTCTCCTCAGTACAGTTAATTATTAGCCATCTTATTATGTAGTCGGGCTATTTTATATAGCCCGTATTGGCCAATCACTTTTATTTATATGTATGAATAAGCAAAAAAGAGGCCAACTGCATTAAATATCATAACCACATGATTTTATTTGATTTTTTATGCGATAAACATTAAGGCGGCGCGGTGATATGTGTGCTTTGCACCACTTTTTAGAACCTGATGCTTGTAATGCACCATTTCAATGCACTTATTTTACAGCGCCCTGACAAAAATTAGCAAAAGAATTTGTCAGAAATATGACACTTCTGTCGATATTTCTGACAATGGGGCAGCCAAGAATCTGTTTTACAAATGACTAAGCTGTTTAAGGGTGCTGCTGACCAGTGTTTGAGAGGTGATGATTGCATCGGTTTCAACGTAGCATCTAAGCTCTGGCGCGTTACCTGAAGGACGTAAATGAATAATATTGCCAGAGACACACGTCACTCTCAGACCATCTGTGGTGTCTACGCTAGACATGGTTTCATCCAGATTTAAAGCCTGCAGCATTTGACCGGCTGCGCTCGACCAGTGTTCAAGCAGGGATTTACTTCTTTCTGTGGCAAAGTTTTGTAGGCGATCACTGGCTGTGTAGCGCTGAGGCAAGGCGGCTACCAATGCAGACAGTGGTTTGCGTTGTCGCTTGACTTCTGCCAGCAAACAGACCACAGGCAACACGGCATCACGGGTGGGTAATGGCGCCAAGCCGGGATAGGCAGCAATCGTCGACCCCAACAAAAAGCCGCCATTTGCCTCAAAACCGGCGACACTAGGTATGCCAGCGTTAGTCGTGGCGTTCTTTTGCAATGCCTCCATACCGGCAATCACATAAGGTGACCCAATGCGCGTACGCATGACTTGCACGAATGCACCGCTGGCTTCAATGGCGGTATTGCAACTGACAGGCACCGCCAGATGCGTAATATTTAATGCTTTTGCGGTCAGTAAGCCGACAATATCGCCACGCAACCATTGACCTTGCTCATCGCTCATTAGTGGCCGGTCACCATCACCATCGGTAGAGATAATGGCATCGACCTGATATTCCTGCGCCCAGTTAAGCCCTTTTTGCATATCTTCGGCAGATACGGCTTCGGTATCAATCGGGACGAAGGTATCTGAGCGCGCCAGGCAAATGACATCAGCCCCTAACTCAGTGAATAATTGGGGCAATAAATCGCGGCCAACACTTGAGTGTTGATAAACAGCCAGCTTGAGGCCAGTGAATGCGCCCTCACCCAGCAAATCTTTATAGCGCTGAATATACGCATTTTTTGCGACGAGGCTTTCTGCCGGCAATGCCGCCTCCGGCGCGGCCAAAGGCTGTAGCTCACATGCCAGCATCGCGCTTTCATCCGCTTTGCTGATTTCACCATCCGGGCGATAAAACTTGAGTCCGTTACGATCAAACGGGATATGGCTGCCAGTGACCATGATGCCGGGCATGTAATGTGTTTGCGCGAACAAGGCCAGCGCGGGTGTTGGAATCGCGCCACAAAAAATAACCTCTAGCCCCATTTGCTTAAGCATCGCGGCACAGGCCGCGGCAATCCTTGGGCTGCTAGGGCGCAGATCGACGGCAATGGCGACCTGTTTAAAATCAAAAGCGTGTTTAACCGTTTGGACAAAAGCTTGCGTATACGCGGCACACACGTCGTCGCTCATGGCTGTCACCAGGCCTCTGGCACCACTGGTGCCAAAAGCCACGCCACATTGCTGCATCACTGTTTGTAAGGTGTTGGCAGCAGACATGTTAGTTGCGGCCATAAGTATCTTCGTAGCGCACAATATCATCTTCGCCCAAATAGCTGCCAGATTGCACTTCAATCAAATGCAAAGGTAATTTACCCGGGTTTTCTAGCCGGTGTGTTGAGCCAATCGGGATATAGGTGGACTCATTTTCGGTAAACAACCTGGTTTCACCATCAACCGTAATCATGGCCGAGCCGCTCACGACCACCCAGTGTTCGGCGCGGTGATGGTGCATTTGCAGTGACAGTTTTTCGCCTGGTTTCACCATAATGCGCTTTACCTGAAAGCGCTCGCCGACATCAATGCCTTCATACCAGCCCCAGGGGCGATACACACGCGGATGCACTTGATGCTCGGTACGTCCACTGGCTTTGAGGTGATCAACAATATTTTTCACCTCCTGCGCGCAGTCGCGGTGTGCCACCAGTACTGCATCGCTGGTTTCTACAATTAACAAGTCTTCTACACCCACGGCTGCGACAAAGCGGTTTTCTGCGCGAACCAGTGTATTGCTTACGTTTTTCAGGTAAACATCGCCGCGTGTGGCATTGCCTGCCGCATCATTTGGCTGCACGTCTTTGAGTGCTGTCCAGGAGCCAACATCATTCCAGCCCATGCTCGCTGGCACAACGGCCGCCAGCTTGGTTTTCTCCATCACTGCATAGTCAATAGAATCAGAAGGAGACTCGGCAAACGAGGCCTCGTGCAAGCGCACAAAATCGAGATCTTTGTAGCTTTGTTCAACCGCTTGAGTGACTGCGCTGACCATGGCAGGCGCATATTGCTGCAACTCAGCTAAAAATACTGCTGGTTTAAACAAGAACATGCCACTGTTCCAGTAAAAGTTACCAGCATCCAGATATTGTTGTGCGGTTGCCGCATCTGGTTTTTCAACAAAGCGAGCCACGTCAAAACAGCCATCGGCAGTGCCTAATGCATTGCCAGATTGAATATAGCCATAGCCTGTTTCCGGCAGCGTAGGCTCAATACCAAACGTGACCAGCTTGCCCTGCTCTGCCGCTACGCTAGCACGGCGTACCGCGGCTTCAAAGGCAGCCACATCCGTAATCACATGGTCTGCTGGCAAGACCAGCATCAATACCTGTTTGTCTTTTAAAGCAATGGCCGCTGCCGCAATTGCAGGCGCCGTGTTGCGCGCTACTGGCTCCAGCACAATGGCCTCGGGGTTTAGGCCAACCAGCCGCAATTGCTCTGCGACCAGAAAGCGGTGATCGTTACCACACACCACAATCGGTGGTTCAACCTCTGCCCAGCTGGAAAGTCTTAATAATGTATCCTGCAGCATGGTGTTTTCGGTCACCAGTGGCAACAGCTGTTTGGGCAACACTGCGCGCGACAGTGGCCATAAACGGGTACCAGAACCACCAGAAAGAATCACTGGAACAATTTTCATCTTTATCAACCTTATGCCTACATTTTTAATTCGTTAACTTAACTGCTTGAGTTCCCACTGCCAGGCATGCGAGACGATGGTGTCCAGTGCGGTATAAGTCGGCTGCCACGCCAGTATGCCTCTTGCGCGCTTGGCATCAGCCACCAGCCTGGCCGGGTCGCCCTCGCGCCGTGGCCCGTTAAGCACAGTCACCTGCTTGCCAGAGACGTTTTGCACGGCATCAATCACTTCTTGCACAGAAAAGCCTGAGCCATTGCCCAGATTGAAACGATCGCTGACGCCGCCATGGTTTAAATATTCCAGTGCCGCCAAATGCGCAGAACACAAATCCACAATATGAATATAGTCGCGAATGCACGTGCCGTCTGGTGTGTCGTAATCACGGCCAAATACCTGAATATTTTCGCGTCTGCCTGACGCTGCCTGCAAGATCAATGGAATCAAATGCGTCTCTGGGTCATGGCGTTCGCCCAATTGGCCTTCAGGGTCCGCGCCAGCCGCATTAAAGTAGCGCAAGCAGACCGAGCGCAAGTCAAACGCCTTGTCATAATCGGCCAATACTTGCTCAATCATCCATTTTGAGCGCCCATAAGGGTTGAGTGGGCGGTTAGGATGCGCTTCGTCGATCGGCACATAGTCTGGCTCGCCGAACACCGCTGCGGTTGATGAGAAAATAAATTTTTTCACATCAAACTTAAGCATCGCATCGAGCAGATTCAGGGTGTTGGTGACATTGTTGCGGTAATAAATATCCGGTTTACGCACAGACTCACCGACCTGAATATAAGAGGCAAAATGCATCACCGCTTCTGGCTTGTGCTGTTCAAACACCCGGTTAAGGCATTCAGGATCAGCCAAATCGCCTTCAACAAAGCTGCCACCTAACACGGCGTCACGGTGACCGCTCGATAAGTTATCCAGCGTAATCACCGCATGACCGGCACCCAACAACATTTTCACCATGTGGGAGCCAATATAGCCTGCACCACCTACTACTAACACTCGCATAGAGACTTCCAGAATTGATTAGTCACTGCCAAACAAATCGCGGGTATACACTTTATCTACCACATCGGCCAACTCTTTGGCTTGCCTGTTGGCGATAATAACATCCGACATTTGTTTGAACTCATTGATGTCTTTAATCACTTTAGAATTAAAAAACTCGGATTCTTCAAGCACCGGTTCATAGACGACGACTTCAATACCGCGAGCCTTGATGCGTTTCATAATGCCTTGAATAGAAGAGGCTCTAAAGTTGTCAGAGCCTGCCTTCATGATCAGACGGTAGATACCGACTACTTTCGGATCTTTTTTAATCACACTCATGGCGACAAAGTCTTTACGCGTTGTGTTCGCATCAACAATGGCGTTAATCAGGTTTTGCGGCACTTGTGAGTAATTGGCCAGCAATTGCTTGGTATCTTTAGGCAAGCAATAGCCACCATAGCCGAATGATGGGTTGTTGTAATGGTTACCAATACGCGGGTCCATACACACGCCTTCAATAATCTGGCGCGTATTCAGGCCATGGGTCTCGGCATAAGTATCCAGCTCGTTAAAATAGGCGACACGCATCGCGAGAAACGTATTGGCAAACAGCTTGATGGCTTCGGCTTCGGAGCTATTGGTCAATAAAATTGCGGCATCTGGCTTGAGGCAATTGTCTTTGAGCAGATTGGCAAATTTTTGTGCACGCTCTGATACCTCGCCCACCACAATGCGTGACGGATACAGGTTGTCGTAAAGGGCTTTGCCTTCACGCAAAAACTCAGGCGAAAACATCAGATTGTGACAGTTGAGTTCTGCGCGGATTTTTTCTGTGTAGCCAACCGGGATCGTCGATTTAATGACCATGACCGCATTTGGGTTAATGGCCATTACATCTTTAATCACCGCCTCCACAGATTTGGTATTGAAGTAATTGTTTTCAGAGTCGTAATCGGTCGGTGTGGCAATCACCACGAACTCGGCATTTTTATACGCCTCGTGTTTATCGGTCGTCGCTTTAAAGTTTAATTGTTTGTTGGCCAGAAAATCTTCAATTTCATGGTCAACAATCGGTGATTTTTTCTGGTTAAGCAGTGCCACTTTTTCTGGCACGATATCCAGTGCAACCACTTCGTTTTTTTGAGCCAACAATACGGCCAATGACAAGCCTACATAACCAGTACCAGCAATTGCAATCTTCACAGGGGCTCCTTCAATATTTCTAAACTAAATTCTTTCGTGACACCGATTACTTTTTCAACCACTCGCGAATAAACAGCTTGGGGAAAATAACGGCACCTACTAAATATCTTTTGACCAAACGTTTAGGCTCGGAGCACATTCTGTGCAGCCACTCGAGGCCAAACTTGCGCATCCACATAGGCGCTCTGGGTTTGTTGCCCGCCAAAAAGTCAATGGTCGCACCGACGCACAGCGCAACTTTAACTGGCAACTTGTGTGCATGTTTATCGACCCAAAGCTCCTGCTTGGGGGCACCCAAACCAATCACCAGTAAATCAGCTTTTGCATCCGCGACTGATTGGCAGATGCGATCACAGTAGGCGCTGTCTTTTTCAAAACCAAAATCCGGACTCAAAATACCTACCACCTCGACCATTGGCCATCGTGCTTGAATATTGGCTGCAGCCACTTCGCCGACGCCTGGCATAGCGCCTAGCAGATACACTCGTAAAGGGAGTTTCTTTTGCTGAAAACGCTCAAAAATATTGGGCACCAAGTCACTGCCTGGCACCGTTTCCGGCAATGCCTTACCAAGAATTTTAGAGGCTAATACGACTGGCTTACCATCGGCGACCACCATAGCGGCATGATCATAAGCCTGTTTTAATGCGGCATTTTTTTCAAGTTGTACGATGTGATCTACATTGGGGGTCACGACATATTTACAGTCATTGCCACCAAACTGTAGCCACTCCTGTAACACATCAATTGCGCCATTCATCGAGAACTTGTGAATGGTGATTCCAAACATTTCTATGGTATTTGACATAAACAGCCTGAGACTCAACACGGTTAATTATGTTTGTGAACAATTACGTAGGATTACGTAAAAATTTATGATTATTTTTTCAGTTGCATGTGAATAAAAAAAGAACCTGTGTGATATGGTATAACCCATCAGGATTATGCGATATAAGACATTTAACCTATTCCGAAAGCAGCGCCGCTGCTTACACCTCATCTACAGTTTCAATAATAACGCTTATTTGTGAATTTTTTTAAGTGATTTAACAAAAATATGATTAGCAATTTAAATAACCTGTCCTCCGGTTCAATCATTGAAGCAGATGTCTGTATTGTCGGCGCAGGTGCCGCAGGCGTCTCGCTGGCGCTGTCATTGTCTGGCAGAGGTTTGAAAATACTGTTGCTGGAATCAGGATTTGAATTTGCTGACGATAAGACGCAAGCGTTGTATGACGGTAAAGTGGCCGATGAAAAGCTACACAGCCCGCCTGACAAATACAGGCAACGCCGGTTTGGCGGGTCAACGACTATTTGGGGCGGCCGCTGCATGCCTTTTGACCCAATTGATTTTGAGCAACGTGACTATGTGCCGCATAGTGGCTGGCCGATAGGCTATCAGGACCTCGCACCCTATTATCAGCAAGCCAATAAGCTACTTGAGGCCGGGGTGTATGAGTACGATGCTGACAAGGTGTTCGACACTGAACGGCAAGCCGCCATCAAAGGCTTTAAAAGCGATATTCTGAAAACCAACAATTTAGAGCGCTTCTCCTGCCCCACCAATGTGGGTGACCGTTACAAGCAACGCTTGGCGCTGGCGAAAGATGTCGAGGTGTTGCTGGCTGCCAACTGTACGGGGATCAAGCTGAATCAATCCGGCGAGCACGTGAATCAGCTGGAGATTGCGAGCCTCGACGGCATCAAAGCCATGGTGAGCGCCAAAAAAGTCATTCTGGCCACTGGCGGTATTGAAACAACCAGGCTACTGCTTAACGCTAATGATATTTGCAAAAACGGCATTGGTAATCAACATGATTTAGTCGGCCGCTATTACCAATGCCATATTGCTGGCAATCTGGGGCTGTTAACTGTACAGGGCGCGACCAGCAATGTCAGGCATGGCTACGAAGTGTCGCCTGAGGGCATTTACTGCCGCCGTCGCTTTGCTCTCACGGCAGACACTCAGAAAAAAATCCGGGCTGGTAACATGGTGGCCAGGCTGCATTTTCCAAAGATTGTGGATCCATCACACAAAATTGGCGTGTTATCTGGCTTGTTCCTGGCTAAGAACTTTATCAGTTATGAATATGGAAAGCGCTTAAAAGATGGTCAATCCAGCCTGGGGATTTATTTAAAGCATTTTGCTAATATTATTCTTGATCCTATTGATACTGTTAAGTTTTTATATCACTGGATCACCAAGAGAACTTTGGCAAAACGCAAATTCCCCTCAGTTATTTTAAACAACAAAAGTAACCAGTTCACGTTTGAAATTCATGGTGAACAATATCCCAACCCAGAGAGTCGAATTACATTAATTGATGACACTGATGTGTTTGGCATGCGCAAGGTTAAAGTAGACTGGAAATATTTGCCGGAAGACATAGAGTCTATCCGCCGCTCACTCAAGCTGTTTGTACAAGAGATCAATCATAGTGGTTTGGCCACATTTGAGTTTAATGATGATCAACTTGAAGAAGATTTAACCCGGTTTGGTGCCTACGGTGGACACCATATTGGCACCACCCGAATGGGCAATGCCCCGGAAACCTCTGTTGTGGATGCAAATTGCAAAATTCACAATGTAGATAACTTATATATTGCCAGTGCATCTGTGTTTCCAACCAGCAGTCAGGCCAACCCTACCCTGACCATTGTCGCCATGAGCTTACGCCTGGCAGACCACATTGCAGAAACCTTACACGCTGGAAAATCATCGCATTCAATTATCTAGTTAGGAAGTACGTATGAAAGTTTTAATTCTTGGTGCCACCGGACACGTGGGCAGTCGCTTGCACACGCACTTGCAGCATGCAAACATTGCATCAATTGCAGCATCCAGGGGTAGAATGCGCAGCAATGTCGCCAATCATGTCATTCTCGACAGCATGAATCTGGCAGAGTTGACCAAGCAATTACAGAACGTTGATGCGGTGGTGAATTGTGTGGCTGGCAGCAAAGACTCTATCGGTGCAGGTGCGCAAATTCTCACGCAAGCCGCCCTGGCCGCTGGCAAGCCAACGATCGTGCATTTGAGCACCATGTCGGTGTATGGTGCAAGCGAGGGCGTGATCACAGAAACATCCCCTTTTGACCCGGATTACAACTGGTATGCTGCAGCCAAGTGCGAGGCTGAAAGCCATATGCAAGCCTATGCACAAGCTGGAGGCAAAGTGGTTGTGTTACGTCCAGGCTGCATCCATGGCCCAGGCAGCATGCAATGGGTAGAGCGCATCGCCAACTTGCTTAAAGCGTTCAGGTTAGGCGACTTGGGTAGCGCGGGTGATGGCTGGAGCAACCTGGTGCATGTTGATGACGTGGTTAAAGCCATTCATCTTGGATTAGAGATGCCATTGGCCGCCGGTGATATTCAACACTTCAACCTGGCAGCGCCAGATAGCCCACGCTGGAACCAGTACTTTATTGATCTGGCACAAGCGATTGATGCAACCCCAGTCAAGCGTATTCACCCGTTACAACTCAAGCTGGATTCAAAAGCATTTAGCCCCGCGGTAAAAATCTCTCAAAAGCTCCTTAGCAAAGCGAAGCAAGGTGGTTTGGCCAATCGCTTACCAGAGCCACTACCGCCCTCTTTAGTCAGGTTATTCAAGCAACACATTTTTTTAGATGCACAAAAAGCCTCTGCCAACCTTTCATTCATGACTTATGAACAAAGCCTTTTAAGTTCTGTTGAATGGTTGAAAAATGAGCAGCGCTAATCATATGACGCGCTACGCCTACCTCGATGGTTGGCGTGGGCTTTCAATTTTGGCTGTGCTTATCGGCCATTTTGTAAATATTCACGGCTTCAACGCTGGCAGGTTCGGTGTGGAGATGTTTTTTGTACTCAGCGGGCGTCTCATGGCAGAGATTTTATTTATAAAATATACGCCTCTGCCAAGCTTTTTTAAAAGACGTATCTCACGCGTATGGCCTGCGCTGTTTGTATTCATTATTGCCATGTGGGCCATCTTTGGGCGAACAGAAAACGATCTGCATGTCGGCTACCAAAGTGTGTTGTCAACGCTCACATTTACCTATAACTACTACAGCATCTATGGTGAACACACACCAGTGCTGGATCATATCTGGTCACTTTGTATTGAAGAGCATACCTATATACTACTGGCTATCATTGCCCTCTTATCCAGAAAATATCGCTTCGACCCGCTTAAACCACTCATCGCACTCGGCCTGGTTTTTCTAGCGAATGGTGCTTGGCTTACATTTGGACAGCATCTGGATTATTACAATGTGTATTGGCGCTCTGATACCAGAAGCGCCTCTATTTTAATTGGCGTTATTAGCTTTTTACTGTTTAACAGGTCAGATAAAAAGGTCAATGCGCTCACCTCCGTAGCACTGCTTGGCCTTGCCATCGTCTTAAACTTTAATCCGATCCCAGACCCGATTAAATATAGCCTCGGAACCATTTGCGTAGCTGTTGCCATTTGTACGATCAAAGAGCTGCCGGACTATCTGATGAGGTTTTTATGCCACCCACTACTCACCAGAGTTGGGCTGATTTCATTCTCACTCTACTTATGGCAACAACCGTGTTACAAAATGATTCACCAAGGGCACCCCAAGATCATGCTATTGGCTGCAGCCTTTATCATTGCTGCCTTTAGCTATCAGTTTATAGAGGTGCCTGTCAGAAAATTTTTAAATGAATTGGGCGGCAAAAGTAACGCTTAGACTGGCGGCATTATTCAATACGAACGAGAGAGCCCGAGACGGTGGATGGCTCCCCTGCACCGCTAATCGCGACCGTAGTAATATCATAATGATCTAATGGCCAAGTAAAAATAACGTTTTGGCCGTCCAGTAATGCTTTTGAATCATAAGCCACATAATCATTCTTTTCAGGGTCGCGAATCACGAACCTGAGCTTGCCTCCGCCAGTCGTCGTCGCTGTCAATTGATATTTATATCCTTTTTTGGGTTTTGCCCAAGAGACATATGTGACTGATCGTCCAGAAGAGTTGGACTGGATGATTTCTTCATCGGTCGTGTCAAAAACGACGGCTTGCTGAATAGAGTCAAATTTTCCGAGTGGGCTGCAGCTATCGCTGCATACATCGCTATCGGCCTGGTAGCTGTACCCTCTGGCCCAAGGGCCTCTAAATGAAAGAACATTTAGGTTTTGGTTGGCTTGAAAGCTATTGCCATTGCCATCTACCCACCCTTGCACAGAGGTCACCATACGCAACGCTTTCTGAATCAGCGTCAGCTCATACCAACCGCTGCCTGTTACCCGGGTTGCAGCGCCGATCTCTGAATAAATAACATAGGGTGTTCCATAGTTTCTATCAATCACATACGCACCATAGGTTTTCAGTGTATTTGCTATTTTTTTGACTAATGGTGTTTGAATCTTGGAAACATCAAAACTTGAGGGCAGCATTAACAAGGCGCCCTCTGGCACTTGCCCAGTATAGTTCGAGACGTCAACATCGGTAGACGTCGCTGGAAATACGTATGATTTTGCCAGCGCGTTGTCTGTCAGCGAGACGGCTAATGCATGCCTGAACGTGGTGTCGCCGTCATCAACTTCATTAATTCTTACCATTCCAGCGCACGCGGCCACACCTGTGGCCCGCCCGCCTTGATAATAGTGCGCAGGATCTCCCCAACCGCTGCCATTTAATGGTGACCATGCATACAGGAGAGATGTCCACTCTCCATTCACATTTTTTAACTTGTAAAAAGAGTGAATGACCTGATTCTGTACATCCAGAATATCGGCGTGACCATCGGCACCCGATGCCGGCATCACATTGGCTGGCCAATGTGGAATTGTCAGCTCTGAAACCAGTTTTTCGGCATCCCTGTCATGAATCCCACCATATCCTGGACCAACCTTGATTGTCATTGGTAAGTCGCTAGCATCAGCATAAAAGCATGAGGCAGAAAATGCTGGCGTATTTGCCGTTGGATTGTATAGCGAGTCAGGAATGACATAGTTTGAGAAACTTGGTGTCACTGGCATGCTATTCCATAATGAATCAGCGGTGAACGGCCGCAGGTAGCTACTAAATTCTGTCGCAACTGCGTTCAAACCTGATAGCGCAAGACCGATTACCAGCGCATTTTTATGTATATGTTTTGAGCTTAACATTCATGCCCCTTTTTAATAATTAATTAAACACAATATAATTTACATCAATAATTAAAAATAATGCAAGATGTTTATGAACTTAAATTAACACTTATGCCGACAATAGGCAATTAAAGATAAATTAAACTTACATTCAAGTGCCTGGTTAATGAAAATTGGTCTGCGGTGAGATGATTTTGACGCGATCAGTGTCGTTGATTACTAGCTAGAGGTGGAAATCGTGCTGTGCTACAAAATTCAGTGTAGGGATCAACATCCGTATGCCTTGACCGGTGTATAACAGCAACACTTTGCCATTTAACACATCGGTTTTTTGTTGTGTAACGCTTGCGAAGTCAATGGAGTAAATGATGACAGTCTGCTTAGACATATCATCCATATGTTTCACGAGATTAAGGACGCGGCACTCACGGTTAATAAGGCCTACTCGACCATCCGTTTCAACCGCACTGATAACGATAAACGTATCGAGTGACACGTGCATCAGCCTGCGGCTTTTTATAAGTTTTGAAGTTCTTTTGCAAGACTAAGTAATCCTGCGTTGTGTGTAATGGCGGGGGGTGAGCGTTACGTTTCTTGACGGATTAGAAATCCATATCAAGCATGGTAACGCTCAGTTTCATAAGTTTTGATTCACACCAATCTCAGTTATTTAACACGCAATATTGTCCCACTGACACTTGAGCCCGCACCAACACCGCTCGTAGCATAGAGACTAAAATAAAGCTCACCATCAGGCCAATTGAAGGTCATGGATTGACCATTGACAAGATCGTAAGTATCAACCCTCGTTTTCCATTGTTTATCGTAAATAATCAGTCTTAGTTTACCGCCGCCAGTAGTAATCGCAGTAAGTTTAAACTTTTCGCCAGCCTTAGGTTTTGCCCATGAAATCTGACTGATTGTCCGATCCGATGGATTCGACTGCACTATAGGTGATGTCGTCGGGCCAAAAACGACAGCCTGCTTCCATGTATTGAATTTCCCAATTAATGGATCAGTTTTATCCCATGCGGTCCCACGCCTAACACCCCAAGGTCCACGCATAGATAAAATATTTAAATTCTTTTCCGGGATGAACGGCATGCCTGAAGCATCAATCCATGACTTGACAGAGGTAACCATGCGTAAAGACTGGCGAATCAAATGTAGCTCGTTTGCCGCTTTTAAGTTATAGCCATTTTTATGTAAGTTGAGCCCAGAACTCGTTTCTGCATAAATCACGAAAGGGGTACCATAGTTACCATCAACGACATAGGCGCCATACACTCTTAATGTATTCGCAATCTTGATTAACTCTGGGGTTTTAAGCTGAGAAACATTAAAACTAGGCGGCAGCATAACCAATGCGCCTTCTGGAATTTTGCCGGTATTGGTTGCGCTGTAGTGATCTGCCGACGTTGCAGGGTAAACATAGCCAGGCGCAGCGCCGGTGGTATCCAGTGACATCGCTAACGCGTGTGGGTAAATGGGGTCACTGCTGGCGTATTCATGTTTTCGGATAATCCCGGCACAAGCGCCAATCCCCACTGCCCTTGCCCCATGATAATAATGCGAAGGATCGCCCCAACCAGAACCGTTGATCGGAGACCAGGCATACAAATTAGCTGTCCATACGCCATTGATGTTTTTTAATCTCCAAAATGAATGGATTATTCCGGTTGAAACATCGTAAATATCAGCATGGCCATCGCCTCCGGCGGCTGGTACTAAGTCAGCAGGCCAATGAGAAATCTCTACCTGAGGCAGTGAGGTTTCAGCATCTGCGTCATATACCCCCTTTGAGCCAGGGATAGGTTTTACAACCATGGGGCCGCTTGTATCATCGGCAAAAAAACAGCCAGAAGAGTATATGCCAGAGTCAATTAAGGGATTGAATTTTGCAAGAGGTATCACAAAATCTGAAAAAGTTGGCGAAATAGGTCGACTATTCCACAATGAATTCGTCGCAAACGGCTTTGTATAATATTGTCCCATGCGCAGTTGGTTGTTTGCCGCCTCTGTACGTATTTGAGCGCTCGGGACATTGGGGTCTATCGCACCGACAGCATTGAGGGCAGTAAATAGCACTACAGAGACCAGGCAAGTATGGGTAATAAAAGGCACTTGTGTGAATGCTTTCATCATTTGCTCCTAAAGCGTTGATACGAATTATCAAAGAATGAATGTCCACTATCTCAATATGCAATTTGCCTGCGTCTACGGCAAGGCGCGGCAATTTTTATCAATCATTAATGTTAAAAAAGGAGCCAGAAATTGTCACAATTGTTGTGTAATGTGACGAGTTTTAGGAGTTTAATGATTAATATGGCTTAAATTGCTTACTAATTTAGTTTCAATTTCTATTTATAAAACTCGAAGCAAAAGATATACCAAAAATTTTTTATAAGGTGATTGCTAGAGTGCAGGGCTATAAAACTTTTGCGTACAACGTAACCCGGCAAGACTTTAGTTAATGAGAGTTGATTGTTTGTCCAAATAGATGGTCAGTTAATTTTAAAAAGCCATTTTGAGACAGGGGCATGCATATAAAATCTTAAATCTAATTTATCGAAAATTTTTATCATGAAAAGTGGAAATATTATGCCTACCGACGTTCCAATAAGTAAATGTACAGGATAAGAATAAATATTTAATACATTTTTTAAGAATATTCTGCTTCCTGCTGTAGCAAAAACATGCATTAAAAAAATAGCCATAGATGATGCTCCAAGACTAATTAAAATCTTTGACTCAACTCTATTTGATAGCCATGTGCAAAGCGAAACTACTAATAAAATCATTAAAAGGGACAGTGAAAGAGAGGCAACATTATTATTAATGAACGTATATTCAAGTATGCAATGGTAATAATACTGGCAAAAAAGTGCAGTTCCCAATAGCAACGCTAATGTTTTAGTTTGAGAAATAAAAGCAAAAAACTCCTTTTTGTCAAAAAAGTATGAACTGAACACATAACCTACAAAAAAGAATACAAAGAATCTACTTAAAATACCTATTAAAAAAATGTTTGGTAAGTATTGATATGTTAGATAAGCAATTATTGATAAAAAAACAATACCGAAAAAATACCTTTTCCCAAAAATCCTAAACAAAAATAATGCCGTTAGAAAACAGAAAAAAAGAGCATATAAGAACCAAAATTGATTTTCTGGTGATACCAGTAATTTAAAAATAAAACTATGAGAGTTTGATTGCTGATTTACATACCCTGCTAAAAGATGCTCTACCCCCCCTTGCAATAAAGACCACAGTAAGTACGGGTAAACAATTGTGTCAACTTTTGAGGCTATTAGAGCCATATCGCTTTTTCTGGATTTAAAAAATAACAAACCCGATAAAAAGAAAAACAATGGCATATGGAAAGAATAGATCATACTATCAGTAAGTAAAAATAAGGCTTTATTGGTTACTAAACCTGACTTCTCTAACCCTCTGAACACATGCCCAAAGACAACTAAAATTATCCCTAAAGCTTTGCAATAATCAATCCAGGTCGTTCTCAACTTAAGTTTTCTTTCATTTAAATTCAGTTAGTTTTTTTTAAGATTGATATTGAAGCTTCTATGAATTCTAACGTATCTGTTATCTCGGCTCGAAAAGCTTAAACGCATAATTGTTGAATTCATGTATCCAAAAAACTTAATAAAGGATGAGTCTTAACAGCTTCGCTAAGAGAACTGTTACAGTAAAAAAATTAGTTAAGTTGTAGAAGTTTGCGAGATTTTTCTCTAAATGGTTTTTCTATATGGGAGTACATTAGCTGAGCAAGAACCAAACATACAGCAATATAAACGATGGCTAGCAATATGGATTGCACCGTCGTAAATTGTGGGGTAGAAATACCTCGTATCATGATCTCAGGATGACGAAAGGCCACACGAATGAACTGATTGTAGAACCACAGTACTGCACCATGCGACATGTACAGTGAATATGAGACTGTACCTAACCAAACAAGCCAGGGTTTAGATAGGTATCGGTTAAATACATTGTTTTTTGATAAGAGGATGCCTGCAATTAATAAGGCACTGGCTGGGTAAATCACCAGGCCATACCCATAAAAACCATGTGCGATGACTGTCACACTCAAAATTAAAATAATAGACATAGGGATGATAAATACAGGCAATACAGTTCTACTTTCCTGACTATGCTTATGTATCACATTTGCCACCGTGCATCCTGTAAAAAAGCCAGCTAAGCAACGTAGCATAAAGTTGTAATGTTCAGGCTGATATACAAACAGCATGCAAATAGCAACCAAGCCTATCAAGGGAAAAACAAGCGTCTTAATTTTATTTAAATATAGCGTAATTAGTGCAAAAATCAGATAGGTATAAAACTCAGCACTGATCGACCAAGCTGGGCTATTGAACGTCATGGCGGTTTCGTTGGGCCAAAAAGCTTTGATTAGAAACAGCTCGCGCAAAAATGCATAGAAATTGTTCTCTTCAAAAGGCGGCTTACTCAGACTCGCAATACCAAACTTTGTTTGTAATACATATTTCAAGGTTTCTATAGCCAAATAGACCCCAAGCATTAATAGGTGCACTGGGTATAAACGACCAAACCGCAAAAATTGAAATCTGGCGACATCACTCCAACCTTTTAGCTTGCTATGATAGGCCGTGAATATAACAAAGCCTGATAATACAAAAAACAAATCCACCATAAAGCCCCCACCATGAATAACGGGCAAATGATGAATAAACGGATTCCAGCTGGGAATATGATATAAAACTACCAAGAGGGCAGCAATTCCGCGAACGCTCTCTAACTCTTCAACTTTAACTTTTTTTGTTTGCGCTAAGGCCATATTAATTTTCTTTTTTCTAATCAGGTTAGTCTTTTCTTGATTTGACCCACTCAACCTGGCGATTCTTGAAGAAATTCAGGTACAGCTTAATTTTACTCAGGGCATACACTGGTGCATAGGCAAATAAGGACATCATAGGTAAGATATTTCTACCATGTTTAAACCAGGCAATTAAAACAAAGCCAGTCAATATTGCAAACACCCCTACCCCTAGTGACCATGGTTGTGCATCACCCGTGAATATCCATGCTGCTGCCGATACAAATGCAAACAGGGCGGACAATAAAAATAGCAATGCCAGTGGCGGCACAATCAGGTCTAAAGCCATGGCAACAATAGAAAAGTTGAAAGACTTGATACCTTTAACCAGTAGTGGAATGCCTTCTTTGACAATCATGCTGATATGGCCATGCTCCCAACGCTTTCTTTGTGACTCTGTTCCGGCATCATGCTCGGGAAACAAGCTGGTGACATACGCTTCAGGGCAAAATCCCGGTGCACGATAAGCGATCGTTAAATCGATGCCCAGTTTCATATCTTCTACGATACTGCCATGCACCAGATTGGCATGTTCAATTTGTTGCCAAGGGAATGCCATGCCAGAGCCCATCAATTGCATGGGTAGCCCGAGGCGGTGAAAGCCTAATGGTCTGGTCCAGCTTTTAACCACATAGGCAAACTCGGCTATTTTCGACTTGATATCGCCATTCGGATTTGACTGGATCAAATACAATGCCTGAATGGCACTTTGTCTGGAGACAACAGCAATGGCCAGAGCATCTATGGTCCCGGTATCAATTTCGCAATCAGCATCAAATACCATCACAATGTCTGGTGGAGACTGTTTGAGAAACTGCAAACCGAAATCCAGAGCATAGCCTTTCCCTCTTTTTTCCTGGTCAAATCGCTCAATGGCTTCTACGCCGGCTTGTCTAGCAACCTCGGCTGTATTGTCACTACAGTTATCGGCCACTACAACGATTCTTGTATTGGCGGTGGCCTGCTGCTTGATCGATTGCAATGTATGCGCAATCCCGGCGGATTCATTGTGCGCAGGGATCAGGATAGCAATACGCTCCCGACTTGGCACGATCACCGCTTTGCGATAACCAGGCACGATGGCCATCAGAATTTGAAACGCAAAGGTCAGCACAGGAATCGCCAGTAGCAACAATACAAGATAAAAAAGTGCGATAAGTGCGTCATAAATCATAGCGAAGGCCTATTAAAGTAAATTTCAATTATTTGTCTGTGGCGCGGAGCAGTATGCCACGCGCTGATGAAGCGTCGCCTACCCCACTCGTGACAGTGACCAGCGGGTAAAAACTATCAACAGGCCACTCAAAAGTCACCGACTCATTATTTTGAAGATCACGGCTGTCATAGACTTGCTTCTTGGTCTCTTTGTCAATGATCTTGAATCGCAACCTGGCACCGCCAGTCGTCACCGCTTTTAAAGTGTACCTTTGCCCTTTTTGTGGCTTTGCCCAGTCAATCGCTGGCATGGAGCGGTCTGAATAGTTGGACTGAATCACCGGGGAATCTGTATTTTGAAACACAACAGCTTGCTGTGTCGGTACGAATTTACCCAAAGGTTTACCGTTGGAGGCCACCCAAGGGCCTCTCATGGAAAGAAGGTTCAAGTTCTTATTGGGGGTAAATGGCTGCCCGTTGCCATCAAGCCAACCGCCTGCCGCTTTGACCATGCGCAGATTTTCTCTAACCAAGTGAAGTTCCTGCCCAAGCTTATAATTCCAGCCACCCTTACCAATTTTTAATCCAGAACCAATTTCAACATACACTAGAAATGGTGTTCCGTAGTTCATATCAACCACATAGCCGCCATACACTTTCAAGGTGTTTGCTACCTTTCTCAACTCTGCATTAGTAATCGCAGAAGTGTCAAAGTCTGGTGGCAACATCATTAATGCGCCTTCAGGAATTTTTCCGGTATTTCGTTTAGCCCCGGCATCGGCAATCGTAGCGGGAAACATATAGGCTGGCGAAGGTGAAAGCGCGTTGTTGGTGAGCGAGATTGCTAACGCATGGTGATACATATCGTCACCATCGTTTAATTCATGTTTACGGATGATACCGGCACATGATGGCACACCAGACGCCCGGGACCCTTGATGATAGTGAGCAGGATCCCCCCAGCCAGAGCCATTCAGCGGCATCCAGCCAACATGGGTTGTACGCCAAACACCATCAACTTTTTTCAATTGCCAGAATGAGTAAATAATACCGCTTGTGGTATCAAAAATATCAGCATGCCCATCACCGCCTTCCGCTGGCACTAAGTCTGCTGGCCAGTGCGGAATCGTAATCTCTTCGCTGCTACTTTCTGCATCTGCGTCATAAATCCCCTTTTTGCCGACAGGCGGCTTGACTTGCATGGGTGCATCATTGGCTGTGGCCAGAAAGCAGTGCGTGGAGTACTTGCCTTCTTGCATCGCGGGAAAGTAACTCGAGGTAGGAATAACGAAATCATCGAACACCGGATTGATTGGTTTACTATTCCAAAGGGAATTAGCATTAAATGGCTTTTCAAAAGTACTGAATTCGGCTGCGATCACTTGGCTTAAGCCAAAGTAGAAAGTACTTACCAGGACTATAGAAAAAACAATCGAATTAAATGATTTCTTTTCCATAACTGTTAACCTTTTCAAGCGACATTGTCACACACGTGATGAAAGATAGTTTGCCAAACGCAAAGACAACGCAACAATTGTTAATGTCGGATTGGCATGGCTATTGGTGGTAAACACTGATGCACTGGCTATATACAGGTTTTTTACGCCATGCACTTTGCAATTCACATCGACCACGCTGTCATTTGGAGTGGTTCCCATACGGGTTGTACCCATATGATGGCCACCAACTGGTAAAGCGTTCTCCATTGCCTTTTCTAACTCTTTTGGCTCAAATTCAAGCCGACAAACTTTTGTTTTCTCAAACTGTTTTTTTAATAAATTAAAAGATTTAATACCAGAAGCAATATCTTGTGCGGTCATCTTCCAATGCACACTCACTCTGGGCATTCCAAAACGATCATGCTCGCTTAGCAACTCAATACGGTTATTGGCGTCTGAAACCTGCTCACTATTAAACTCAATAGGATAAGTGCCATTTCGGTTAGCGACTAATGTATATGGAATACGTCGCTTAGCCAGTTTAATTTTAAACAACCAGTTAAAGGCAAAGCCGACCACCGAACCGATATCCATCACGACATTCATCACATGCTTTAATGATTGACCGCGTTCAGGCGTTTGGTTCACGCCATGGTTTAGTATCGCCTGATATTCAGGCTTGAGAATCGACTTGGCGAGGTAAATCGTCGACATCACCCCACTACCATGCGCCGGATCCGCATAGGCCGGAAAGTGCAACCTGAATGCAGAATTAAGTAAGCCATGCTCTGCCTGATAAGCGGCAGAAAATTGTAGTTTTCGCCGCGCGTAAATGCCTTCAGACGTTTTTTGAAAGTCGAACACCGGCCGCTCACCACTAAACCGCAATGCCCCAAAAATCAGGTCATAGTGGCAAGCATAGTATTTGCCTAACGTATTATCCAGATGACCCCAAGCAGGTATTTTCTGCCGACTAACCAACATTAGCCGTGTGGTTTCAATGCCCCCACCAGCCAACACCACTTGATTGACATTTATGTCAATCGACTGGTTGCCGTCATGCAATGTGACAGAGGTGACAGCATCACCTGCATTTGTGGCATTCAAGCCAATACAGCGTGTACGTAGCAATACATAGACACTGCTCGATTCAGTCAGCTCCTGGCGAAACTTCCGACCAAAATCTGTTGGCAGACTATAGCGTTCAATATACTCGTTAAGGTCAGGCGCTAATAGTGGCGCCTCAGCGAAAATAGGTTTCGCGTTCGGGCCAAATGATGAAATCGTAAAATCATTTTTGCCTGCATCACAATAATCCAGCGCCTGCGGATAATAGTCGGCAATCTCTGCTGCACCTGCAGGCCAGCCACTTTCTGGTACGTGAGCTCTTTTATCAAAATCATGCTTATCCAGTGGTACGCAGCGCCCACCCCACAAATGGCTTGTACCACCAAAGCGTTGATACCTGAACTCAGTGGTTTGCGGGTGAGGTGCCGTTGCCTGCCCTACATAAGTGTCGACAATATCAGGCGTTTCATTCCAGTCGCCGCCCTCTATAAGCAGGACGCGTTTCCCCTGCCGAGAAAGGCTAATAGCTAGACTGATACCAGCGGCACCTGCACCAATAATGCAAACAGAGAAGTTTTCAAGAGCCGATTTATCACTACTATTGAGATACCCAATCATGTCAGCTCTTTTGATATGTTGTGATCAATTGCTCGAGTTTGTTTATTTCAAGCTCTAAGTTAAATTGTGACTCAACCACTTTTCTTGCTGCCTGCTTTACGCTTTCGCGCAACGCAGGATTACTTAAATAACTAAAGATTGCATTTTTTAATGCAACTTCATCTGATGGCGCAACAACCAAGCCAGAAACGCCGTGTTCTATGAGTTCTGTTACTCCGCCAACATTAGTACCAATCACAGGTACTCCACACGCCATCGCCTCCATTAATGACACAGGTACACCTTCAGCAAAGCTTGGCAGAATAAATACGTCACTTGCCTGCAATGTCGACCTTACAGTTTCCTGGCTAGCAAAACCGCCGAAATGAACCATCTGCTCTAAACCCTGCGCTTTCACTTCGGCCTCCAAAGCTGCTCGCTCAGGACCATCCCCCAATAACGTTAAATGAAATTTATGACCTTCATTCTTAAGAGCAATTAAGCTACGCAACAACACAGGAACGCCTTTTTCCGCGGCCAACCTACCGACATAGAGTAACTTTACCGGCTTGTCAGCATGCTTATCTGGCTGTTGAGGGATGGTGTAACTGTTAATGTCTATCCCACAATGAACAATCTGTAACTTATGCCAATCTTCAGCATCTGAAAAAAGCATCATTTGGCTTTTACAATAATTGCTGATACAAACAATAAACTTTGCATATTTAACTTTTTCACGCAGGGCCAGCAACGTTGGCTCAAAAAAGATATGCGGCCCATGAAAAGTGATGCTATAGCCTACACCACTCAATTGACTCGCAAGCATGGTTACCATTCCACTACTATCACCGAAATGATTATGTAGGTGCTCTACTTTGTTTTCTTCGAGATAGCTTGCAAGCAACAAGGCCTCTTGAAAATAAAACAATTGATAAAGAGTGCCTTTTACACCTGATCGACGTGTTTTAAATGCTAATTTAAGTGTTTTAAAATATTTTGATGTTGAGCGTGCCAAGTAGCTCAAATTAAGCTTAATAAGCTCTAGTGGGCTGGCTGGCAGAAAATAAGTGGTTTTCTTATGCTCATTTACAATAAATGGGCTCACATTATTCGCGCTCTCGGGTTGACGTAATGCACTGGTTATAATATCGATACCAAGCTCTCTTAAACCCAATACTTCTCGCTGAATAAAAGTGTCTGTTGCCCTAGGGTAGCTGCTGGTGAAATAATTGACTTTCATAACAGTATCATTCTTGAAAAAATGTAACCCTATTAATTTTTTGAATTATTAACAGGAAATTTAATAACATAGCTCAAAGATAAGCCAATAAAAAACCACATGTACCACTCAACGATTAAGTAATCCAGCAAATTGTCTGTCGCACCTTGAAGAATAAGTTGACCGTAAGAAAGGATAGTCATAAAAACAAGAAATTTATTCCGATTGTAGTTATGAGCTAATGTTTTAAAAACTGAATAAAACAAATTAAGTAATGCAAGGAATCCAAATATTCCCAGCTCAAAGAAAGTTTGTACAAAAATACTATGAGCGTCGATATCAATATTCTGCTTTTGGAAAGCATTTGCCATAATAAACTGAGAGGATATAGGTATAAAGCTAGTGATACCATAACCGAAAAAGTAATGGGATTTATCCATATAGGCGAGCCCATCTCCCCAAACCTTCAAACGCCAAGCAAAAGAATTAAGCCGTTCGTAGCCAGTTGATCCAAAATCGTGGCCAGTTGTTAGGTCTAATATGCGTGTCTGGATGTCAGGCACCAACAATCCCAATAAAGGCGCGAGGGCTACGTAAATTAAAAATTTACGATCATTGAAAAGCGCATAAATGAAAAACATCAGGTAAGTGGCAATCCATGCAGATCTTGTTTTAGTCATAACAACTAGGCCAATTAAAATTAAAATATAAATTGGCATTAATTTAAGCAACTTAGGATTGATGAAATCAGCTTTTGACTTGTATAAATAAAAACAAACCGAAATTATCAGTACGAGATATGGCGCGAAAGGATTAGGGTGCGGAAATGTACTTTGAAGGCGATACCCCTCTTGGACACTAAATGTGACCCCTCGTCCCCCAAATATGAAAGAAAAAAAACTATATAACACAGGGATAAATGAAGAAATTACAATTACTTTCATCCATTTCCCAAAATCAGCTTGAGTCTTAACTAAGTATGTCCCTAAAGTAAACATCGAGGCATAAGAAACATATGCAAGAAAGACTTTTAAACTTAGTACGAAAGATACTGCATAAAAAACGGAAAAAGCACCTAGCGAAAGATAAATCCACCAAGCATTTTTTATCCGTGAAAGATTGAGGTCATTTTTGATGGGTTTTTCTAAAAGCATTAACAATGCTATAAGGATAACCAAAGCATTTAGAATCGCTCCAATGCCAAAACTGCCTACTTTAATTGCATTAAATGAAGCATCCAGTGATGCCCGCAGCATTACCACTATAAACAAAAAAGCATATCGATCAAAGATGAATAAAAGTGCAATTGCTAATGCAAGAATTGGTGCTAATAAATATATGTAATGATCACCGACTAACTGCACATATATTAAAGAAATCAAACCTAAAAAAAGGCTCGCAAAAATAGACAAAACAATTAGCAACACCTTGGATGAATTTACATTTATTTTGGCCACGATCTTCGCCTAATTATTTATTGTCACTGAGTTGACGATACAAATGAATATAGCTTTTAGCAATGTTTGAAATTGAGAACTTTTCACTCAAGGTTTTCACTGCTGCCTGTATATTTTCCTGTTTTGCTTCTTTGATGAGACTTAATGCCTGCTGCGCAAACTCGGCAGGATTATGTGAATAGTTAATCACACCGATTCTGTTATCTGATACGATATCTTCTGTGACCCCCTGGATATTCATTGCAATGGTTGGTAAACCACAAGCCATTGCTTCGATCATCACGGTTCCGAAACCTTCTTGCCGTGAACAGAACAAGAAGTAGTCAGAGGCTTTTGTAAACTCATGCACATTATATTGTCGGCCGACAAAATGAATATTATGCAATTGATGTTTAGCAATAAAAGCCTGCAAACTCAAATAATAACTGTTTGACTCGACATTATCAGGACCAACCACAACAAGCGCAGCTTCCGGCATATGCTTTTGAATATCGACAAAAGCCTGCAATAGCAAATCATACCCTTTGCGATGCTCAACTTTACCCACGGACAGGAAAACGGGCGCATTGGTAGGAATAGCCAGCTGTGCTCGCAATGCAGCTTTCTGCGCAGCGTCTGGAATGAAAAAATTTTCCTCATCAAAACCGTTGAATATTTTTTTCACTACCTGATCATCAAAACCTGCCTGATAGGATCTCTGCCTCAATTCCTCTGAGATGGCAATCATGTGATTGGCAGACCTGAGTCCCCACATGAACAAAGGAGACAATAATTTTCTGCGTTTAAAAGCCAGAGGGTCATCCACGCCGACCAAGGTCAACTTGAGGATAACCTTCTTACCCATCAAACGGATAATCGGGAATGTAAGTAATTCTAGACCACGGATCGCATGAAAGTGCACAATTTTGAGATCAGGCCTGAACAGCAGAAACTTGATGAGTTTGATGGAAAAAATCAACTCGCGTAATTTTGAATGCAGATTCTCTGAATAAGTCCTTAAACGTGTAACCACGACGCCATCATATTGGTCATTATAAATGGTTGGTTTTGTCGCATTGTCAGACAGGAATTCTACCTGACATCCCTGCTTGATTAGCTCTTTGGCGAGCCGTAACGATTGCACGGAGGCACCACCAAACGTGGGCGGAAAAAACATTGAAACCATCAAAATTTTGTTCATGAACCTTAATATCTTTCGGTCATCAATATTAAATGCAATCAAGCAGCCTTGTTTTTTAATAGTTTCGACAAATAACTATTAAAAGTTTCGCGTAGAAATAGGTAGTAGGCTGCAAAGTAAATGGTCATGCCCAGCATGGTGAGCCCTATCAGGGCGGCCACATTGTTCCACCACAAGCCAAGCGTGTGCCAGTAGACTGCCCTGACAACCGCGCACATGACAATCGAGATAGCCACCGGACGTAAGCAAGCATCAAGCATTTGCAACCCACTGCAATTAACCAGTTTGCCTGCTATTTTCAGTGACAAGATGCCGGAAATAAAACTGGCATAAAAGTACCACTCGGCAACGCCATCGACACCTTGGTTGGCTCCTATCCAAAATGCACAAAGATGTAGCCCGGCATTGAACAAAGAAACCCACATCAGTAGTCTAGTTTTACCTTGCGCCATAAAAACAGTGCCTGTGGTGCTCGATATTGACTGCATAAAGCCTACAGATGTCAACCATGCCAGCACACCAGCGACTTGTAACCATTGTTGGCCAAAAGCCACTTCGACGAACACTTCTCGTACCGAGAATATACCTGCCATTAATGGGGCGGTGAGAAACGAAATGAATCCCAGTGTCTGCAAATAAAGTCTGCCCATTTCGTCGAGTGCATTCTGCTGACGGCTCATCACAGGAAACAAGGCGCGAGAAGCAGCCCAAGTGATATTTTGCACTGGTAACAGCATCACTCTGTAAGCCATGGAATAAACACCAAGTGACACAACACCCAACAATCGGCCAACGATCATGCTGTCTGCGTTTCTAAAAAAATAAGTAATTAATTGAAATGCCGTCATATGGCCGGTGAACGGCAAAATAGCTTTTAACTCAACTACGGTAGGTTTCCCTTTCGGGCGCCAGTCGGAGTTCACCCAAATCAGGGTTGAAGAGATTAACGCCATCAATATTGCTTGTAATACCAGGCTATAAACACCCGCGCCATTCAGCGCAGCAATGACGGCAATCACCATGGCCACGATAGAGGCAACTAACTCAATAAAAGCGAGTTTCCTGAATTTAGATTCGCGCTCAAGTAATGCCTGGTGCGATATTGACGAACTTGAAATGGGAAATACCAGTGCCAGCACCACTAAAATAGTAATCAGTTCAGCATGTTTAAAATAACTTGCGATCAAAGGCGAACTGACCATGATAATGACCGCAATCATAAAGCCAACCAGGATATTGAACCAGAAAACCGTATTGATCGTACTGTGTTCCAATCCCTCTTTTTGAATAATGGCTGCGGACGTGCCCTGATCTCTGATCAGTAATGCGAGGTTAGTGACAATCGTTGCCATGGCCATCAAGCCATAATCACTTGGAGGCAGTATCCTGGCAAGGACGAAGATGTTGGCTAACTGTGAAAAGATTCTTGCCGCTTGTGAAACTGCAACCCATTTGACATTTGATACTACTGACATGTAATTACGACTTCAACGAGTTAGGGACGAGTAGTCCAGGCATCTCATGTTCAACAGTCTCAACAAACTCCTTAAGAAATTTTTCTTGTAAAGCATATGCCTCTGCCTGCTTACTTTCATCCGGAATGACGGATGAAACCCGCACCAGTATGCCATCATCCAAGCGCCGCTTAAGCAATCCATCTTCTATGATTTTTAAACGCATTTGGAAGCCGGAAGTCAAGGTACGGTCACCTACGCGTATCCAGTAGCTCACTGCCTCTAGGTGATTTTGGCCATAATAAAGCTGTCGTTTACCTGTCACCTGCGCACTATCGTCACGTTGTAATGCATCAAATACAACAGTCTCTGTTCTTTGCATTTGATAACCCTGTGCTGGATAACAGATATCGGGTTGATGAATTTTCACATCCTGACGTTGCTCCCTGGCATATGCGAGCGCAACCATTACCTGGTGACCATCGCCGTCAGCATATGTCCTCATCAGGGTGTCATCATACAGCTGATTTATGAGGCTTTTTTCATCACTGACCATACTGACCTGCGGTGTCGACTGCCGCACCTCTACCCATCCATTAATGACTCTGGGGATATTTTTCTCGAAGTTGCTTTCTGACTTTGCATAATGCTCGTGCGGCTTGAGCATGGTGGCCAGTCCCAAAAAAACAATACTCAACAACAATAGCTGTAAGCCTGTTGCAAATGTTACTGAGGGCAGTTTTAAGTATAATTCTTTCATCACTAACGCTATTCTTGGCTCAGCAAGCTCTTAATATTAAATTTTTCGGCAATTTTTTGAATCAATGAGTCAATCACGATAATCAAAATGAGTGCCGTCAGAAAAAGTACCATCCCTGAGAAGTTATGCAAGAAGCCCTGCCCTGCTTCATCACCCATGTGGTACGTAATTAATGCCAGCGTACAAACTCTCAACACATTTGAAATGAAAGAGACTGGCACGATAAGCACGGCAAGCAGCACATTGCGCCAGAAAGCCTGGTGATTAATCACATTAATGTATAGCAAACCTATTGCTTCCAAGGTAAACAAGGAGTTCAGGCCTGCACAGGCATCCGCGACCAGTAATTTATATTGGCCAATTTGCAGAATCACGCCAGAGCGCGCAATTGGATAGTCGAGTGCGTATAACAGGTGGTCTGCAGCAAATGACACTGCAATTTTCATTGGCTGCGTCAGTGTATCAATCACCGATGTTGGCCAAGGAATAAGAAATATGAAAAAGAACAAGGCAAACCAATATTTGAGTGCTATTTTAGCGCCAAAAATAATGCATATCAGGCCGCATAGTATAAAGACTAACGACAGAATGGAGATGATGTAAACACTCTGCGAATAGCCTACCAGGTATAAGCAGGCGCCGAATATAATAAGCGGCCAACCAACGGCAGGGAGCGGCTTAAATGTTTGCGGCTTTTCCAGGATTTGCTTGGTTTTAAAGTAGAAAAACCAGATGCCTATCCCTAAAACAATGGGGCCATGTGATTGGGTGTCGGTATTCCAGACCGTGACGAAGAGATCATGGAATACCGGTGTAAACAGGACCAGAATGGATAGCAATATAGCGATATAGCCATAAAGCTTTTGATTTGATCCTGGCGTGGTTGAGACTAGTGAAGCTGACATACTAGCCTGCGTTCAACGCTATTTGAACATCAATGCCCAAGCTACGACAGGCTTCATATGCTTCTTGAGTGTCGTTTAATGTTGTTTTATTTTGCAGCGTTGAAATAAGCACGCCACCTACTTTTTTGGCGACGATTTGCGCATCAGATGACTGCAGTAATGGAGAAGTATCCATAATGATCACATCGTAGTGTTCTGCAAAACTACTGAGCAGGTCGTTCAATGCCTCTTTGTTGAGCAGCTCTTGTGGGTTAGGCGGTGTTGCGCCTGCAGTCAGAATACTCAAGTTTAATAATGATGGGATTCTGACTACAACATCAGTCGATGCTCGACCAACAAGAATATCAGAGAGGCCCTGATGATTATTCAGCTTGAAGAGTTTGTGCTGTGAGGGGTCGCGCAAGTTTGCATCTATTAACAGTGTGCGTTCGCCTAACTGTGAGAAAACAACCGCCAAATTGGATGCAAGCAAACTGGCACCATCAGCTTCTCTAGCAGATGACACTGCAATCGTTTTAAAACCTCGCTCAAACCAGCGCAAAATAAGCTGGGTGCGTAATGAGCGTAGCGATTCGACTTGCTTTGAAAATGGATCAAATGCGGCAATGAGGCCGGTATTAAACGAAGCTTTTTCTGGTGTAATGTAAGGATAATCAAACTGGTAAGACAAAGCCTGGTTGATATCATCCATGGTGACGAAGCCAAGTGCCAAGGCGGCTTCGCCAAAACGCATGGACTTTTCTTTCTGAAACTTAAGAATACGCTCAGCGTCTTTGTCGGTAATTTTCCCCATATCAAGCAGCAGGTGACCGATGCTGGAAGAAACTGTTTTCAAGGGCGCTTTGTTCTCTGTTTCAATAATATTCATACGCAATCACTTTTTGCCTGATAAATTGTTTTCTAAAGGGGTCGCTAAAAAAATTAGACTGGCTTGATACTATATTCAAACACTGGAATCTCACCTAGGGCAAGAATATCATCCTTGCTACGGATACGGCGATCCAACATTTCTGCAAGCAGGGCAAACAGACAACCTAGCAAGGCACCAATGATCAACGAAAAAGGGGCGATCAGAAGTAGGCTCGGGTTGCTTGGCTCCAATGGCGGCACCGCTGTTTCAAGGACAGAAATGTCACCTTGGTTTGACTGACCTTCTAATGCCGTTTGGCTAAAGCGGTTATTCACAGCCTCAAGCGCGTTTTGGGCAATTTGTACTTCTTTTTCAAAAATCAACAAGTCTGATCTTGAACGATTCAGTTCAAGCACCTTCTGCTTTTGCTTTTCAAGCTGAAACTTAACGTCGCCCAACCGTTGGGAGTTGATGCTTGCACTATTACTCAAGCTTACAACAGTGCGATCAATTTCAGTGTTGAGCTGACTTCTTAACTTATTCACCTCTGCTTCTGAGGCGATATACATTGGGTGATTTTTACTATAGCGTTGGCCCATTTCAGCCAACTTAGACTCAGCTGTCGACAGATTCATGCGTAAGTTCTGGACAATCGGGTTTTGAACGACATCAGGAGAGTCACTCATGTTTTTTGTAGCATCATTACGGCGTGAGTTTGCATCAATAGAAGCAGACTGCATCAAACTATATTGTGACGATAAGTCTCTTAACTTTGAGGTTTCTACATCGTAGGCTTCCTGAATACTGGTTAAGCCATGTTTTTGCTGATATTCAGATAGTTTGTTCTGGGCCTGTTGCACATTCTCACGCAATACCTTGGTTTGTTCTGACAAGTAATGAGATGCTTTAATAGCAGGGTCGATTTTCAACTTCAAGCTTAAATTAATATAAGACTCAGCAAACGCATTCGCCATCGTTGCTGCAAATACAGGATCAACCCCTTTATAGCCGATGCTGATCACACTACTTTCTTTGGAAGGCAAAATCATCAATTTTTGTTGCAACAAATCAGCAAGCCATTGATTGATATCAGCCTGTTTACCTTCTGTCGCCTCAGAAAACTGCTGCTGCAATGACTTTACTTCTGCTAAATGCAAACGCTTAATCACATCCAAAGTCACATTTTTACTTTGGATAATATCTACTTGAGTCGCCATATAGCCTGGCATTAACTGCGCAGGCATTGCCATACCAGTAACGGGATCAACACCTTTGTAATTTAGAATAATTGTTGTTGCCGCCTTGTAACTTTTAGGAAATAACAGGCTCACCAAACTGGCTGTCAGTAAAGTAATGACAGACACCAGTAAAATCATTTTGTAACGTGCCTTTAAAACCAGCACTAACTGAGATAAGTTCATAGTCGACCTTTAAAATTACAACAGACTTTCTTCAATAAACAACACGTCTTCATCTTGTAAAGTCGCGGTCAGCTCCGGAGATTGCTTCACAGTGGCACCTTCAGCATTTTTTCTATGTAACTTTACTGAGCGTTGTGTACCACGAACAGTTAAGCCACCTGACTTTGCAATCGCCTGCATGACGGTCATGTTTTTATCAATCTTGTACATCCCAGGGCGCTGAACCTCGCCATAGACATATACTTGAGGTGCTTTTGGAACGTAAACCACGTCACCTGGCAACAACTCTTTGTTTGCAGAGTTCGATGGCGATCTAAAGAGTTCATCAATATTAACTTCTTGCGTGACTGGTGTACCAGAGCGCGCAGAGGTAAAGAACAATGTTTCTCCCGCATTTTCAGTAGCCCCACCTGCCAGTGCAACAAAGTCGCTAATTTTACGCGTGCCGCCTTGAATACCATATTTACCAGGGCGTAAGACCTGCCCAGCCACTGCAACATCACGCGTGCTTACGTAGATGGTTTCACCGCCTGTTAAGCGTACGTCTTGATCATTAACGTTACGACGCTCAATCACTTCATTCAAGTCATACTCACTACGCTTGTCACCCCGTACGACAGTAATGATTTCAGAGGCATCAGGCACCAAGCCACCTGCTTCTGCAAGAATATCTTTCACATCCGTTGGCCTGGTCACCGGGTAACGTCCAGGCTTAGGTACACCGCCTAATACAGAAACCGACTTGCTCATAAACTCGAGCACTAATACAGACACTTGTGGATTGGCAATATAACCGCCGCGCTTCAACTGTTCTGCAATACGCTTCTCACTCTCAATGGTCGTCAAACCACCAACTTTAACTTCACCGATCAATGGCATAGTGAGTACACCGTCTTCTGACACTCGCGTTTCTCGCGTCAACTCGGCATCACCATAGACGACTACTTTGACATAGTCACCGGCACCTAAGGTATAGTCCGCATGGGCTATTACACTAAATAAAAACAAAAATGTAATAAGAAAATAATTTTTTAAATTCATCATAAGTGATAACTCTTTAGGTAGTTAAGTCTATTGTATTACGGTGATCATAAATGAAAATCAAACAAACATATAAGCAAACTGCAGTCTAATGATTAGCCGCTTGCGGCTGCCCGTTCAATTCCGAGTCCAAAACTTGTATATTTGCCAAAGCCTTTAATCTGGCAATTTCCTGCGTAACAAATTCCTGCTGTTGCTGCTGGCTTAACAATCGAGCAGCCAGCAAATGTGCACTTTTATCTGGCATAGGCTGCTCAATAATATCATCTATCGACTTTACGATAATGTTGTGATTGCTATGTAAAAAAAGTAAATCTCCTTTTTTCATAGACTTGATTTTATTTAACACGTGCTCAGGTAGTCTGTCTGTAAAGAACTGGCTGCTACCTGTTTCAAAATGGATACCTTTGGCGCTTAAAATAGCTTGCAAGTCGCCTAATGTTAAAACTTCTTTTTCAACACGTTGCAAATCAACTAAGGATTGCTCATTTGAAAAAACGACATCTTGCATTTTGAATACTTTACGGTGCTTGAACTTATCAGGATGAGACTCAATAAACTGATTAATATCACTTTCAGTGGCTGATGGCAGCTTTGCAATCTTTTTAGCGAGATAAGCTTGCGCATAAATCTTGGCTTTAGCAGACTCAATTGCCTGAATGACCTCAGGTGCTCTTTCCAAGTCTAATTTGAGTGCTTCTTGCACCAGCAACTGACGATCAATTAAACCAGTCAATACGTTTTTGACTACCGATGGGTCATCTGCATTTTGTTGTGAAGCTTGTAATTCACTATGCAAAGCATAAGCATAAACCTCATCACCATTCACTTTAGCTAACACTGAAGACGCAGCATCCGTGTTACTTTGCCCACTGCACCCAGCCAATATCAAAAGACAGAAATTTATAATTATATTTTTCATTCTGAAATGCTTAATGATTAAAAACTTATTAAAGACTTTTCAATTAAATCTTCAGGTCGAGATTAACACTGGTGAGCGTATCATCAAAGTCAAACTGCGATAAAGTTGAATTACGGTATGATTTGCCTGTATTTACAGAAAGTGATACGTTTTTAATCGGAGACCACTTTAGAGAACCTCCAAACCCTTTTTCTTTGTCAGTACGCCCTATGGTGCCAAACTGACCACGTCCATCAAAGTCACGATCAGAGAGTCTGGCATTAACACTGGCTTGAACTTTATCGGAGATATTGTAGATAAGTTCACTTTTTAACGTATCTGTAGACGAGTATGTACTATTCGCCTGCTCGAAAGGATAAACGGTACGAGAAAGATTAAAGTTGGCCATCATTTTGCCAGTGATGAACCAATCATAATTGACATAACCAATAAACGACTGGTAATCACGTAGCGTTAAATGATCATACTCACGTTGAATATACGCTAATTTAGCACTCAAACTACTTTTACCAGACGCTTTCAACACCGCATCTATTTCAAACTCAGTCTCATCATAACCGTTGTCAAATATAGCACTCACTGGCCTGCCACTATATTCACCCCTTCGATTATGGCCTAAAAACGCTAGGCTGGAGCCAGATGAAAACCGGTATTTAGCGCCATAATCAAATGCAAATGCACTAAAGTCGGCCTGGGCATTAAATTGTTGGCTATTCGTTACATCGGTATAAGTGACGCCACCAATGACAGTCCAAACCTGATGAGGTGAATACTCTGCGCGGAATCTTTGTATTTTTGAGGTTCTAATGTTTTGAATAGGATTGGCGAAATCTCTAAAGTCATTTAAAACCTGAGATTGCTCGGAAGTAATTTTACCGGTCAGATTAGGCGTCAGTGACCATAACCAAGCCGCGTTATAGTTTTTGGCGTCATAATCAAGAAAGTCTGTACGGTTATACTTAAAGTCTGTGTAAGACGCATCTAAAGTGAAACGTTGCAAAGAGTAGCTTTTGTCAACTCTGAAGCCCAGCGTCGTAATTGTGATCACATCAGAAATCGCATTACTATTCTGACGAAAAATATTGTCATCGTATGTCTTATTGATCGCAGCGTTAAACTGTATCGTATCCAACTCATCGGCCATCACACAAAATGGCAAAGCACTGAGTGTTAACGCAAGCCAACAGCGTATGGGTCGTTGAATATTTACTTTAGGGGATTGCTTGCGAGATGACATGTATTTTAAGCAATAGAAAATATGATGTTTGAGTTACATTCTAACCTGTAAACATACATTCATTGCTACCAAAATTTAACTTTTTAACAGATGCAATGAGAATTATTAAATCAGTTGCTGAGTTTACGCCAACTTGAAGATGGTTTTGTGACATGCCGATTGTTTGCAGACTGCCACGCCCCGATTGCTGTTAAGCATGAATTTGGTTAAACTCGGACGGTATATAGAAATAAGTAATCTATGAAAAAAACTATCAGACCGCCAATTAGAACCATCTCAGGATTATCTTCTGGGCCTAGAAGCCCTCTTTATTTCATAGAGTCCATTGTAGAGCCCCTCGTTTTAGTATTTTTTATGTGGGGCATTTTTATTTATTTCGAAGATAGAATCCCTATCTCTATCTTTTTCACCTCTATCCTATTATTTTCAGTCACGTTTCCAAGTGGTGCCAAAATTCGTTTAGGCTTTTGGAAAATGGCGCGAGATGTCATTTTTCAGTGGATATTATTAGCGGGCATGGTGCTGATTTTTGCCCGCATTACTGGCTATATCACCTTGTATACACCAGAAATTGTTTACGCTTGGCTAATAGGTACGCCGATTGCACAAATTCTGGCATTAACTGCACTTAAAGAGCTTTCGCCTGTTTTTATCAACTTGCAAGGGCCTATCAAAAATGCAGTGATTATCGGCTTGAATGAACAAGGCTTGGCCGTGGCAAATAATTTGCTGGCCGATGAATATAGTCGTGTTTCTGTATTGGGTTTCTTTGAGGATCGCGCGCCGGAGCGTGCCCCACAAGACCATGGCTTTGAGATTTTGGGCGCACTGACGGATATTCCTGCCTACTGCAAAAATCATCAGATTCATACCATTTATATCGCATTGCCGATGTCTAGCCACCCTCGTATTTTAAAGTTGCTGGATGACCTGAAAGACACCACGGCTTCTATTTATTTTGTGCCGGATATTTTTGTGACCGACCTGATTCAAGGCCGTGTTTCTGATGTGAATGGCATCCCGGTGGTTTCGGTCTGCGAAACGCCTTTTACTGGCGTAGATGGCCTGATTAAACGTACCGCTGATATTTTGTTCTCATTGTTTGTGCTGATCTTGATTTCACCTATTTTGATCGGGGTTGCCTTGGGGGTTAAACTCACCTCCCCTGGCCCGATTATCTTTAAGCAGCGTCGCTATGGGTTAGATGGTCAAGAAATTCTGGTCTATAAGTTTCGCTCGATGACAGTGACTGAAGATGGTGGCACTGTGACGCAGGCAACCAGAAATGATCAGCGTATTACACCATTGGGCGCCTTTTTGCGTAAATCGTCACTGGACGAGCTGCCACAATTTATTAATGTGTTGCAAGGCCGCATGAGCGTGGTGGGCCCGCGTCCGCATGCTGTCGCGCACAATGAAGAGTATCGTAAGCTGATTAAAGGCTACATGGTGCGTCATAAGGTTAAACCTGGCATTACTGGCTGGGCGCAAGTCAACGGGTTTCGTGGTGAAACAGACACCCTGGAAAAAATGGAGCAGCGTGTGCATTATGACCTGGAATATCTGCGCAACTGGAGTCCACGTTTAGATATGCTGATTGTGGCTAAAACGGCCTGGTTAACGGTGGTTGGTCAAGATGGCGCTTACTAGTACGTTTGTCGGTCGCTGGCTAAAATAAAAAAACCGGACAATGTCCGGTTTTTTTTATAACTGAGTATGCTGTTGAATCTGGGTGAGTGCCTCATCGCCCCAATCCGCTCGCAAGCAATCAAGCACATGCACATCTGACATGCCGCGCAGCCAGGTGAGCTGGCGTTTGGCAAGTTGGCGGGTAGCATAGACGCCATGCTCACCCAAGGTAGCTAAGTCAATGTCGCCATTTAAATATTGCAGGGCCTGGCGGTAGCCGACACAGCGCATACTGGGGCTATCTACAGTCAATTGCGGATATTCAACCAATAGGCTTTTTACTTCATTGATAAAGCCGTGCTTGAGCATGAGTTGAAAGCGCTCGGCAATGCGTTGATGCAAGACACTGCGTTCACTTGGCATGAGGGCAAGTTTAAGAATATTAAATGGTAGCGAGACTTTTTGCGATTGTGCACGCAATGTGCTCATGGATTTGCCGCTGATGCGGTAAACCTCTAATGCGCGCTCAATGCGTTGTGAGTCGGTGGTGTGTATCTTGGCGGCAACTGCCGGGTCAATGCTGGCCAATTGGGCATGCATGGCTGGCCAGCCTAATGCATTCGCCTCTGCTTCAATTTGGGCGCGGATGGCGGTATCGGCTTCTGGTAAATCGCTCAGGCCATGCTGCAAAGCATTGAAGTACAGCATGGTGCCACCCACCAGCACCGGGATGTGGCCGTTAGCCGTCGCGGTATGCATCAGCGCCAACGCATCTTTAGAGAACTGTGCCGCTGAGTATTGCTCCAGCGGCGAAATGAGGTCGATTAAATGATGCGGTGCCTGGCGCAAGGTTTCAGCATCTGGTTTGGCGGTGCCTATATCCATGCCGCGATACACCAGCGCTGAATCGACACTGATAATGTCGACCGGAAAACGTTGCGCTAATGCCATGGTCGCTGCGGTTTTTCCGCTGGCGGTGGGGCCCATTAAGAAGATTGCTGGCGGCAAGCCAGCATGACTATTGATACTCATACCATTGCAGCTAAACTAAAAAGAACAACTTATCAGGCAGACTTTGATGCGTCGTGCTTGACGTAACTGAACCGCAGATCATCCTGTGGAGTGCCTTCAAGCGCAGAGCCTGCTTGCAATTGCGGTTGCCATTGCACCACTTCTTCAATTTTGCGGGCGAGCTCGATGTCTTTCATGGTGATGCCTTTGGCACTGTGCGTACACAGTTTAACCACCACAAACGCATACGACACGGTTAAATCTGGATGGTGCCAGGCTGCTTCAGCTAAATGGCCAACGGTGTTAACCACCATTAGTGTGCCTTTCCAGCTATTGGTTTTGTATTTACGGCGGATCCAGCCGTCTTCATAAAACCAGTGTGGTAAAGACTCAGAAAAATGCTGTTGAATTTCTTGCTCGGTGAGTACCTGATCGGTCATGACGCGCTCCTGAGTGTAGGCTGCTAAAGCCTGACAGTATACCTCAGCTCCCTAATTGAATGCTTTCACTCAACAATGAAAACATGGCAGTGATCACGGTGAGGTCAGCGCTGGTGCCAGGGTTAATTCCGGCTTGCTTGAGTGAGAGATCCCATTGCAGTAGATCAGGCATATAGTGTTTAGGGTTTTCCAGGGCGATGAATGCCTGGTAATGCTCGCTAGCAGCGTGCTGTATTTCTGCAGCGATTACATCGCCGTATTTACGGGCAATATGGCTGTCTGGCATGGTCGAGAACCAATGCAAATAAACAGCAGTTAACGCCCAAGCTGGCCGTTGCCAGCGCTGATAGTAGTCATGGTATAGCGGCATGGCGGTAGAAAATATATGGGCATAGCCATCCACATACTGACGTGCGACCATATCATTTGCGCTGGCCAGTTGCATAGCCGCCAGCAAAGTGATCTGCGGCGCTTGCGACACATCATGCTCGTCGCGTTGCCCCATGCCAGCCGGGCTCACCAAGCGGATGCCCTCATACACCAAGCTGGCATCGCCTATCGTGGTTTGTTGTAACACTTGCTGCAAACCGGCCTGGAGAGGCAACTGCGGATATTGCAAACAGGCTTGGACTACAGGCGCTGCCAGCAAAATAATCCCTAAATTAGTATTGCAGCCGACTTTAGCATGGGTCGCTTGCAAGGCCTGCAAAATGCGTTGGCCTAACGTGCGTGTACCAAATAGCTGGTCATCACACAAGGCTGGCGCTGAAGCCTCGGCACTGTGAATAAAGTCTTGCACTACCATGCCATGGCCGTCAGCAAACATATGCACATTGCCCGGCTTGAGGGCTTCGAGTTCTGCCAGGCAGGCTTGCGAGTAAGCTTGTTGCACGTCAGTTGTCATCGCTGCACCTGCTCGCTGCAGGCCAGCTGCAGCAAATCATTCACCAATACATCGGCAATCTCAAAGTTGGTAATACTCTGCAGGCCGCGCCAGGCAGGAATACTGTTCACTTCAATCACCCACAATTTGCCATGTTTATCGCGCATCACGTCCACCCCCGCATAATCAATGCCAATGGCTTGCGCGGCCTTAACGCCAATGGCGGCCACATCAATCTCATCACAGGCGCTGCAGCGCGCACCGCGCGCCACATTATGCAACCAGCTGTCGCCCTGCCGCTTCATCACCGCAATCGGCTCACCCCGCACCACAAAAACCCGGTAATCATGCTGATAAGGGCCGCAGTCTATTTTTTCCTGCAGATAAAACACACCATCCACAAACTGATCTTGCGGTAGTGCAAACTGATTGGATTGCTCTATCAAGCGCACGCCTTTGCCTTGCGAACCAAACAGAGGCTTAATGACCAGTGTTTTTCCAGCCTCCAGCGCCTGCTGCATTAACCTATGCGCAACGGCGCGATGCTCACAGACCCAGGTCTCAGGCGTAGCCACGCCCTGCTCTGCCAGCAACTGGCTGGTCATGCCTTTATCCACCGTGGTTTCAATCGCGCGTGCATGGTTGTAAATGGTCATACCCTGCCGTTGCAAGGTATGCAATATATTCATGCGTGTAATGATCTGCTGTGTGGTGCCGGCAGCCACTCCTCGCACAAACGCCATCGGTGCGGCCTGCGCTAACCCAGGGATATGTACTTGCACCTGCTGCTGGCTGATGCTGATATGACAGCTATCGAGTGACACCATCAGTGCTTGCCAGCCACGTCGTGCAAAAGCCTGCGCCAGGCTTTGCCCGTGCCAGCCGCCCGCCTGGGCGACTTCGTCGGTAAAAATAGGAACAACTTGCATAAGACAGCTTCTAAAAAATAACGCGGGAACATTGCATATGATGCATTGTATCCCGCGTGATTATTATTTTAGTAGAACTTTAAATCTATCCACCAAACGATTGATTCAAAAGGTCTTCGTTAAACTTACCGGCAAAGAACGTTTTACCAGACTTAAGGTTGGTCACACTCACTTTGGCAGGTGAGAACAACATCGGGTCAATCTGGTAAAAGTCCATATTCACGGCTTTAAACACTTCAGCAAACGGGCGGCCGTAGTCTTTAGACGCAGAAGAAGGTAATTGCTTGGCCAGTTGTTCGGCTGCAGCATCGTCTGCATTGACAAACAATTGCACAAAACCGCCGAACAAAATCGCATCATTGGTACGGCCCATGCCGACAATAAAGTCTGGTGAGGGTGCAGGCACCGGTGCAACACCATACCCATCTACAATCGCATTTAAATCAAAATGCAAAGTATGGCATTTGTGCAAGGCGACTTCGAGCACGCGCGCGGTCACTTGTAATGAACCAGCCACGCTACGAGTTGGGGTTAAAATAAAGGTCAGTTTGTTGGCTGGCAAACCGGTGTCTCTGGCAACTTTTTCAATCACTTGCACCGGTGGTACTTTATCGGTTTCGAGCACTAAAACGGTTTGCTCGCCTTTGTCGCTGTAGTTGATGTCTTTAAATACTTCTTCACGCTGGGCAATCGCACGTGCCGGGCCGCTACCGAGTGAAAAGAATTTTTCATGTGATAACGCCCAACCTGCATATTGACTCCCTAAGCAGGCAATCACAGGCTGCTTGGCAGTCACCACCACGCTGAGTGGCCAGTTGGCAAATTGTGGCACATGGCGCAAGGCAACACAGCCTAAGCCGCCCATACAAATTTCGGAGATGATGCGGCCAGCTTCCAGCCCGCCTGGCACTTGAATACCGGCATCGACGATGGTCGCGCCACTTTCATGTGTAGACACGGCACAGCCCAGGGCTGGCGCATTGGCAATCAGCTCGGCCACCAGTGGCGCGCTATATTGTTGTACGCTAATGGATGTTGAATTCGATGCGGTCACAGACATAAGTCCCCCATAATGTTTCTAATCGTGTTTTTTTATTCCGCAAAGCCAACTGCACTTCGCGCTCTGAGTCCCCATCTGCATAGATACTGCAAATGGGCTGCCCGGCGGCAATATTGCCGCCACTAGGCTGGTCTTCCAGCCAGTTGGGAAAGCTTAACTGGCTGACATTGATTGTTTGCCTTGCATAAAGGATGCAATGGCTGGCGAAACCATCTCGCGGTTGTAACGCAGGCATGGCCTCAGCTTGGCAACTGGCAATATGCGCTTGTATCAATGGCAAATCACAATACAAACGCATGCTGGCGCTGAGCCTGGGGTTCACTTCTATCACATGCAACGTATTCTCATGCCAAATTGCGTCGATACTATTTATGCCAATCAAACCCAATGCAGGCACCAGTGCCTGCAATAGCTGGCTTGCTGCAACCTTGAGTGCATCATCATGCAAGCGCGTTGCACCGGCATAAGCATAACTGCCTACATGTTGCCTGAGTGCGTGTACGCCTATCAGCTGGTATGTTTGTGCATGGGCTAAAAACAATATGCCCACTGCCTGACCTGGCTGAAACACCTGCCAGTAGCCTTGCTCAACCTCAGTACTTGCACCCTGCCAATCATGCACGTGAGCACCACCACACTGCCCTGCCTGTTTGTACAACCATTGCCCCGCTGTTGGTCTGGTGTGCGTGACTAGCGGCGATTGCACGCCATGTGCATCGCAACAAGCTTTTAACCATTGCGGATTGTTTGCTCGGTTAATCGCCTCAGCAGCATTGCCGGGCACCGTGTAGCGTGCTAACAATGCAGCATAGCCTGCTTGATTCGCTTCAAAACCAGAACCAACTAACACCGCATCTGGCTCAAAGCTCTCTAACACTTCAAACAACGCGGCCATATGATCGTTAGTTGCTTGTTCGTACAGGCCTGGCCATTGATACACCTGCTGCGCGGCTTGTCGTGTATCCACATCCGCAAACGCATCTACAGCCAATACGCTAAATCCTTCTTGTTGCGCCATTTGACTATACATGCGCGCACTCTGTGACAAGATGGCCAACCGCAAAAACGACCTTATTCTACGTGGGCACAGGCATATTCATACGCCTGATGGTAATCAATATGCATCGGGCTTTCGCTTTGCAGCATTTGCTCCAGCAATTTGTTCTGTGTCACATACTTTAATTGACCAATCGCCAGCGCACCAAACCCTGCCACTTGCGTCCCTTCAATCAAGCCGCCATTAGAAAACGTATCGACGCCTTCAATCCCAGATGGTGGCACTGCGTTAACATCAGCCACCACTTTGAGTGTTTTGGAATGAGCGAATTGAGACACTTCAAGCACACGAATACCCGCTGGAGTCGCGCACAAGGCAATCGTGGCTTCATTTAATATGGCAATTTTGGCCGCTTCTGTGCTGCCATCGACGACCTGCAGCGTCACATCATAGCTCGCAGATAATTTATCGACATAGGCTTGCATGCTTTCTACACCGGCATGTGCCACCATAAAGACAGTCGCCCCCTGACGAGCGGCGATCAACGCAGCGGTTGAGCCAACGGTACCGCTGGCACCAAAAATGGCTACTTTCTCTTTACCTAAGCCGCTGCCAGATTTTTGCAGATAGAAATCTACCTTGGCCAGCATGGCTGCTGCGGTGGTAAATGCGCCAGACGGATCAGAAAATGTGTGGCATTCAAATGGCTTAAACATGGCGCTACGTGCCTGTTTTTGCATTTCAAGTGCGACTTGAATGTCGCGGCCACCAAAAAATAAGGCTTGTTGTTTTAAACCGCTAGGACTACGGGAGAAAATAGCATCCTGAGTCAATGCCACGATTTCATTCAAGGTCACATCGGTGTAAGAAATAATTTTTTCGTAGCCCGCATCGAAAGCCATATTGACGTCAAATGGACTGGCATTCTTTGCGGCTGTAAACAAATGCATAATACTGGTTTTTTTCATTATTCCCCCCGGAACCGTTCGTTAATAATACCTTTAGCCAATATACACACTTCCAGAGCAGTTCAAAATAAAGAGTAGACCGTGAAAATCATAACTTTTCAAAATTATCTTAAAAAGTTTTAATTAACCACATCCTCTATCTTAATCGTTGCAGGCTGGTTGACCGCAGCGGTGACGACAAAGCCGAGCGCTGTCTGCCCGGCATATTGTTTAAGTAATTGCATTTGTATCGCTACCGCTTCTGTACGCGATGGCAATAGCACAAATCCAGTTGGGCCCCACGAGGTTTGCCCAATACCCATATACCCTTGCTGTTTTAAGGTGTGCAAAATATTGGCCACTGCTTTGCTGGCATAAGGGCCGCCTTGTGCTGGCGCAAAATACTCGGCGTTATAGGCTTGCAAGTCACCAAGAAACTGGCTAAATCCAGCAAAGTCGTGTTCAATCAGTGCGGGCAAACCCTGGCTCAGTAATTGTTGCTGCACCGTTTGGGTGGCCGCCACTGATTGCGGTGCTAATTGCTTGAATGCGGTTTTTTCACCCTGGCCATGCAGGCCGGCACGGCTATTATCAATAATGAGTAAAAAATGCCAGTCAGCAGGAAACGCATGGCGGGCCAGCATAGGCGGCACCACCGTATGTGTGCCGCGCCCGCCATCTACCACCAAGCCGCCATGTTCAAAGGTGGCAATGCCTATGCCTGAGCGGGCACCACGCTGGTGAATCGCTGCGATGTCGCTTGCGCTTACGGGCTTATTTAACAGACTATTCATCGCAGCCCCCAATGCCAACGCCATTTGCGTGCCTGAGCCTAAGCCACCATGCCGCGGAATGGCCTGCTCAATACTGACATTAAAGGCTGTTTGCGTATCACTAGCAGCCAAATGACGCTGTAATATAGACGCGGCCAATGGGTCAAGCGGCAGTTGTTGCAACCCGCTTGAGAGGCTGAGTGATGTTTGAAAAGCATCAATGGCAACGCCAACGCTGCCAAACTGACGTTGAGCCTGTTGACTTAAATTAAAAAAACCGAGATGTAGGCGACCGTAAGTGGTCACACTGACCGTGCGTTCTGCGGGAATGACTGCATTCATGACGTTTTATGATATTGATGCTAAAAAAATGAATTACCACCCTCAAGGCGACGTGACATTAAAACATGATTTTGGCATAATGACCGTTATAAAAGTCATTCTATAATCAGACTATGTCAGGCAGACAGCCTCTATTTATCGAATTCAATCCGTTGCATTCCGCGATAGATTATCACCAGTTTTAAATAATTAAGGGTTTTACTATGGTAAGTCATGTTATTCCATTTGAGAATCTAAGAAACACCGATGTACCGTCTGTGGGAGGCAAAAACGCTTCTCTGGGCGAAATGATTTCTCAGCTCAGTGCCAAGGGGGTACGCGTACCTACCGGTTTTGCGACCACTGCAGATGCTTATCGTGAATTTTTGGCGCAAGGTGGATTGAACAACAAAATCAATGACTTGCTCGACAAATTAAATGCTGATGATACGCAAGAGCTGGCGCGTGTTGGTTCGCAAATTCGTCAGTGGATTATGGAAGCCGAGTTTCCACAAGCGTTGCAAACGGCGATTGCTGAAAGCTATGCCAAACTGATTGAAAAATCAGCACAAGGCACAACCTTTGCTGTGCGTTCATCTGCAACAGCAGAAGATTTGCCGGATGCGTCTTTCGCTGGTCAACAAGAATCCTTTCTGAATATCCACGGCCTGGAAAACATTAATCACGCCATTAAAGAGGTGTTTGCTTCTTTATATAACGACCGTGCGATTTCTTACCGCGTACACAAAGGCTTTGTGCACGCCGATGTCGCGTTATCTGCAGGCGTACAGCAAATGGTGCGTTCTGACATTGGCTGTGCCGGTGTCATGTTTACCATTGACACTGAATCTGGTCACCGCGATGTTGCCTTTATCACCTCCTCTTATGGCCTGGGCGAAACCGTGGTGCAAGGCGCTGTGAACCCGGATGAGTTTTATGTGCACAAGCCATTGCTGGCGCAAGGTAAACCGGCGATTGTGCGCCGTACCATGGGCTCAAAACTGATTAAAATGGTGTTTTCTGACGCCACTCAGGCAGGTAAATCCACCAATACGGTTGACGTTGACCCTGCAGAAAGCAATCGTTATTCGCTGACCGATGCCGACATTCTGGAGCTGGCTGGCTACGCCATGACCATTGAGCAGCATTACGGCTGCCCCATGGATATTGAGTGGGGCAAAAACGGCCTGGATAGCAAGCTGTATATCTTGCAAGCGCGTCCTGAAACTGTGAAATCACAAGAAGCCGCTAAAAACATTACCGAAACTTTCAAATTGCAAAAACACTCTGCAGTGCCTGTGGTTGCTGGCCGTGCGGTGACGCAAAAAGTAGGCGTGGGTCCGGTGCGTATCGTGCTGGATCCGGCTGACATGCATGAAGTACAACCAGGCGATGTGTTGGTGGCTGACATGACTGACCCTAACTGGGAACCAGTGATGAAACGTGCCAGTGCGTTGGTGACTAACCGTGGTGGCCGTACATGTCACGCGGCGATTATTGCGCGTGAACTAGGCATCCCGGCGATTGTGGGTTCGGTAAACGCGACAGACTTGCTGCGTGATGGCGAAATGGTGACTGTTTCTTGTGCAGAAGGTGAAACTGGATTTGTTTACCATGGCGCGCTGGATTACGAAATTGCGACGCAATCGAACAGTGCTCTGGCAAAACCACCTTGCAAGATTATGATGAACGTTGGCAACCCGGACATGGCGTTTACATTCGCGCAGACACCAAACGACGGTGTTGGCCTTGCCCGCCTGGAGTTTGTGATTAACAACATGGTTGGCATTCACCCGAAAGCCATCCTCAATGTTGACGCAATGCCAGCCACCATACAAGCGACGATTAAAAACCGTGCACGTGGCTATGCCAACCCAAAACAGTTCTACATTGATAAAGTAGCGGAAGGTGTTGCTACTATTGCAGCCGCTTTCTACCCAAAACCAGTGATCGTGCGCACCTCAGACTTCAAGTCTAATGAGTACAAAAAACTGGTTGGCGGTGAGATTTACGAGCCGGACGAAGAAAACCCGATGATTGGTTTCCGTGGTGCGGCACGCTATATGGCAGAAGACTTTAAAGAGTGTTTCGCCATGGAATGTCAGGCCATGAAAAAAGTGCGTGATGAGCTAGGCTTGGCTAACGTTGAATTGATGATTCCATTTGTACGCACGCTGGAAGAAGCACGCGCCGTGACTGAAATCATGGCTGAAAACGGCCTCAAACGTGGTGAAAATGGCCTGCGCCTGATCATGATGTGTGAAATCCCGGCCAATGCGCTGCTGGCTGAACAGTTCCTGGAGTACTTCGACGGCTTCTCCATCGGCTCTAACGACCTGACTCAGCTGACATTGGGCATGGACCGTGACTCCGGTATTTTGGCAGACGGCTTTGACGAGCGTAATGATGCGGTCAAAGCATTGCTTAAAATGGCGATCAACACCTGTAACCGTTTGGGCAAATACGTTGGCATTTGTGGTCAGGGCCCTTCTGACCATGAAGACTTCGCTGAATGGCTGGTGGCTGAGGGCATCCAGTCGGTGTCACTCAACCCTGACACGGTGGTTGCCACCTGGCAGCGTTTGACCAAGAAGTAAACCCAGGAAATCACTTTTAGCAACTCACTCAAGGCGTTACGATGAATCACCGTTCTGTTTTTATTATTTCTGATGGCACGGGGATTACAGCTGGCGCCTTGAGCAAACTGCTGGAACATTTTCCGAATACTAAATTTACCACCACTCGCCTGCCGTTTACGGACAACGACGAGAAGGTTCAAGCCGCGTTTGAACACATCCAGAAAGTCGCCGACCAAGATGGCATACGGCCGATTGTGATTATGTCGGTTGGCAACGGTGAGCACCGCAATCATCTCAAGCAGGCGAATGCCTACTTTATTGACTTATTCCACCGCTTTATTTATCCACTGGGCTCAGAGCTCAACCAGGAGCCACTCACAGGCGCCAGCATTGCCTACAGCGCGATGGGCAACAGCTATCATGAGCGGATGGAAGCGATTAACTTTACCCTGAACCATGATGACGGTATGACCAACTCTGGCTTGGATGAAGCTGAAGTGATTTTGATTGGTGTTTCACGCTGCGGTAAAACTCCAACCAGCATTTATCTCGCCATGCAGTTTGGCATCAAGGCAGCCAATTATCCGTTGATTCCTGAAGACTTTGAACGTGGTGCGCTACCGCTCGCGCTGCAAAAAAACATAGACAAGATTTTTGGCTTGACCATTAAAGCCGAACGCTTGCACTCGGTGCGTAACGAGCGTCGCCCTGATAGCTTTTATGCCTCACTGGATAACTGCCGCAAAGAAATTGAAATTGCTGAAGGTATGATGCGCAGTGCTGGCATCCCTTGGGCAGATTCTACCAGCCGCTCGATTGAAGAGCTTTCTGCATTGATCCTGCAAAAAATTCGCCAGCGCTAAGGCTGGCGTTTTTTGAATCTGTTGGCAGCATTGACTGCCGCCTTGGCTCTACCCGTATGTTAGGCGGCCATGGCCATTTCACGCGCTGGCATTGCTGGTGCCCTTAATGCCTGTGGCTTCAACATGTCACCGCGCCAAAAATAATAAAACTCACGAGAGACGCTAAGAAAAGTGTGCTGCGAACCAAGCGCATTAAATAATGGCAGATTTCTATCCACCATTTGGCGGTAACTATGCGATTGCCTGTGTGACACATGTCGCAGTGACAGTAGCAAGCACTTTGCCATCCGCATGCGCTCTTTAAACACTGCAGGCTCAAAGCCGCGCACCAGGGTGACTTGCTCAAAAGCATCCATCACTTGCGTTTCATGGCCGGTCATCGCGGTTTTATCCAAATCATACCAATGCTTGAATAACTCATCTTGCGTCACCATGACCGTTGGTGTGCTGCCATTAAACACCTTGGCCTGGCTCATGGCGGCAATCGCTTTAATATCACGCACCCAAAACGAAAAGAACTCGCGAATCACAGGCAAAATGCTGGGAATTTCAGCAGGATCAATACTGGCAATAAAGCGATCAACCGCATGCCTGTAATGGCTGCCATCACAGGGAATCTCTTTTAGAAATGCACTGACCCGAATAATGATGAACTCGCGCTGTACCAGCACACGCTCACTCACGCCCTGCCCGGTCAGCAACTTGACGTAAGCTTTTTGTGCTTCTTCTTCTCTGGTCATTTCCATGATGGACTCCCCTTGTTGATTCTGAATAATGCGCTGCAACCTGGCAGGCATTGACAGTTTCATCTTAAAGCACGCTATCGTGGTTCAAACATGTAATGAAGTTGGTAAATGCCCCATATTTCGGGGCTTGCGCTTAATGGGCGACTGCCGGTGTTGGCTTGCGCACAAACAGTAATAACAGGCTGCTCAGTAGCGTCATCACCAGCATGGCAGTTGCAAGTGCCAACGTGGAATGCCAGACCAAAGGCACGATGAGCGCTGAGCTCACGGTAGAACACAGCATTTGCATAAATGCCTGAGCAGAAGCTGCGGTGCCGCGCAGTGTAGGATAGCAATCGAGTGTCGCAATCGACAACACCGGCACGGCCGCCGCCATACCCACATTAAACAAGGCAATGGGTAAAATAGCCAGCCACCAGGCTGTGTGCATGGTGGCGCCTGCCCAATACTGCAGACCAACATTCACGCTGGCAATCAACACCATCCAGGCAAATGCCCAAGATAGTATACGCGCTGGCGCGACCTTACCTGCGGTATGCCGTGAGATCCAGGAACCCAGCATCATGCCAGTTACGGTGGGAATAAACAGGTAACCGAACTGCTGGCTGTTTAAATGCAAATGCTTGACCAAAAACACCGGGCTCGCCAATACATAAATAAAAAATGCCGAAAAATTCAAGCCCAGGCAAGTGATCAGCCCAAAAAAAATCCTGTGTTTAAGCATCTGGCCATAGGTGGCGGCAATCCCTTTCACAGAGAATACGATACGCTTTTCTGCAGTCATGGTTTCCGGCAGATAGCGCACCGCCATCCATAACGCGACGGCAGCATAGAGTGATAAAAAAATAAAAATGGCCTGCCAATGGATGCCCAGCAATAGCCCGCCTAAAATCGGCGCAACCGCTGGCGCAATGCCAAACAACAACTGCACCGTCGCCATCACACGTTGTGCCTGCGCACCAGAGAATAAGTCGCGCACCATGGCTCGGGCGACCGTGTTGCCCGCCCCGCCACTTACCCCTTGCAAGGCGCGAAATAACCATAAAGTCTGTACATTAGGCGCCAGCGCACAGCCGAGGCTTGCCAATACAAAAATGGCCAGGCCCCATTTGATGGTCGTAATGCGACCGATCGCATCAGAAATGGCGCCATGACAAAGTGTCATCACGGCATAAGGCAATAAATAAAAGGTCAGGCTTTGCTGAATAGCCAGCTCATCAGTGCCAAACTCGGCAGCCATGACATGAAAGGCTGGCAAGTAGGTATCAATAGCAAAGGGAGCCAATGCTGTTAATGCCGCCAACACCAGCACTAACGTAGAAGAACGAGAGATCAACATGAACGACCTTGTAAAAAATCCAAAGGTGCCAATCGGCACCTTTGGATTATAAGCCAGCCATGCGCACGATGCTGCGATTTTCAGGCCAGGCAGCGCTCAATTACGGCAACGCATGAAATTGCTCAATGCGCTCTTTATCGCCTGCTACATATTTTTTAGAGTTTTTGTCTGTTCTGAAAATGATCGGTTGCTCACGCACCAGCGGGTTTTGTGCGTTGACCAAGGCTTCATCAATCAGATGTCGATTAGGCGACTTGGTACACACCGGGTCCGCCATTTCGGCGTCACCACTGAGCAGATAAGACTGGCAACGACAACCGCCCAGGTCATTTTCTTTTTCATCACAACTACGGCAAGGCTCTTTCATCCAGTCCATGCCACGATACTTAGTAAACGCGGGGGACTCTTTCCAGGCCCATTCCAGGCCGTTTTCGCGCACATTAGGGAAGGTCATGCCTGGTAACACGCGTGCTGAATGACAGGGTAAAACATCGCCATTTGCAGTCACAATCATAAAGACCTCACCCCAGCCGTTCATGCATTTTTTCGGCCGGTCAGCAAAGTAATCAGGCACCACAAAAAACACCTTCATTTTGTTGCCAACACGTTCTCTAAACGCATTGGTCGCTGCCTCAGCCCGGTTTAACTGTTCACGCGTCGGCATCAGCTGATCGCGATTGACCAGGCTCCAGCCGTAATACTGGGTATTGGCCAGCTCGACATAATCAGCCCCCAATGCTTCCGCCATTTCCAGGATTTTTCCTACCTGGTCAATGTTGTAGCGATGGATCACCACATTCAACACCATCGGATAGCCATGCGATTTAATCATGGCCGCGACTTTTTTCTTTAACTCGAAGGTACGGGTGTCGGTAATAAAGTTGCTGATATCTTCTGTCACATCATGCATGGAGAGCTGGATATGATCCAGACCGCCTTCTTTAAAGGCCTGAATGCGTTTTTCGGTCAAGCCGACACCAGAAGTAATCAGGTTGCTGTAATAGCCTAGCTTGTGTGCTTCGGCGACGATCTCTTCAATATCGTCACGCAACAAAGGCTCGCCCCCAGAAATACCTAACTGAATCGCCCCCATTTTACGTGCATCACGCAAGGCGCTGATCCATTGCTCAGTGGTTAATTCATTTTTGGTGTGTTTATCGTAATCGGTCGGGTTGTAACAAAACGCACAATGTAGCGGGCAACGGTAAGTCACCTCTGCCAGCAACCATAGCGGCTGCTTCTGTGTGACGCTTGCTGCAACCCCATTATTTAGGTGTGCCATGATTGTTCTCCTGACAGATTAATTGACCTTGCGTAACCAGGCTTTACCAACAGCCAGGTCAAACATGCCGACAATATCATTCTCAATCTCTTCGGCATCCGGAAACGTGGCTTTGAGCTCAAGCACAATATCCCCCACACTCGCTTTACCATCCACACGCTTTAAAATCTCGCCTGCGCCGCCATGCAATTTAACCATGCCCTCCGGGAACAGAATGACGTAGCTCTGCTGCGCTTCTTCCCATTGAAAACGATGGTGGAAGGCAATCGCATAAATATCTGAGTGTTGAATATTGTTTTCCATGGGTTTACTTTCAAAAAGCGCGTGGTGCCTAAGTTAATCTTCGATGTGTATCACTGGCTGGCGCGTATAGTCACGCCCTTCAGTCTTGATTTCTGTACTTGCTAGCATGATAGAGTCAGCAATCACCCACAGTACGTTTAATTTAAATTGCAGAATCTCCAGTGCTTTCACTTGCATCTCGCGTGACGTACTAAAGTAGTCCAACGTGACACCTAAGCCCTGCTCCACATCACGCCTGGCTTCTGTCAGGCGTTTTTTAAAGTACATCAGGCCTTCTTCTTTCACCCAAGGATACATACTCGGCCAGGAGCTGATGCGTTGCTGGTGTATATGCGGCGCAAACAATTCGGTCAGGCTTGAGCAGACACTTTCTTGCCAGGAGCGCTGTTTGGCAAAGTTGATATAGGCATCTACCGCAAATCGCACGCCTGGCGACACTAATTCAAGACTAGTCACTTGCTCACGTGTCAGGCCAACGGCTTCGCCCAGCTTGATCCAGGCTTCAATGCCGCCAATCTGGTCATCGACACCATCATGGTCGGTGATACGCACGATCCATTGCTTACGGACTTCTTTGTCCGGGCAGTTGGATAAAATCGCTGCATCTTTCATTGGAATCGCGATCTGGTAATAAAAACGATTAGCGACCCAGCATTGCAACTGCTCTTTGCTCAACTTGCCTTCATACATCATCACGTGGAATGGATGATAGATATGGTAACCCTGCCCTTTTTCGCGCAGCTTGGCTTCAAATTCTTCACGGGTCCATGGCAACTGTGCCTGAGTCACTGCGTTCATATTGTTCTCCTATAGAATGATGTCCATACCGTCATACGCTACCTCAATATTGTGCTCATTGAGGGTTGCGCGCTCGGTGGAATCTTCCCTTAAAATCGGGTTGGTATTATTGATATGAATCAGTACTTTACGCACTGGTTTATCCGTACCAAACTTGCCCAACTCTTCTATCATGCCACCCGGGCCAGATTGCGGATTGTGGCCGATACTGCGTGCCGTTTTGGTCATCAGGCCCATATCCAGCATCTCGGTGTTGGTCCAGAATGTGCCATCCACCATAATGCAATCGGCCTGGTTCATTAAAGGCGGCAAATGCGGCTCAATTTCTGCCAAGCCAGGTGAATACCAGCATTTTTTGCCGGTAGACATTTCTTCAATCAGCACACCGATGGTGTCACCAGGATGCGGGTCGTTACGGTGCGGAGAGTACGGTGGTGCCGCACTCTTTAATGCCACGGCGGTAAAGCGCAAGTTAGGCACACCAGGCACCTCAAAGCTGTGCGCATTGCTGACATCATTGGCATCAATCGCAATTTCATGGTGATTTACACCACAGTAATGACCGAGAATGTTCAAAATCTGGTTACCGGTGGTCAGGTCTTCATAGACCATTTTCGTGCAGTAAATCTCGCGCTTAACTTGCCCTTCACGCAACATAAACAAGCCTGTGGTATGGTCAATTTGGGCATCGATCAGCACAATGCCCTGAATACCGCTGTCGCGGACTGCGCGGCCAGGCTGCAAAGGTGCGAATTCTTGAATTTGCTGCAAGACATCGGGCGACGCATTAAACAATACCCAGTCTACGCCATTGCTGGAGACGCAAATAGATGATTGTGTGCGGCGTTTGGCCTTGATGGTGCCTTTGCGCAGCCCATCACAATTTGGACAATTACAGTTCCACTGTGGAAAGCCACCGCCAGCCCCAGCCCCTAATACGTGTATATGCATAATCGCTCGTTATTCAATTCTGTTAATTCTTGGTTGCAAGAGAGTGCTAAGCCTCATCATACAACAATTGCTGGTGACTACTCGATGTCCATGACAAGCCTGGTACAACGCTGGCGTGCAATGTCTGTTAAGTAAGACTGGCATCATACGCATGCGTTGCATGAACAGCCTGCTACTGACAATGATTCCCTGCTCATGATTTTCATGAGCGCGTGGCTGTTTACTGCGTAGCACGCAAAAAAAAAGCCGCGCTCACTGGCGCGGCCTTCTGGTTAAATCATCAATTATTCTTCTGCTGCATGTTTTTCGCGACGCGCTTTGACTGCCGCAGCCAGCGTTTCCAGCACAGAAACAGAATCGTCCCAGCCCAGACAGGCATCGGTAATCGACTGACCATAATTGAGACTGCACCCTGGTGAGTGATCCTGACGCCCCTCGTTTAAATGTGACTCCAGCATCACGCCAATAATACGCGCATCGCCGGTAGACAACTGCTTAGCCACATCATCGACCACTGCGATCTGGTTTTTGTATTGCTTTTGGCTGTTGCCATGACTGCAATCCACCATCAGCACTGGCGCCAGGCCAGCCTCAGCCAGTTGGTCACACACCGCAGCCACGCTTTGCGCATCATAGTTTGGCGCTTTACCACCACGCAAAATCACATGGCAGTCTTCATTACCTTTGGTCGCAAAAATGGCAGACTCACCCTCTTTGGTCATCGACAAAAAGTGGTGCGGGCTGGCCGCGGTTTTAATCGCGTCTATTGCGACTTTAGCGCCGCCGTCGGTGCCATTTTTAAAACCGACCGGGCAGGATAAACCCGAAGCCAACTCGCGGTGAATTTGTGACTCCGTGGTACGCGCACCAATCGCGCCCCAGCTCACCAGGTCGGCCGTATATTGCGGTGACACCACATCCAGGAACTCGGTTGCGGCAGGCATGCCAATCTCGTTTACATCCAGCAAAAAGCGGCGCGCTTTTTCCAGGCCCTGATTAATGTCGTAGGTGCCATCCAGGTGCGGATCGTTAATCAGACCTTTCCAGCCCACTGTGGTGCGTGGTTTCTCGAAGTAAACGCGCATCACGATCAGCAACTCACCTGCCAGCCGCGTACGCACGTCCAGCAAGCGTTTGGCATACTCCATACCAGCGTCAGTATCGTGAATCGAGCATGGCCCGACAATGACCAGCAAGCGATCATCGCCTTGATGCAAAATGTGGTGAATCGCAGTGCGTGTTTTAAGGATGTTTTGGGTGCTGACCGTGCTTTCTTGCAGGCGCGATATTAATTCCGCCGGTTTTACCAGCGGTTTGATTTCTAGCACGCGCACATCATCGGTGGCTAATTTTTCGTATAGAGTCATGACTTCAAAATCGTTTCCAGCACTTGCAAGAAGCGTGCATTTTCGCTAAATAAACCAATGCTGACACGCAAATAATCCGGCATCTCGTAATTGGCCACCGGGCGCACAATCACGCCCTGCTTGAGCAAGGCCTGGTTGACGGCACTGGCGTTGGTCACTTTAAAGCTGACAAAGTTGCCGTAAGAGGGAATATAGCTTAAGCCCAATTGCTCCAGGCCCTGTGTCACTTGCGTCATGCCAGCCTGGTTGGCTGCGTAGCTGCGTGCCACAAAGTCTTCATCCTGCAAAGAGACCGTTGCAGCAATCTGCGCCAGGCTATTCACGTTAAATGGTTGGCGCACACGGTTCATCAAGTCGGCCAAGGTGGCATGCATCACACCAAAGCCCACGCGCAACCCTGCCAGGCCATAGGCCTTGGAGAACGTGCGTGAAATAATCAGGTTTTCAAACTCGGCTAGCCAACCGATGGCTTCAGACTTGTCGACAACAGACAAATATTCGTCATAAGCCTCATCCAGCACCACCAATATGTGTTTGGGCACTTGCTGTAAAAAGGCTTTCAAGTCTGTTTTGCTAATCAGTGTCCCGGTTGGGTTATTCGGGTTCGCAACAAAAATCAATTTGGTTTTAGGTGTAATCGCCTTTAAAAAACCAGGCAGATCATGACCAAAATCAACTGCAGGCACGACCACGCCTTTAGCGCCGACCGCCTGCGTCACCAATGGATACACGGCAAAAGCATGCTGGGAATAAATCGTTTCATCACCCGCAGTCAAAAAAGCACGCGCAGCCAGCTCCAAAATATCATTGGAGCCATTGCCAAACACAAGTTGTGCCGGTTGCACACCGTATTTATGGCTCACGGCATCGCGCAAAGCAAAGCTATTGCCATCGGGATACCGCGCAATGTCATAAATGGCTTCTTCGAGCGCCATTTGTGCTTTGGGGCTCATCCCCAGCGGGTTTTCGTTAGAGGCCAGCTTAACGATATCGGCCTCATTGAGGCCCATTTCACGCGCCAGCTCACTGATGGGCTTGCCGCCTTGATACGGCGCAATGGCGCGAATATTGGCTGGTGCTAATTCGGATAAATGAGACATGATAGACAACTAAATAATAGCGGCTGGGTAAGAACCCAACACTTTGAGTAATGTAGCGCGCTCGGCAAGCTCTTTGAGGGCTGCCTGTACGGATGGCTGTTGCTGGTGACCTTCAATATCGACGAAAAAGACGTAATTCCACAAATTTTGACGGGATGGGCGTGACTCAAGCTTAGTCATGCTTACACCATGGCGAGAAAAAGGCTCCAGTAGCTCTAAAACGGCACCAGGTTTGTTGTGTGCACTCATCACTAGCGATGTTTTGTCCTGGCCTGAAGGCGCAACCGCATGATTGCCTACCACCAGAAAACGCGTCGTGTTTTTCGGGTCATCCTCGATATTTTCAGCCAGAATGTGCAGGTCGAACAAGTCAGCAGCACGCTTGCTGGCAATGGCCGCAGCAAATGTACCTTCACTCGCCACCAGTTCATGAATCATTTGTGCCGCACGTGCATTGCTGGTGACCGCTTCGCGCGCAGCATTCGGCAAGTGCTTGTTTAGCCACTCATGGCATTGCGACAAGGATTGCGCATGAGAAAACACATGGCTGATCTGGCGGATATCCTGCTGCGCTGACAGCAAGCAATGATGCACAGGCAACGTCACTTCACTGATCACTTGCAACGGGCTGGAAAGTAATAAATCAAGCGTAATACCAACTGCACCTTCGGTAGAATTTTCTACCGGTACGACGCCATAATCGGCCTGGCCTGCTTCTACCGTGCGAAATACTTCATCAATACTGCCGCACACCACGGCCCCACGCCCTTCGCCAAACTGTTTAAGCGCGGCTTCTTCACTGTAGGTGCCCAAGGGGCCCAAAAAAGCGATGGATAATTCTTTTTCCAGCGCGCGGCAATTAGACATCACGGCGCGGAAGATATGACTCACGGCCTCAGGCGATAACGGCCCTTGATTGTCAGCCTGCAAGCGCCTAATAATTTGCGCTTCACGCTCCGGGCGATAAATGACGCCATCATCTTTCAAATGCCCGATCTCACGTGCAAGCGCAGCGCGTGCATTTACCAGCGCCAGCATCTGCGCATCAATAGCGTCAATCTTGTCTCTAAATTGTTTTAATGAATCAGACATTTGAAGTTAATATTTAAAGTATTTTATGAGTGACTTTTTTCGAATGCTTGCATGAACTCAACCAGCGCTTTAACGCCTTCAATCGGCATAGCGTTATACATGCTGGCGCGCATGCCGCCCACAGAGCGATGACCTTTTAACTGCAACAAGCCATGTGCCTCTGCTGCCTTTAAAAAAGCGTCATTGAGGCTCTCATCACGCAAACGGAACGGAATGTTCATGCGTGAGCGGTAAGCCGGCTCAATGTCATTGGCATAAAACTCGGTTTGATCGAGGTAGTTATATAACAAATTAGATTTGGCAATATTGATCTGCTCAATCGCCTCAACCCCGCCTTGCGCCAGCAACCACTCGAATACCAGGCCTGCAATATAAATGCTGTAAGTCGGCGGTGTATTAATCATGCTCTGGTTATCGGCCTGGGTTTTCCAATGGAACACCGCTGGCGTTAAAGGCGAGGCCTGTGCCAGCAAATCTTCACGCACGATCACCAGGCACAAGCCGGCCGGGCCGATATTTTTTTGTGCACCGCCATAAATCACGCCATATTTCGAAACATCAATCGGACGCGACAAAATATGTGACGACATGTCAGCCACAATAGGCACACCATGCGTGTCAGGCACATCCAAAAACTCGACACCGTTAATGGTCTCATTGGTGCAGTAATGCACGTAAGCCGCGTCTTTGTTGAGCTTCCAGTCCGCAAATGCGGGCACTGTGGTGAAACCGGCTGCTTCGGTACTGGCCGCAATATTGATCTGGCCATAGGCTTGGGCATCTTCAACACTGCGCTTGCTCCAGGCGCCGGTGACCACATAGTCGGCGGACTTACCATTGAGCAAGTTCATCGGGATGATGGCATTTTCAGCAATGGCGCCGCCTTGCAAAAACAAGACTTTGTAGTTGGCTGGAATAGCCAGCAACTGACGTAAATCAGCTTCGGTTTTCTCCAGGATACTGGTGAACTCTTTGCCGCGGTGCGACATTTCCATCACGCTCATGCCAGAGCCATGCCAGTCGAGCATTTCGGCCTGGGCACGCTCTAGTACAGGTTTAGGGAGCACTGCCGGTCCGGCAGAAAAATTAAATATCTGTGTCATGCCTGTATTTACTCTTCGCTGAGCTTATTCTTCGCCATCTTCACCATCATCGTCGGTCTCTACAATTTTCTCCAGACCTGACAATTTCTCACCTTCACCCAGATTAATCAGGGTCACGCCTTGTGCGGCACGGCCCATGTCGCGGATTTCTTTGACGCGGGTGCGAATCAACACGCCGCCGGTCGTAATCAGCATGATTTCATCGTCAGCCGTGACTAGCCTTGCCGCAACAGCCAAACCGTTACGCTCACTAATCGCAATCGCTTTCACGCCTTGCGTGCCGCGACCTGAATGACGGAATTCAGACAACACAGTGCGCTTGCCGTAACCATTTTCAGTGGCCACCAACACAGACTGCTGGTCGTTTTCAGCGATTAATAAAGACAAGACCTGCTGTTTAACAGCGAGTTTCATGCCACGCACACCACGTGTTGCACGACCCATCGGGCGCACATCATCTTCGGTAAACCAAACTGCTTTACCGCCGTTGGAAACCAGTACAATGTCGTTCTGGCCATTGGTGACTTCAGCGCCAATCAGGTAATCACCCTCATCCAGATTAATAGCGATGATGCCTGACTTACGCGGGTTCGCAAATTCAGTCAGTGCAGTCTTTTTCACCGTGCCTTTGGCTGTGGCCATAAACACGTAGTGATTTTCATCAAACTCTTTGACCGGCAGGATGGCGTTGATTTTCTCGCCCTCTTCCAACGGGAACAGGTTCACAATCGGCTTGCCGCGGCTGACACGGCTACCTTGCGGCACTTCGTAGACCTTCAGCCAGTAGACACGACCACGGCTGCTAAAACACAGAATGTAATCATGTGTGTTAGCCACAAACATTTTGTCGATGAAGTCATCTTCTTTAGTTGCAGCAGCCTGCTTACCACGGCCACCACGACGCTGTGCACGGTACTCATCCAGCGGCTGTGATTTCACATAGCCGGTGTGCGATAAAGTCACCACCACATCTTGCGGCGTAATCAAATCTTCGAGCGACAAGTCTTGCGTATTTTGTTCAATTTCAGAGCGACGCTTGTCACCAAACATCTTCTGAATCTCGTTCAACTCTTCCACAATAATAGCCGTCACGCGCTCAGGTTTGGCCAGAATGTCCAGCAAGTCGGCGATCACATCCATCACCTCTTTGTACTCGTTGACAATCTTGTCTTGTTCCAGACCAGTCAGGCGTTGCAAGCGCATTTGCAGAATTTCTTGTGCCTGCACATCTGACAACTGATAGCCATTTGGCGTTAAACCAAAGTCAACCGACAAGCCCTCGGGGCGTGAAGCCTCCATGGCTGCACGCTTAAGCATTTCTTCGACCACTGGTGAATTCCAGCTGCGTGCCATCAACTCTTTTTTAGCTTCCGGGGGTGTAGGTGCGGCTTTGATGATCGCAATCATGTCATCGACGTTAGCCAGTGCTACGGCCAAGCCTTCCAGCACATGGCCGCGATCACGCGCCTTGCGCAGCTCGAACACGGTACGACGCGTCACCACTTCGCGGCGATGACGCAAAAACGCCTCCAGCATTTGCTTGAGGTTGAGCAAACGTGGCTGGCCATCCATCAACGCCACCATGTTCATACCAAACGTATCTTGCAACTGGGTTTGCTTGTAGAGGTTGTTTAAAATCACCTCTGGCACTTCGCCGCGCTTGAGCTCAATCACCACGCGCATGCCAGATTTGTCAGACTCATCGCGCAGGTCTGAGATACCCTCTATTTTTTTCTCGTTGACCAGTTCGGCGATTTTTTCAATCAGTGTTTTTTTGTTCACCTGATACGGCAGCTCATCAATAATGATGGACTGACGACCGCCAGCCTTGTCCAGGTCTTCAAAATGGGTACGGCCACGCATCACCACGCGGCCACGGCCTGTGCGGTAGCCTTCTTTGACACCCACCGTGCCGTAAATAATGCCAGCCGTCGGAAAGTCCGGCGCCGGGATCAACTCAATCAGCTCGTCGATAGTGATCTCAGGGTTCTCTAATACGGCAAAACAGGCGTTGAGCACTTCATTCAGGTTATGTGGCGGGATATTGGTCGCCATGCCCACCGCAATCCCCGAGCTGCCGTTGATCAGCAGGTTAGGAATACGTGCAGGCATAATCAGCGGCTCATGCTCACTACCATCGTAGTTAGGGCCAAAATCTACGGTTTCTTTATCAATGTCTGCCAGCAACTCGTGTGCAATTTTAGACATACGGATTTCGGTATACCGCATCGCCGCCGCATTATCACCATCGACCGAACCAAAGTTACCCTGGCCATCGACCAGCATGTAACGCAATGAGAAGTTTTGCGCCATACGCACAATGGTGTCATACACCGCAGTGTCGCCGTGCGGGTGGTACTTACCGATCACGTCACCGACAATACGGGCAGATTTTTTATAAGGCTTGTTGTAGTCGTTAGACAGCTCGTGCATGGCAAACAACACGCGTCTGTGCACAGGCTTTAAACCATCGCGAACATCAGGAAGCGCACGTCCTACAATCACGCTCATGGCGTAATCGAGGTAGCTACGACGCATCTCGTCTTCTAAGCTGATAGGCAGGGTTTCTTTAGCAAATTGATCTGGAGACTGACTCATTCTTGACCCAATTTATAGTTAAAAGTTATCACGCGATTTTAGCATATTTACTGCAATACGGCGCGCCTAATCACGCCTGGCAGCGCAGGCAGGCGTTAATTAAGCAAACAAAACAAGTGAGAATGATGCGCACGAGTGGCTCACCACATCTGAACGACAGGCTGAGCAGGCAATCTCTGCCAGCACCTGGGAATTTGAAACTTGAAGCAAAACAATCAAAAAAAACCGCGCAAAGGCATGCGCGGCTATCTATCTGTTTAGATTAAAACTGTGTCAGCAACTGCAAGTCTGCTTTCAAGTCTTCAATATGCTCCAGGCCGACGGCAATCCTCACCAGGTTATCCTTGATGCCGGATTCGGCCCGCGCCTCGGCGCTGACGCGACTATGGGTGGTACTTGCCGGATGCGTAATCGTTGATTTGGCATCGCCCAAGTTTGCGGTGATCGAAATCAGGCGCGTGGCATCAATCAAGGCCCATGCCGCCTCTTGTGCGGTTTGACCAGCGCGCGGCTTCACCTCAAAAGTGACGATGCCGCCACCCAGGCGTTGCTGCTGTTGTGCCAAGGCATATTGCGGATGCGATGGCAAGCCCGGGTAATAAACACGGGCGACGCCAGGTTGTTGCTCCAACCATTGCGCCAATGCCAGCGCGCGCACCGCATGCGCCTCCATACGCACCTGCAAAGTCTCCAGACCCTTAACAAACACCCAGGCATTAAAGGCACTCATGGTCACGCCAGCTGTGCGTAAAAAGCCATAGACGGGTTCAATGATCGCCTTGCTACCAAGCACGGCACCACCCAGCACCCGGCCCTGGCCATCAATGTATTTCGTTGCCGAGTGAATCACAATATCAGCCCCCAATTTGAGTGGTTGCTGCAACGCTGGTGTGCAAAAGCAGTTATCGACCGCCAGATAAGCGCCAACGGCGTGGGCGACTTCAGCCAGCTTGGCAATGTCGCCGACTTCAGTCAGCGGATTAGAAGGCGTTTCGGCAAAAAACAGCTTGGTATTTGGCTTTGATGCGGCTTGCCACGCGCCAACATCAGTCAGCGACACCAATGTGACCTCCAACCCCCAGCGTTTGAGAATGTTGGTGAATAATTGCACCGTGGTACCAAATATGCTGCGGGAAGCGACGATATGATCCCCTGCACTGCAAATGCCCATGATGCACGCCAAAATGGCAGACATGCCACTGGCCGTTGCCACGCACTGCTCTGCCCCTTCCAATGCCGCAAGCTTATCCTGAAACATGGTCACGGTGGGGTTGGTAAAGCGCGAGTAAATATTGCCTGGTTCGGTGCCGCCAAAACGGGCTGCCGCCTGCGCCGCACTTTTAAAGCGAAAACTGGAATTTAAAAACAACGCCTCTGAGTTCTCGCCGAACTCGGTGGTTAAGGTGCCAGCACGTACCGCCAGCGTTTCCAAATGGTATTGATCGTTCATGATTCCTCAAACTTCTGTCCAGGGCGGACATTCCGGCACAAGCAACATAGGCTTGCGCGTTGGACAATAAAAAACCCGTTTCAGCATTGCGCTAAAACGGGTCTTTGGGCTCTCGCTTTAGCAGTATTTATAATGCGCCCGCAAGCTGAGTTTGGCTTCGTTTAAAGTTCGCCACTCAAATCAGCGCAATTTGATTAAACGCCTTTTACTGGCGGCTGTCAACCTTTACTCGGCACCCACCAAGTCTGTAGACAACAGGTTTAAGTCAAGCTGAGTTGCCGAGTTGGGCGGCAGCTGCTTTTTATTCATGTCACTACGCGCAGACTCAATGCGGTTTAAGTAGGCCGCATCAATATCACCGGTGACATATTTGCCGTCAAAACAACTACAGTCAAATTCTGTCATATGTGGATTTGACTTGGCGATGCTTTCGCGCAATGCATCCAGGTCTTGATAAATCAGCGCATCGGCACCGATTTCGGCACAAATTTCTTCATCGGTACGGTTAGTCGCCAACAGCTCATGACGGCTAGGCATATCAATGCCATACACGTTTGGATAACGCACTGGAGGCGCTGCAGAAGCGAAGTAAACTTTGTTGGCACCGGCATCACGTGCCATCTGCACGATCTGTTGCGAAGTGGTTCCACGCACAATGGAGTCATCCACCAGCAACACATTTTTGCCTTTAAACTCAATACCGATCGGGTTGAGTTTTTGGCGCACTGATTTTTTACGCAAGGCCTGACCCGGCATAATAAACGTGCGGCCAATATAGCGGTTTTTGATAAAGCCTTCACGGTAATCGAGGCCCAACGCAATGCCGAGCTGCAAAGCACTGGGGCGGCTGGTATCAGGAATCGGGATCACGACATCAATTTTTTTATCGGCCCACTCACGTTTGATTTTTTCAGCCAGCAAAGTGCCCATATCCAGGCGAGTCTGGTACACAGAGACGCCGTCGATCACAGAGTCTGGGCGAGCGAGGTAAACATACTCAAAAATGCAGGAGGTCAGTTTTGGGTTGGCTGCACATTGACGGCTAAACAGGTTGCCGTCCATATCAATAAACACCGCTTCACCAGGTTCAACATCGCGCACCATGGTAAAACCCAGCACATCCAGCGCCACACTTTCAGAGGCAACAATATGCTCTGTGCCTTTGTCGGTGACTTGTTTGCCAATAACCAATGGGCGAATGCCATTGGGGTCACGAAACGCCAGCAGGCCAAAGTTAGCGATCATCGCGACTACCGCATAAGCACCCTTGCAGCGTCTATGTACGGCGGCAACCGCATCAAATACCATGTCGCTGTTGAGCAATGCATTTTTTGAGGTACTTTCAATCTCATGTGCCAGCACATTCAACAATACTTCAGAGTCAGAGTTGGTGTTAATGTGGCGCAGGTCTTGCCTGAACATTTCAGACTTGAGTTGCTCTGAGTTAGTCAGGTTGCCGTTATGGCCTAACACAATGCCAAATGGTGAGTTCACATAAAACGGCTGCGCTTCAGCGGCGCTTGAAGAGCCTGCTGTTGGATAACGCACATGGGCAATGCCAACATTGCCGACCAGGTTACGCATGTGGCGTGTGTGAAACACATCTTTCACCAGGCCATTATTTTTATGCATGTGGAAAGTATTGCCATCACAAGTGACGATACCAGCGGCATCCTGACCACGGTGCTGTAATACCAGCAAACCGTCATACAACAACTGACTCACCGGGTTTTTGCCTACAATACCGATAATTCCACACATAGCGACATCCTATCAAACACTTGATTACAAATTAAATAGCAGACTCATCTACCCGCTGATGATCCAAATGTACATGCCTAGCAATACTAGATGGCATCAACGGTAGCAATTTCAAGACCAGCGCCTCCACTGGCGCACTGAATGTAGCATTTGCCCAGCGCGGGTCTTTTGGTAAATCAGTCATGGCGGCCAGCATCACCAGAATACACACGACTAACACACCTTTTACCACACCTGCTACGCCACCGAGTATTCTGTTAAATCCGCCTAAACCAATCGCCTTGATCAGCGTGGTAAGCAGCAGCGCCAACAAAGCGCATAGAAACAGCACCAGTAAAAATACCACCAAAAATGCCGCCATGGCTTTGACTGCTTCGCCAGGAATCTGCTCAGGCATGTAGGCCATCACTTCACCATTAAAACGGTTAGCCAGATAAAAAGCCAATATCCAGCCCAACACAGAAAATAGCTCGCGGATGGCACCACGCATCAGACCCACTAAAATGGAGAAACCAATGATGCCCAGTACCAGATAATCAAAAGCGGTCATGGCGGATGTCAGGACTTGCTAGCCACAATACCGCTAAATCCGGCCGCTTCCAGCTTTTTCAAGGCGGCGGCGGCATCGTTGCGCGTGGCATAAGTACGCGTACGCAAGCGTAACTTCTGCCCGGCGGCATCGACTTTTTCAGTGGCAGCCTCAAACCCCGCCTGCTTCAGCTTACCTTGCAGGTTTTCCAGGTTTTTAGGGTCTGAAAATACACCAAACTGTACAAAAAACTGCCCTGTTTTTTTATCGGACGCAACAGGCGCTTCTTTAGGTGCGGGTTTAACCGCCGCAACTTTGGGTTCAACTTTGGGTTCAACTTTGGGTTCAACTTTGGGTTCAACTTTGGGTTCAACTTTGGGTTCAACTTTGGGTTTCAATGGCTGGTGCAGGCTTCACTACCACCGGGGCTGGCTCTGGCGTCACTGCCGGTTTGGCCGGCTCAGGTTTCGTTGTTTTCTGTGGCGCAACCGGGGCAGGGGCCTCTTCAATACGCGCTTCAGCGACGTCTTGGGTGGCCGTTTCAGACGCATTAGCAGTGGTAGCCGCTTCGTTATCCAGCACCACTTCGTCGTCCGGCAATTCTAGAATAGGCTCGCGATTGGCTTGGCGATTCACCACCGTAATTTCTACGTTGTCATGGCTAGACTCAATCACCCTGTCCTTAAGCACAAAAGGCAGCACAATCAGCATCAAAACCACCAGGGTGATTGCCCCTACCAACCGCCTGCGGGCAGTTTTTTTGAGCAACAGTTCGTTGTCTGTCAAAGCATCTCTCGCCATCTTGTTTGAAGTTCTAACTCAGGTCCATGTAGGTCACAGGCCGCACTTATGCGCCCCATTGATCAGGCGTTAATTCCAGTATTGCAGCCACGGTAAAGAATGAGCCGAACACGATAATTTTATCATTTTTTGCTGCTTTTTTATAAGCAGTCTGCAATGCTGTTGGCAAATCTGTATGTCGATGAATATGTGCCAGCGGCACTTTTTGGCTTAAACTCGCGTGCAAGTAATCCATGCTGGCTGCGCGTGGATGCTGTATAGGCGCAATATGCCATGTATCAATCACTGCATGCAGGATATCAACCACACTGGCGATGTCTTTGTCAGACAGCATGGAAAACACGGCAATTACCTGACTACCATCCGCTGCCAGGCGTTGCAAATTATCGCGCAATGCACGCGCTGCATGCGGGTTATGCGCGACATCCAGAATCACATCTGGTGCCTGTTGCCAGTATTGAAAACGCCCGGTGACTTCAGTCGCCGTCAATGCCTGCAACATTTGCACCTCAGCCACCGGCAATGTGGCTTGTAATGCTCGCACGGCAAAGATGACATTAGCGGCATTGTTCCATTGGTAATGGCCAAACAAACGCAAGGTACCAACATCCAGCTCGCCTTGCGCATCACGGTAGTGCGCGTGTTGCGTGTCTGTCATATCAATCTGGTAATCCACACCAAAACGATTCAGCTTGACGCCAAGTGTCTCTGCATACGCCAACAATGATGCTGGTGGTGCGATATCACCACAAATCGCAATTTGCGGCTGACGATAAATGCCTGCTTTTTCATGGCCAATCAATTCACGCGTGTCACCTAAAAACTCCATGTGATCAAGGTCAACATTGGTCACGATCGCACAATCAGCATCAACAATATTGACAGCATCGAGGCGCCCGCCCAACCCGACCTCGAGAATCACGACGTCTAGCGGTTGTTGCTCAAATGCCCACAGGGCGGCCAGCGTGCCCATTTCAAAATAAGTGAGTGTGATGTCACCGCGCGCCTGCTCCACGGCAGCAAAAGCCTGACATAGCAACGCATCGGCAATCACCTGTGCATTAAAGCGCACGCGCTCCTGATAATGCACAAGATGTGGTGAGGTATAGCAGCCAACCTGGTAACCTGCCGCATGGTAAATACGCTCCAGCATGGCACAGCTTGAGCCTTTACCGTTGGTGCCGCCGACAGTAATCACGATAAACGGAAACTGCAACTGCAAGCGTGCTGCCACCGTTTGTACACGACCCAAGCCCATTTCTATGGATTTGGGGTGCAAGGATTCAATATAGCCGAGCCAATCTTCAACTGTTTGCGGCAGCTCGGATATCACAGGTGGCATCAGGCAGCTTTGTTAATATTCAAAAAACTGGCCAATAGCTGGCTCATTTTGGCGCGCATTTCACGACGGTCGACAATCATATCAATGGCGCCGTGCGTCAACAGAAACTCTGCACGCTGGAAGCCTTCTGGCAACGTTTCGCGCACGGTCTGCTCAATCACACGCGGGCCAGCAAAGCCGATAAGCGCATTGGGCTCCGCGATAATCACGTCACCCAGCATGGCAAAACTGGCTGAAACCCCACCCATGGTCGGGTCGGTTAATACCGAGATATATGGCAAGCCAGCTTCAGACAACTTGGTCAATGCAGCGCTGGTTTTAGCCATTTGCATCAATGACAACAAGCCTTCTTGCATACGCGCACCGCCACTGGCAGAAATACAAATGAACGCAGATTTGTTCTCGATGGCAGCTTGTACACCACGCACAAAGCGCTCGCCAACCACAGAGCCCATAGAGCCACCCATAAACTTAAACTCAAACACGGCTGCGACCACAGGCACGGTTTCTATCGTGCCTCGCATCACAATCAGTGCATCTTTTTCTTTGACGTCACGCTGCGCCGTCTTCATGCGCTCGGCGTAAGTTTTGCTATCTTTAAACTTGAGCGCATCGACAGGGGTTACGTCGGCGCCAATTTCAATGCGGCCTTCCGCATCCAGCAATACATCCAGGCGGCCACGGGCACCCAGGCGGTGGTGATGTCCACACTGCGGGCAAACCTCCAGGTTGGCATCCAGATCTGTACGATAAAGCACTGTTTGGCAGGCATCACATTTATGCCATAGGCCCTCAGGCACATTACGTTTTTGTACAGAACCAACGGCACGTTTAATTTTTTGTGGAATCTTGTCTAACCAGCTCATAGTTTCTCCTGCTTTGATATTGCGATATTCTGAAGACATCAATGAATGGCCTATACAGAGTCAATCGCAGTACGTAATTCTTTGGTTAATGCCTGCACATTGGCGATCAAGTTACCGGCGTCAGAGTTTTCAATCGCCAGCACCATACGACTGCCCACGACAACCGCATCGGCAATGGTGGCCACTTCACGCGCCGTGGCCGCATCTTTCACGCCAAAGCCAACACCAATCGGCATGCTGGTCTGTTTGCGTATCTCTGCCACGCGCTTTTTCACTTCAACAATATCCAGGTTGGCTGCGCCAGTCACGCCTTTTAGCGAGACATAGTACAAAAAGCCGGTGGCCTGTTTTACGATGAGTTCAGTGCGTGATGGCTCAGTTGTCGGCGATAACAGAAAAATGCTATCAATATCTGCACCAGCCAGCTGTTGATTAAATACTTCGCACTCTTCAGGCGGATAATCCACCGTGAGTACACCATCAACCCCTGATTCTTTAGCCAGAGCCACGAACTGCTCGCTACCCATGGCCTCAATCGGATTAGCATAGCCCATGAGTACGATAGGCGTTATTTGATTGCTTGCGCGAAACTCTTTGACCATGGCCAGCACTTTACGCAGGCCCATTTTGTGTACCAGTGCGCGCTCACTGGCGCGCTGAATCACCGGGCCATCTGCCATCGGGTCAGAAAAAGGCACCCCAAGCTCAATCATATCGGCGCCAGCAGCGACTAATGCATGCAACAAGGGCACGGTTTGATCAGGGTGTGGATCACCCGCTGTAATGTAGGGAATCAGTGCCTTTTTACCTTGTGCCTTGAGGCTGGCAAATACAGATTGAATGCGGGACATAAGAATGCTTTTTTAATTAATTCAAATAAAGACCGTGGATTTGTAATGCATGTTTGCGCTAAATGATTCACTGCATTAGCGCAAAACGGCCAAAGGTCACAGGGTAATATTAGCTAAACGCGCCACGGTATTAATGTCTTTGTCACCACGACCTGACAGGTTCACCAGCACGATCTGGTCTGGGGACATGGTTTTTGCCAGTTTTTCTGCGTGTGCCAAGGCATGGCTGGATTCCATCGCCGGGATAATCCCCTCGGTGCGACACAAATTATGAAAAGCGGTCATCGCCTCTTCATCGGTGATCGCGACGTATTCAGCGCGTTTGATATCTTTTAACCAGGCATGCTCAGGGCCAACACCGGGATAATCCAGGCCAGCAGAAATGGAGTGTGTTTCAATGATGTTGCCATCTTCATCCTGCATCAGATAGGTACGGTTACCGTGCAACACGCCTATCGGACTGTTTGTGGTTAATGGCGCCGCGTGCTGGCCAGTACTCAAACCATGGCCACCTGCTTCTACGCCAATCAGGCGCACGCCTTCTACATCAATATAGGGATAAAAAATCCCCATGGCATTAGAACCACCGCCGACACAGGCGACGATAGCATCCGGTTGGCGGCCAACCATTTCCTGCATCTGCTCTTTGGCTTCAATGCCAATCACGGCCTGAAAGTCACGCACCATCATCGGGTAAGGATGCGGCCCGGCCACGGTGCCGATAATGTAAAAAGTATTAGAGATATTGGTGACCCAGTCACGCATGGCCTCATTCAAGGCGTCTTTAAGGGTTTTTGAGCCGCTTTCGACGGGCACGACGGTGGCGCCCAGCAACTTCATACGGAACACATTGGGTGCCTGACGTTTTACGTCCTCTGCCCCCATGTACACCACGCACTCAAGGCCTAAACGGGCCGCAATGGTTGCGGTTGCCACACCATGCTGGCCAGCGCCGGTCTCTGCAATCACACGCGGCTTACCCATGCGCTTGGCCAACAATGCCTGGCCAATGGTGTTGTTGATTTTGTGCGCGCCAGTGTGGTTTAAATCTTCGCGCTTAAGATAAATCTGTGCGCCGCCAACCTTGTCGGACAATCGCTTTGCGTGATAAATCGGACTCGGGCGACCAACAAAATGCTTAAGATCATAAGCATATTCGGCCAAAAACTCGGGGTCGTGACGGTACTTCTCATACATCAACCGCAGTTCTTCCAGGGCTTCCACCAGGGTTTCTGCGACAAAAACGCCACCAAAAGGGCCAAAATGACCGTGCTCATCTGGCATGTCATAGACTTGCATGCGTTACTCCGTCTCTCGTTTTCTTTACTCAATCCGCCCATTACGTGCAGCATCACACTGCACCACTTGCTGCATGAATGCAGCTATCTTTTGCGGGGATTTCACCCCTTTTTGTGCCTCTACCCCGCCACTTACATCCAGTGCATAAGGATGCACCTGACGCGTGGCTTGCATGACATTCTCTGCATTTAAACCGCCTGCCAAAATCAGCGGCTTGCTTAAACCGGCAGGAATCAAAGACCAGTCAAATGCTTCACCTGTACCTCCCACGGCTTTTTCAGAGTAAGTGTCCAGCAGCAAGGCTGACGCTGACGCAAAATCAAGCTCGCATTGTACCAAATTTACCCCTGGTTTGACGCGGATTGCTTTGTAATATGGCAGATTAAATTGTGCACAATAGTCTGCTGATTCGTCCCCATGAAACTGTAAATAGTCGAGACCTGTGCTTGCAATCACTTGTCGCACCTCGTCTGCGGAGGCATTCACAAACAAGCCTACTTTACTCACAAAGGGCGGCAACGCGGCCATGATGGCCTGCGCCTGCACGGCGCTGACGGCGCGCGGACTCGGCGCGTAAAATACAAAGCCCAATGCATCAGTCCCCGCAGCAATCGCGGTCAGCGCATCCTCCAAACGAGTGATGCCACAAATTTTAACCCTGGTTCTTGTCATTGAGTTGAGTGCTTTCTTTAGTCCCAGCGTGCTTCGCAAGCAGGTAATTGCCAACTGGCATCATAAGCGACACCCGTAAAATACAAGCCATCCGGCATAAACGTAGGCGGTGAAAGACGCCGGTCTTTGTTCTGCAGTAAATCGGCAAACGCAGTGGCACTTAATTTGCCCTGCCCTACATAGACCAAGGCGCCAACCATATTACGAATCTGGTGCTGCAAAAACGCGTTAGCCTGAAAGCTAAAAATAATGTATCGGCCTTGTTGCGTAATATCCGCACGATGCATGGTTCGTATCGGCGTGCTGGCCTGGCATTCGCTGGCCCGAAAAGCACTGAAATCATGCTCACCAAGCAACACTGGCACCGCCTTCTGCATCACTGCCACGTCCAAAGGCCTGTGATACCAGCCCACGCGGCCATGCTGACTGGCGGGTGCTACCGCATGGTTATGCAACACATATTGATAGCTACGCGCACGGGCACTAAACCTGGCATGAAAGTCATCTGCAACCTCGACTGCCCACAATATACGCACCCAGGCAGGCAAATGCGCGTTGGTGCCTCGCACCCACGCGCTTAACGGTCTGACCACAGAGGTTTCAAAATGTGCCACTTGCATCAAAGCATGCACGCCTGCATCGGTCCGCCCCGCCGCATGCAAACGCACTTTGGCACCACCCACTTGTGCAATCGCATGCTCAATGGCATCTTGTACGCCTGCTGCATTAGGCTGACTTTGCCACCCCTGAAAATAGGCGCCGTGATATTCAATACCAATCGCAATTTTCATGGCGCCTAGTATAAGGGCTGCCTGTGATTACGCCAAATCTGGCTCAGCCATCAATCAGCGCCAGACAATATGAACAAGGCCGGGAATCCGGCCTTGTTTTAAGCAATTTTTGCAAGCAATTCGCTGGCTCGCTGCTGCTGGCGCTCACCGCCCTCAGCCAGCACCTCGTCAATTAACTCTTTGGCCCCCACCACATCTTCCATGTCGATATAGGCCTGAATCAAGTCTAACTTGGTATTCACCTCTTCCGGCTCATCGGCTATAGACTCAGTGCTTGCTACAGAAGCTTCTGCAACATCCAGAGAGATTTCAGGAAAAGCCACATGATCGCCCGCAACGTCTACAGCAGGCGACTCATTCAAGAGTGCCTCAGCAGAGCCCAGGCTGATTTCCTCAATCTCCAGACCATCATCTGCCGCCTGTTCAGCCTTGTCACCACTCGGGCTACCCAGCTCAAGCGACAATTCAGGCAAAGACTCAAATACAGCATCATCAGTAGACAGCGTTTGCTCACCAGTGGTGGCTGACAATGTGCTAATGCTAGCGTCGGCGCGTTGGATTTCATCTTCTAAATTAAGAGAAGGCAAATCCAATGCTTTAGGTGTTAGCGCCAGATCAGTGTCAACGCTTAAACCATCTTTTAAATCATCACTAGTTAAATCATCAGTAGCAGATTCTACAGCGGCAGCACGTTCAACCTCAACACCAGGTTCAACTTCGAAACCGGGCTCCACCTCAAAACGCACTGTCTCTGCAGCTTGAGCAAGCTCATCTGCCGGCGCGAGTGAACTTGGCTGTGTGTTTAAAAACTCAAGCGCTGTCTCACTTGCATCAGGTGCAGGCATATTAACTGACAGCGCATCTACATCACTCAAGGCCGTTGGCTTATCAGCTACAAAGGCCATACTGACTTCTTCTGCGGCAACGCTAGCTGTGCGCTCAGCGAGCGTCTCTGGCTCAGCGCTGGCCGCAGCCACAGCTTCTGAAGCCCCATCAAACTCCAACGCAGGTGCTTCAAAGTTAAAGTGATAAGCATCCTCTTCGTTTGGCGCTTCCGTCACGGGCAACGCGACCGCTGCAGCTGATGTGGCGACGTCAATAGCCGCATCACCAGCTGCTGATGGCACGCTTTGATACAAGGCATTTTCTGGATCCAGCTTCTGACCCATGACGCTGACTTTTGACCAAGTCGCATCAGCAGGGCCCGCTTTGGCATAAACGTCGCTGGCGAGTGACTCAAACGCGACTTTATTGCCCGTCGTTTGATAAATCTCCAGCAATTTTAATTTAAGCTCCTGACGCTCAGGGTCTTTTTGAATCGCGTCTTTGAGAATCTCCTCAGCTTGTGCATCACGGCCATACGCCATGTATACCTCGGCCTCGGCAATCGGGTCTACGTCATGCGAATCTATCATGCCGCCAACACCACTTTGAGAGAAGTCGGTCAGAAAAGAGGTATCGCCAGAAGCCGCCGCTTGAGTATCACCAAATACCGTATTGTTCTGCATCTCGGTCGCGGGTGACGTCACAATCACGTCTTCAAAGTTATCAATCTGTTTTTTACGACGAATACGGATCAACGCCCATACACAAAGCAGCACAGGCAATGCAATCAATGCCAATGGCAACACCGGGCTGATATTTTTCAAACGCTCTAGCAACACATGCATAAATGACGGCTGCTGCACGGCAACCTCAGTTACAGGCGCTTCGGCAGGCAGTTCAGGCTTGACTGGCTCGGCAACAGGTGCCGGCTTGGCTTCTACAACAGGCGCTGACGGCACAACTGGTTGTGTCACAGCTGGCGTGCTGGCTTGTTCAGCAGGTTTTTCCTCAGTGGCTGCTTTTGGCGCTACTTTAGCGTCAGCAGCAGCCTGGGCAGCATTTTTCTCTGCTTGCGCCATGGCGCTATTTTTCATCTCCATCAGCTTTTTCATGTCTGCGACTTGTTTTTCCAGCGCAGCGGCACGAGATTGCTCTTCTTTGATGGCATTAGCCTTGGCGGTAGCGTCTTCTTGCGCCGCAGTCGCAGAGGCTTTAGCAGCAGCTTTGTCCGCTTGCGTGGTCGACTTTTCGTCACCGGCAGACAACTTCAAGACATCTTTACCCGCTTTGGCTTGAGGCACAGGCTTTTCACCTGCGGCGCCAATTTTGCCTGCAGACTGCTGCGTATTGCCGCCTGTTTGGCTGGGTGCTGTTTCTTTAACAACTTTTGCCAGCGAGTTTTTATAGGCTTGCCAATTGGTCGCATGCTCGGCAATCAAACTTTTTGCCTGCGGCCGGCTCACACTGTTCAACGTTGCCTGGTCTGGCATGCGAATAATCTTGCCGACCTTTAAGCGGTTCATGTTTCTACCATCAAACGCTTGCTGATTCGACTGATACAGCGCTGCCAGCATTTGCTCTACGCTGACATTGTCAGGCTTCATTTGTCTGGCAATCGCATATAAAGTATCTCCACGCTCGGTGGTTAATGCATCGTCTGTGTTGGCAGATTCCTCCGCAACAGTTTGCTTAGGGGCAGGCTTTGCTACCACTGGCTTGGCCTGCACTGGCTTTCTGGCTTCTGGCGCAGTGTTCTGCGTGGTGTCACGTGCAACAGCCGCTGCGGCATTGTTGCTAGGCGCAGCTACTTCTGTCTGGCCGGTCACCGGCAATCCGGCAGATTCAGACACATAATTAGAGTTAAAACCAGGCGGGTCAAGCAGCAAGGTATACTCTTTGACCAGGCGGCCAGTTGGCCAATCCACCTGAATCAGCATGTCCAGGAAAGCCTCTGTAATCGGTTGTGAGCTGGTCAGTTTGAGGATGGGCTGACCTTTAGTATTGTTGCCGACTTCAATTTTAATAAAAGGATAAGAAGCAGGTTTTTCCAGCATCTGGTCCTGATAGACCTGCTCGCTGGCCAACGCCGCCTGAATGCTATTGAGCTCTGCAGGCGTGACTGCCAGCAGCTCAATTTCCGCATTGAGCGGCTCACCCAGTTTCGAGCTTGAAATCATGCTCCCCAAACCGGCGGCATGCACCGAAAGGGCCGTACTCAAACTCAAGGCAAAGGCTATTTTTTTTAATTGAAATTTACTCACCGATTAACCCTTATTCATTCATGGCGTTTGTCAAAATAGCATCATTCAGACAGCCACGCAAGCGCGCCCAGGCGGCTTTGGAGCAATAAATACACCGATTTGAAGCTATAGTCCTCATTAAACAGGATTATATAAAAAGCAAAAGCCCGAAAAGACCATGATTTCATTAATAAATCATGGCTTTACGGGCTGCTAGTTAAACTATTACTTAAGCTTCAACCAGAATTCTCAACATCCGACGCAATGGCTCTGCTGCGCCCCACAATAACTGGTCACCCACGGTAAAGGCTGACAGGTATTCACCACCCATCGCCAACTTGCGCAAACGACCCACCGGAGTGGTTAAGGTGCCTGTAATCGCCGCAGGGGTAAGCTCAGTCACACTATCCACACGCTGATTCGACACCACCTTGGCCCACTCATTGGCTTCAGACAGCATCTGGTGAATTTCATCCATAGGCACATCTTGACGCAACTTGATGGTGAGCGCCTGTGAATGGCAGCGCATGGCGCCGATGCGTACACACAAGCCATCAATCACAATCGGATTGACTTCACGACCTAAAATCTTGTTGGTCTCTACGCCACCCTTCCATTCTTCTTTGCTTTGGCCATTGCCCAGGTCTTTATCAATCCATGGAATCAAGCTGCCAGCCAGTGGCACGCCAAAGTTAGCGGTTGGCAAGGCTTCACTGCGGATAATATCTGCCACGGTTTTGTCGATCTGCAAAATGGCAGAAGCCGGGTCTGCCAGCAACCCAGCCACTGAAGCATTGATTACACCCATCTGGTTAATCAGCTCGCGCATATTTTGTGCACCAGCGCCTGACGCCGCCTGATACGTCATTGAGGTCGCCCATTCAACCAGGTCCGCCTTGAACAAACCATTGAGTGCCATCAACATCAATGACACGGTACAGTTGCCGCCAATCCAGTTTTTGCCACCATTGGCCAATGCATCTTTAATGACATGCATATTGACCGGGTCTAACACAATGACGGAGTCTTGCTCCATGCGTAAGGTTGAGGCCGCATCAATCCAGTGCCCGTTCCAGCCGGTTGCACGCAATTGTGGGAACACCTCGCTGGTGTAATCACCACCCTGACAGGTGACGATCACATCCATCTGGCGCAAGGCGTCAATATTTTTGGCATCTTTGAGCGCAGGGGAGTCTTTGCCTACTTTAGGCGCAGCACCACCCGTTTGCGAGGTGGTAAAAAACTGCGGTTCAATCTCGGCAAAATCGTTTTCCTGCATCATGCGCTGCATCAGCACAGATCCAACCATGCCGCGCCAGCCTACAAACCCTACTTTTAACATAGTGACTCGATATTTCAGCCGGAGCATCCGGCATTAACAATAAATTATTTGGAAGATTTCTGAACAGCTTCACCGGCCTGCTCAATATCTTTACCCATCCCGTTAATCGTGTTGCAGCCTGCTAATACCATCACTGCCAACAACACTGCCATCCACTTCGTCATGCTTTGTCTCCCGATGACTAATCTCTAAAATTACCGTATTTCAAAGGGAAATCGGTAATGCTTTTTTTCACGAACGCAATCGCCTCTTGCAGTACATCACGTTTAGCACCGTTCACGCGCACCGTATCGCCCTGAATGCTGGCCTGCACTTTCATGCCGCTGTCTTTAATCAGCTTGGTGATTTTTTTGGCCAGATCACTATCAATGCCATCACGCACATGCAACTCTTGCTTTACCTTGTTGCCTGACACTTTTTGCACGTCTTTGTGCTCCAGGCGCTTGGAAGACTCAGGCTCTTTTTTCTCCATGGCTGGCAACAGAATGTCTTTCACCTGGTCCAGCTGAAAGTCATTGTCCCCAAACAAGGTGATCACCTTGTCTTTTTCGTTAAACTCAATTTTGGCCGACGTGCTTTTGAAGTCATAACGATTGGTAATCTGCTTGATCGAAGCATCAATCGAATTTTTCAAACTCACCATATCGACTTCAGATGTAATATCAAAGCTTGGCATATTTTAGACCTCAAAAGCGACGGCAGGACAAGACGTAAGCGCGCAGGCAGTACATTCAGTACAACAAGCGCTTGCAACGCGGTCCTGCCGAGCAATCACAATTATTCGAAGTGGCAGACGTAGTCTACCGTTTCTACGACTTCAATATCAAAACTGGAATTTCCAGGCACAGTAAACTTCTCACCGCCTTGATAGGTGGTCCAGTGATCTTCGTCTTTCTGACGCACCTTGCACACGCCGTCATTAATTTCCATCAGCTCAGGTGAGGCGGTATTAAAAGTTAACGTGCTAGGGAAAATCACACCCACCGTACAGCGTGTGCCGTTTGGAAACAGAACGGTGTGACTCACACATTTGCCGTCAAAATAGACGTTGGCTTTCTTTTTTACACTGACATTATCAAATTGTGCCATTTTTAAATTCCTAATAAATACTAGTTACGACTATATCTTAAAAACTGCGCGAGAGGGATGCAGTACCATTCGCCTGCACAGCGAGTGTTACATGGCAGCGACGATCTGGTCACCCATCTCAGAGCAAGAAACACGTTTGGTGCCCTCTTCGTAAATATCGCCAGTACGGTAACCTGCAGCCAATACTTTTTTCACCGCGTTTTCAATGCGGGTCGCGGCAGTTTCGTTATCAAAGCTGTAACGCAACATCATGGCAACAGACAAAATTGTCGCAATCGGGTTGGCCAGGTTTTTACCAGCGATATCCGGTGCCGAGCCATGTGATGGCTCATACAAGCCTTTTTTGCTTTCGTTCAATGAAGCAGACGCCAACATACCAATTGAGCCGGTTAGCATAGAGGCTTCATCAGACAAGATGTCACCGAAGATGTTACCGGTCACCATCACGTCAAATTGTTTTGGATTGCGGATCAGCTGCATGGCGGCGTTGTCGACGTACATATGGCTCAATTCCACTTCTGGATATTCTTTGGCCACATCAATGACGATCTCTTTCCAGAACTCGGTGGTTTCCAGCACATTGGCTTTGTCTACCGAGCACAGTTTTTTGCCACGTTTCATGGCAATTTCAAACGCCACATGCGCAATACGGCGTACTTCTGGCTCGCTGTAAATCATGGTGTTAAAGCCTTCGCGCACGCCCTGCTCGTTAGTGCGCATACCGCGTGGCTGGCCAAAATACACGTCACCGGTTAGTTCGCGCACGATCATGATGTCCAGGCCTGCCACCACTTCTGGTTTCAAAGTTGAGGCGTTTGCCAACTCTGGAAACAATACGGCTGGACGCAAGTTAGCGAACAGGCCCAAGTCTTTACGAATGGCCAGCAAACCACGCTCTGGGCGCAACGGGCGATCAAGATTGTCATACTGTGGACCACCGACAGCCCCTAACAATACAGCATCGGCTTTACGACAGACTTCCTGCGTGAATTCAGGATATGGATGACCAAACTGGTCATAAGCCTGGCCGCCCAGTGGCGCTTCAGTAAAGGTCATGTCCAGACCTTCTTTTTTCAACACTTCGAGCACGCGCAAGGCCTGCGCAATAATTTCGGGGCCGATGCCATCACCAGGCAATACAGCGATATTTAATGCCATTATCTTTCCTAACTTTAATATTTAATCATGATAAAAGCCCTTATAAACCGTCGTGAGCGATTGAATGGCTAGGCGCCCGGCGCACAGAAACCGCAATGTACATAGAGTACAATAAGATTTCGAGCACCGCGTAACAACGCCAATCCATCGCGCAGCAGGTTTATAAGGTTTTTATGCGAACAACCAGGGTTGCGCAGCCTTATGTTTCTCTTCAAACGCCTTGATTTCTTCTGCGTGCTGCAAAGTCAGACCGATTTCATCCAGGCCATTGAGTAGATTGTGCTTACGGGTTGGCGTAATCTCAAAACTGAATGAGTGACCAGACGGCGTGGTCACCGTTTGAGCCACTAAGTCCACATTTAACGTGTAGCCTTCATTCGCCAGACACTCTTTGAACAGGCTATCGACCTGCTCGCCAGAGGCGACAATTGGCAAAATGCCGTTTTTGTAGCAGTTATTAAAGAAAATATCAGCAAAACTAGGCGCAATAATCACGCGAAAACCTTGATCCTCGATTGCCCACGGTGCGTGTTCGCGCGAAGAGCCACAGCCAAAGTTATCGCGTGCCAGCAATACCTGCGCGCCTTGATAGCGCGGCTGGTTAAGCACAAAGTCTTTGTTGAGCGGACGTGTGCTGCAATCCATGCCTGGCTCACCGTAATTGGTATAACGCCACTCATCAAACAGATAAGGGCCAAAGCCAGAGCGCTTGATCGACTTTAAAAACTGTTTCGGGATAATGGCATCGGTATCGACGTTGGCGCGGTCGAGTGGACAGGCCAGCCCGCTTAATGTAGTAAATGCTTTCATAAAGTTCTCCTCTTATGCGCTGCGCACATCCACAAAGTGACCGGCAATCGCGGCCGCAGCAGCCATTTCCGGGCTGACCAGGTGGGTACGCCCGCCTGGGCCCTGACGGCCTTCAAAGTTACGGTTAGAGGTAGAGGCACAACGCTCGCCCGGGCTCAATCGGTCTGCGTTCATCGCCAGACACATCGAGCAGCCTGGCTCGCGCCACTCAAAACCGGCTTCAATAAAAATCTTGTCCAAGCCTTCTGCTTCTGCCTGGCGCTTCACCTGGCCAGAGCCTGGCACTACCATCGCCAGTTTGATATTGCTGGCGACTTTTTTACCTTTGGCGACACCGGCAGCAGCCCGCAAATCTTCAATACGTGAGTTAGTGCAAGAGCCGATAAAAATCTTGTCCAGTTGAATCTGATCAAGCGGTGTATTTGCAGCCAGCCCCATGTATTTGAGGGCGTTTTCGATACTGGTGCGCTTGGTCGCATCTGTTTCTGTGGCCGGATCAGGCACGGTAGCACCGATCGGCAGCACTTGCTCGGGCGAAGTGCCCCAAGTGACTTGTGGTGCAATCTCGGCACCATTCAAGCTCACCACGGTGTCATAGGTGGCATCAGCATCAGATGTCAGCGTGTTCCAGTAAGCCACCGCCGTTGCCCAATGCTCCGCTTTAGGTGCATGCAAACGCCCTTCCAGGTATGCCGCCGTTTTTTCGTCGGGGGCGACCAAGCCAGCGCGCGCGCCTGCTTCAATGGCCATATTACACAGCGTCATGCGGCCCTCCATCGACAAGCCACGAATCACTTCGCCGCCAAACTCAATGGCGTAACCTGTGCCACCAGCCGTACCGATTTTGCCGATAATCGCCAGCGCGACGTCTTTTGCCGTTACACCTTTGCCTAATTGGCCATCTACACGCACCAGCATGCTTTTGGATTTTTTAGCTACCAGTGTTTGTGTCGCCATCACGTGCTCGACCTCAGAGGTGCCGATACCATGTGCCAGAGCACCAAAGGCGCCATGAGTCGAGGTGTGGCTATCACCACAGACCACGGTCATGCCTGGCAAGGTGGTGCCATTTTCAGGCCCAATGACGTGAATAATGCCTTGATCTTTGTTTTTAAACGGAAAATACACCAGGGCACCAAACTCCTTGATGTTGTTATCCAGTGTTTCCACCTGCAGGCGTGAGATCGGGTCTTCAATGCCTTTGTCCCAGTCTTTGGTCGGCGTATTGTGGTCAGGGTTGGCCACAATGCTGGAGTTGCGCCATGGTTTACGGCCTGCAATACGCAGCCCTTCAAACGCCTGCGGGCTGGTGACTTCATGTACCAGATGACGGTCGATATAAATCAAACAGGTGCCGTCCGCCTCTTCACGCACCACATGCGATTCCCACAATTTGTCGTACAGCGTTTTGCTTGCCATGACTGTTCCTTTCTTACCACGCAAATATTGATAAACCTTGCGCAGAATACCGAAGTTTCAATACCCTTACAAGAATACAGTTTATACTAGTATTAAGACTAATAGGATAAGCAAATCAAATGGATACGAGACGCCAGGAACTGGCTGAATTTTTACAAGCGATGCGTCAACGCGGATCACCGGAAGAGTTCGGCTTTCCTTCAGGTTCGCGGCGGCGCACACAAGGCTTACGCCGTGAAGAAGTGGCGCAACTGGCCAGCATCAGCGCCACCTGGTACACCTGGATAGAACAGGCACGCGAGGTCAATGTCTCCGCCGAAGCACTGGATAGGCTTGCGTCTGCGCTTAAACTCAGTAAATCAGAACGCAGCTATTTATTTGATATGGCAGACAGGCGCGACCCACACGCCCATCAAAGCGAGGTCGATACCGCGCCTGAAACATTGGTGACCATGCTGGCACAGATCCAGATCCCCGCCTACATTATGGGCCGCACCTGGGATATCTTGGCCTGGAATCAAGCAGCCGGCGCCTTGTTTACCGGTTTGCTCGATGTGGCGTGGCCACACCCTCAGCGCCCCAACCTGCTACGTTTTGTCTTTACCAACCCGCAAGCAAGGCAGTTCGTTTACAATTGGGATATGCGCGCGCGCAGACTGGTCGCAGAGTTTAGGGCAGATTGTCGCTCGCGATTAGAGGAACCAGAAGTGCAGCAATTGGTCAGTGAATTAAGTGCCAGCGCGGAGTTTACACAATTTTGGAAGCAACATGACGTGCTGGAAAGACAAGGCGGCCAGCGAGAATTCCAGCATCCAGCACATGGGCTGATACACTTTCAACAAGTCACGCTAAGGCCTGTTGAGCAGGAACAGCTAAAACTGGTGCTGTTGCAGCCAGCCAAGAGCGCATAACACCTACACCCTTAAAAATTGATATGAAAATATACGGACTACTATTAATCGCAACAGCCAGCCTCAACGCTTGTGCAGAGACACAAGAAGGTTGGTATGGGCAACTAAAAAATCACCTGGTCGATGTGTGGGACAAAGCGGATCAAACAGATTTATATGTGCCGCTGGTGACATATCACAATCGCAGCATGTACTCGAGAGAGAAAATTGATTCATTTAACGAGCGGCCATGGGGCTTAGGCATAGGCAAGTCAACCCGCGATGCAGATAGCAATTGGGACGGCTATTATGTGATGGCGTTTAAAGACTCCCACGATGACTGGGAACCGATTGTGGGTTATGGACACGTTAAAAATCTGGTCGGCCAGGCCAATGGCTTGAATGCTGGCGTTGGATTGACGGCCGGCTTCACGGCCAGAAGCGATTATAACTACAAGCCATTGCCTGTATTGTTACCGATTGCGGCAGTGGGATACGATACAGTGATCGTCAACGCCACCTATGTGCCAGGCACCAAGGGTAACGGCAATGTGCTGTTTATGTGGTCAACCGTGGCGTTTTAATCAATGCTAGCCAAGGCTAGTTAAAGACGAATCAGCTTATATTCCAGCGCATCTTTTAATGCCAGCCAAGAAGCTTCTATAATGTCTGACGAGACACCAATCGTGGTCCAGTTGCTTTGTTGATCGGTAGACTCAATCAGCACCCGCACCTTGGCCGCCGTGGCTTGGTTTGAATCCAGCACCCGTACTTTGTAGTCAACCAGTTTAATGTCTTTAATCGCCGGGTAAAACTGCTCCAGCGCCTGCCGCATGGCTTTATCCAGCGCATTGACCGGGCCATCGCCTTGCACGGTGGCGCTAGACGCCTGGTCATTGACGCAAATTTGAATGGTGGCGGTAGAATTTTGACCACGGCCAGAAGGTTCGTCGATATTGACGTTGTAATGTTTCAAACTAAAAAACGGCTCAAATTTACCTAGCAATTTTTGCATCAGCAATTCAAACGAGCCTTCAGCATTTTCAAACTGATAGCCTGCATGTTCCAGCGCTTTTAGCTGTTCCAGTATATTCACTGCTGCGTCAGACTCTTTGGTTAAGCTCGGGTCAATTTGCTGTAGTTTACGTAAAATCGCGCCGCGCCCTGCCACTTCAGAGACTAAAATCTGGCGCTCATTACCCACTGTGCCGGGGTTAATATGCTCGTAAGATTTAGGGTTTTTATTCACTGCATCAATGTGCATACCGCCTTTGTGGGCAAATGCATCTTGTCCCACATACGGCGCCTTGTCATTAAAAGTCACATTAGCCACTTCACTGACAAAGCGTGCCGCTGCCGTCAACTCTGCCAGCTGCGCATCCGAAATACATTCGAACCCAAGCTTTAACTGCACATTGGGGATAATAGAAACTAGGTTAGCATTGCCACAGCGCTCACCAATGCCATTAATCGTGCCTTGCACCTGACTCGCGCCAGCCTGTACGGCGGCAACCGAGTTAGCCACAGCCATCTCGCAGTCATTATGGCAATGAATACCAACCTGCACTGCTGGAAACTGTTTAACCACTGTTTGGGTGATTGCAAACACTTCATTCGGGAACGTGCCGCCATTGGTATCACATAAAGCCAGCACATCCGCGCCAGCTTCCACCGCGACTTGCAAGGTTTGCATGGCGTAATCAGCGTTGGCTTTATAGCCATCGTAAAAATGCTCGGCATCAAACACCACTTCTTTGCCCTGCGCTTTTAAATAAGCGATGGTGTCGCCTATCATGGCCAGGTTTTCCGGCAAGGTTGTGCGCAGAATATCTGTGACCTGGTAATCCCAGCTTTTGCCAAAAATCGCGACTGCCTGCGTATTAGCAGACAGCAGTGACTGCAAGTTTTTATCTTCTGCCGCCGAAATACCAATTCGGCGCGTGCTGCCAAAAGCAATAATCTTGGCATGCTGTAATTGCAACTCACCAACGCGGGCGAAAAACTCAAGATCTTTAGGGTTGGAACCAGGATTGCCGGCTTCTATGTAGCCTATGCCTAACGCATCCAGGCGTTGTACGACCTTGAGTTTATCTTCAACTGAAAAAGACACGCCTTGTGCCTGCGCGCCATCACGCAGGGTGGAGTCATAGGCAATGACGCGTCGATTAGCCATAAAAGTTATTTTTTACGGCTGTGCAGGTTCGCGGCAATGCGCATACGTAAAGCATTGAGTTTGATAAAGCCGCCCGCGTCTTTTTGATCGTAAGCACCTTTGTCGTCTTCAAACGTTGCAATGGTCGAGTCAAACAATGAGTCTGTTTTGCTATCACGGCCGACCACAATCACATTACCTTTGTAGAGCTTCACACGCACCCAGCCATTCACCGTCGCCTGCGTATGGTCGATCAGCGTTTGCAGCGCCACACGCTCAGGGCTCCACCAGTAACCGTTGTAGATCAGGCTGGCGTAACGTGGCATCAGGTCATCTTTCAGATGCGCCACTTCGCGGTCCAGCGTGATGCTTTCAATCGCACGGTGTGCTTTAAGAATAATCGTACCGCCAGGCGTTTCGTAGCAACCACGTGACTTCATGCCCACATAGCGGTTTTCTACCAAGTCTAAGCGACCAACGCCATGTTTGCCACCGATGCGGTTTAACTCAGCCAGAATCTCGTGCGCTTTCATGGCTTTACCATTCAAGGCAACAATGTCACCATTTTTGAACTCAATGTCCAGATACTCAGCCGCATCCGGCGCCTTTTCCGGTGACACGGTCCAGCGCCACATGTCTTCTTCAGCCTCGGCTGATGGGTCTTCCAGGTGACGGCCTTCGTAAGAAATGTGCAACAGGTTGGCATCCATAGAATATGGGCTGCCGCCTTGCTTGTGCTTCATTTCAACCGGGATACTGTGTTTTTCGGCATAAGCCAGCAGTTTTTCACGCGACAACAGATCCCATTCACGCCATGGGGCGATGATTTGAATATTCGGGTTGAGCGCATAAGCACCCAGCTCAAAACGCACCTGGTCGTTACCTTTGCCGGTCGCACCATGTGAAATGGCATCGGCATTGGTTTGCTTGGCGATTTCAATCAGGCGCTTAGCGATCAGCGGACGCGCAATGGAGGTGCCGAGCAGATACTCACCTTCATACACCGTATTGGCGCGGAACATTGGAAACACAAAGTCGCGCACAAACTCTTCACGCAAGTCATCAATGTAAATCTCGCTGACGCCAAATTTTTTGGCTTTTTCACGCGCAGGCTCCAGCTCTTCACCTTGGCCCAGGTCAGCAGTAAACGTCACCACTTCACATTGATAGGTATCTTGTAACCACTTCAAAATCACCGAGGTATCCAGGCCGCCGGAATAGGCCAATACCGCTTTTTTAATATCGCTCATCTAAATTATCCCAAACTGAATTCATCTGGCTTGTGAAATCAAGCCACTTTTCCTAACAACAAATATTCCATCAATGCTTTTTGCGTATGCAATCTGTTTTCTGCTTCGTCCCACACCACGCTTTGCGCGCCATCAATCACCTCGGCAGAGACTTCTTCACCACGGTGCGCAGGCAGGCAATGCATAAACACGGCATCGGCTTTGGCCACTTTCATCATGTCAGCATCGACTTGCCAGTCGGCAAAGTCTTTGCGGCGCTCTTCGTTTTCGGCTTCAAAGCCCATTGAGGTCCACACATCAGTGGTCACCAAATCTGCGCCACGTGCGGCTTCCATCGGGTCGGCAAACGACTCGAAGTGCGAAGTGCCATACAAATTGGCGCGCTCAGGCTCTACTTCGTAGCCAGGCGGCGTAGACACATGTACGTTAAAGTCGAGCACTTCTGCCGCTTGCAACCAGGTGTTGCACACGTTATTGCTGTCGCCAATCCAGGCCACGGTTTTGCCCTGAATCGACCCGCGGTGCTCAATAAAGGTAAAAATATCGGCCAGTATCTGGCACGGATGGTATTCATTGGTCAGGCCATTGACCACCGGCACGCGTGAGTTTTGCGCAAAGCGCTCGATGATGCTTTGCTCAAAAGTGCGAATCATGACAATGTCGCTCATGCGCGAAATCACTTGTGCTGCATCTTCTACCGGCTCACCGCGACCCAGTTGCGAGTCGCGCGTGTTCAGGTAAATGGCAGAGCCACCCAATTGCTGCATGCCCGCTTCAAATGACAAGCGCGTGCGCGTACTGGCTTTTTCAAAAATCATGACCAGGGTACGGTCTACCAGCGGCCAGTATTGTTTGTAGTTTTTAAATTGCGATTTAATCCATTTGGCGCGGGCAAAGATATGCTCAATCTCGTCACGGGTCAGGTCGTTAAACTGCAAAAAATGTTTAATACTCATAGTGTGTTGGGCACTTGTTAAATCAAGCGCTTGCCTTTAAAAAATTCAATATCAGCGGCGCCAGTCTGCTCACCAGCTCATCCGCCTCTTGTTTGCTCATCACCAGCGATGGCAACAAACGAATTACTTTTTCTGAAGTCACATTAATCAGCAACTTGGCTGCCAGTGCCTGCTTGACCAGATCTGCACAGGGCTTATCTAACTCAATACCAATCATCATGCCAGCATTGCGTATATTGATAACCCCCGCCTCACCTTTGAGCGCAGCAGTAAATTGCTCACGAATATAATCACCCACCTCTTCTGCGTTTTCACGCAGTTTTTCTTCGGTAATGATATCCAGCGTGGCTAAACCCGCAGCGGTTGCTAACGGGTTACCGCCAAACGTAGAGCCATGTTTGCCCGGGGTGAAAGTTTCAGCGGCAACGCCACGTGCAACACAAGCGCCAATCGGCACACCTGAGCCCAAGCCCTTGGCTAAGGTCATCACGTCTGGCACGATACCGGTATGCTGAAAAGCAAACCAGGTGCCGGTTCTGGCGATGCCAGACTGTACTTCATCGAGCATCAGCAACCAGCCGTTGGCATCACAAATCTCACGCAAGCCTTGCAAGTAAGCCTTGAGGCTAGCCGGAATATGCACGCCACCCTCGCCCTGCACGGGCTCAACCAATATCGCAACCACGTTATTTTTGTGTGAAGCAATGGTTTTAACCGCGTCAATATTATCAAATGGCACGCGCAAGAACCCACTGACCAAAGGCTCAAAACCAGCTTGCACCTTGCGGTTGCCGGTGGCAGACAAGGTTGCCATGGTGCGGCCATGAAAGCTTTGATCCATGACAATGATTTCAGGATGGTCTATGCCCTTGTTGTGGCCATACAGACGCGCCAGTTTAATGGCAGCCTCATTGGCTTCACAACCAGAGTTACAGAAGAACACACGATCCATGCCGGAGAGCTCAGCCAGTTTATCGGCCAAGGCAGACTGCTCGGCAATCTGATAAATATTAGAAACATGGATCAGCCGGGCAATTTGCGCATTGAGCGCAGCCACAAATTTTGGATGGGCGTGACCCAAGCCGTTGACTGCTACGCCTGACAGCGCATCCAGATAGCGATCACCGGCAGTGTCTGTTAACCAGACGCCCTCGCCTTTGACAAAAGTCACAGGCTGCCTGCCATAGGTGTTCATTAAGTGTTCCGAATGCATTTCAAACCCTTTTTCAAAAAACAAAAACGGCGGCTTAAGCCGCCGTAAACGCCTTAAACCCGTTAAAAACCTAATACTGCACGATGACTCAATCCATTAGCCATGAAAAATAACATGGGTAAGGAGAGCATCAAATTAGTACGCGATGCCAGCATGGCAATACGTCGTGCTTTATTTTTAGCCGCATCATCCGCGGGCACAAAACCAAGAATCTTTTTCTGGTTGGGCCAAATTAACGCCCAAACATTAAACAGCATAATAGTGCCTAACCAGGCACCCACGCCAATCAGCTCAAATCCATTACGCAATGCAAAAGCATCGGTAAAATGTGGCCCGAGCAAAGCAGCGCCTGCGAGCCAGGTCACCACAGCCGACCAGCGAAACCAGAGCAATGCGCGTGGGGCAATATGCTTGTTAATGCCGGCAGCAGTACCGTCTGCTGCTGCGGCTTTCAGGCCTGCCATTTGCACCAGGTTAAAGTAGTAAAGCAAACCTACCCAGGTAATCCCGGCCAAAAAATGGATCCAGCGTGCGAGTGCGGGCATCAGCTCCATGGATTAGCTCCCTGCCACAATAAAATTTTTCAGGAAAAAAACCAGAGCCAGGGTTAATAGCAACCCTGAGATGATGGACCCAGCGACAGATTCCAGCGGATTTTTCATACGCACCCCAATCATGTATTGCACAGATAAACCTGACCGCTTGCAAAGCCTTGGCAAACTTGTCGCGCGCCACACAATTGCACTTGCGAACTGTTTGCTCTAACCTCAAGTCAGGATTCGTTTTTTTCTAGTTTTAAACCAATTCTGGCGAATGCTAGAGATTACCGCAAAAGCCTTTTGTTGACAAGTTTGTGCAAGCACTACACCTACGGCTTTACCACCTATAAAGTGTGGCTAATGCAGCGTGTTTTTCGATTTATATTATAATGCGCGGCGGCATTATGATTGTGCGTTTGACATCCAGGCGCCTCAACACAGGGGAATCACATACCATGGCAACAACTGATCTCGATGTATTGCTGGTTGGCGGCGGCATTATGAGCGCCACGCTGGCAGTTCTGCTACATCGGCTCGACCCAACGCTGCATATTTGCATGGTAGAACAACTCGATGATGTTGCCCTTGAAAGTTCAGATGCATTGAACAACGCGGGCACCGGCCACGCAGGTTATTGTGAGCTCAACTACACGCCTAAAGACAAACATGGCGATATTCAGATACGGCGGGCACTTGAGATTAATGCCGCGTTTGAAGTCTCGCTGCAATGCTGGTCCAGCCTGGCAAAAGAAGGCGTGTTAAATGCCGCCGATTTTATTCAGCGCGTGCCGCACCTGAGTGCAGTGTGGGGCGCAGAAAATGCTGCATTTTTGCGCAAGCGTTTTGAGTCTTTACAAGCCCACCCCTTATTTGCCGAGATGCAATGGAGTGACCAAGCCAGCACACTGGGTGACTGGGTGCCACTGATGATGACCGGACGTCAGCCGGACGCAAATATGTCAGCCACCCGCGTTGCGCACGGCTCGGATGTCAATTTTGGCGCCCTGACCCGTCAGTTGGTGGCTTACCTGAAAACCCGCCCCAATTTCACCCTGCTCACACAATCACGGGTGACCAAACTCAAGCAGCAACAGCATCGCGAACACAGCAGCTGGCAAGTGCATATTCAACACTTGCCAACGGGGCACACACAAAACTACCAGTCACCATTTGTATTTTTAGGGGCTGGTGGCGGTGCGCTACCGTTATTGCAGCAATCCGGCATCCCCGAGGCACATGGTTATGGCGGCTTTCCGGTCAGCGGCCAATGGCTGATCTGCAATAACGAAACACTGATTAAGCGCCACCAGGCGAAAGTGTATAGCCAGGCCGCCGTCGGCGCACCACCCATGTCAGTGCCGCACCTGGACACACGCATGATACAAGGCCAGCCGGCATTGCTGTTTGGCCCTTACGCAGGATTCACCACGCGCTTTCTCAAACAAGGCTCGCGATTTGACCTGGCCAAGTCAGTTAAATTTAAAAACCTCAAGAGCTTGCTGGGCGCGGGTCGTCATAACCTGGACCTCACCAAGTACCTGATTAAAGAAGTTTTTCAAAGCCATGAGCAACGCATGGAGTCCTTACGCGTGTTTTTGCCAGATGCCCACAATGACGACTGGCAACTGGCACATGCCGGGCAGCGCGTACAAATTATCAAGCGCTGCCATCAACATTGGGGCAAGCTGGAGTTTGGTACTGAAATTGTCGCCAGCAGCGATGGCAGTTTAGCCGCGCTACTGGGCGCCTCACCTGGGGCGTCGGTGAGCGTGAAAGCCATGCTCGATGTACTACAACGCTGCTTTGCCAGCCGCATGCAAAGCAAAGACTGGCAAGATACGCTCAAAGCACTGATTCCGTCATTTGGCGAGTCTTTGATTGATGACGCAGCCTTGCTCGCACGCGTTCGCCGCGACACTTTGAGCACCCTCAACCTTGGGTAAGTCATGCCGCATCATCGTATTGCCACACGCTCCTGGCAATGTATAGAAAATGAAAAAAGTTGAATTTCATCCGCCATGTTGCGGTCATGTATGAAATGACTTCGATTGAAAGCTACTTGTTTATGCGTTCGTTTTTGCCAAACACCTCAACCCTTAAAACCCTTAGCGCTGGCTTTTCAGCCTTGCTGTTACTGGGCTGCCAGGCAACTACTGAAGCACAAAAAACACCGCCAGTCACGCCCGACTTTGGTGAAAACGTCATCATCCTGGATCCAGCAATGGCGGCAGATGCGATTCAGAGCAAACTGGACACCCTATTTAAGCAACAAGAAAGCAACCAGTTTGGCCCTGAGCGCTATGCTGTACTTTTTAAACCGGGCGTTTACCATAACAAAGTCAACCTTGGCTTTTATACGCAATTGCTGGGCTTAGGGCAGTTTCCTGACGATGTCATTCTGCAAGGTGGCATACAGGTAAATGCCGCCTGGCATGACGGTGACGCCACGCAAAATTTTTGGCGTAGCGTAGAAAACCTGTCAGTGACCCCCGATAACGGCACCATGCAATGGGCGGTATCGCAAGCCGCGCCACTGCGCCGTATTCATGTGCGCGGCAATATGCTGCTGGATGACAACGGCGGCTGGTCCAGCGGCGGCTTTATTGCCGACAGCCTCATTGATCAGCAAATTAACTCAGGCACCCAGCAGCAATGGCTAAGCAGAAACGTAAACCTGGGCAGTTGGACCAATGCCAACTGGAACATGGTGTTTGTCGGCGTGAAAAACCCGCCAGATGCCCAACACTGGCCCAACCCGCCTTATACCGTGGTCGAGCAAACGCCAGTGGTGCGTGAAAAGCCGTTTTTAACCATAGACAATACGGGCGCTTATCAGGTGTTTGTACCCGCACTGCGCATCAATACACAAGGCATCTCCTGGCAAGACAATCACCCACAAGGTGAAACGTTACCTTTGTCGCAGTTTTATATTGCCAAAGCCGCCACAGATACCGCATACACGCTCAATGCCGCCCTCAATAAGGGCAAGCACCTGCTATTAACACCCGGCATCTACAAATTGGACCAACCCTTGCACGTCGGCCTGCCTAATACCGTGATTCTGGGCCTGGGTATCGCAACCTTGCAACCAGTCGCGGGCAAGGCTGCCATGACCATCGCCGATATCGACGGCGTCAAACTGGGCGGCGTACTATTCGATGCCGGTGAAAAAAACGTTGACGTATTGCTGCAAGTCGGCGACAGCAAAAGTGTCATCAGCCATGCGGAAAACCCTACTACCCTGCATGACGTGTTTTTCAGGGTGGGCGGTGCCGCGGTTGGCAATGCCATGCATAGCGTCATCGTTAACAGCAACCATGTGATTGGTGACAACCTGTGGGTATGGCGCGGCGACCACGGCAACGGCATTGGCTGGGCAACCAATAAAACCAAACACGGCATCGTCGTCAATGGGGATGACGTCACCATGTACGGCCTCTTTGTCGAACACTTTCACAACTACCAAACCGTCTGGAATGGTGAGAATGGCGCGGTCTACTTTTACCAAAGCGAAGCGCCTTATGACGTACCTAACCAGCCAAGTTGGATGAATGGAAGGGTTAATGGATTTGCTTCTTATAAAGTGGGCGATCATGTCACCCGCCACACCGCCATAGGCATGGGAGTTTATTGCTTCTTTAACGAAAACCCTGAAGTCAAACTCAATAGCGCGATTGAAGCACCCGCAGGCGAGAATATTCGTTTTAGCCACGTCACCAGCGTGTCACTGGGCGGTACGGGGGAAATTACGCATGTGCTGAATGAAGTTGGTGAAACTTCGAAACCTGGTCACGAAGTGTCGCGCATGCCATAAATAACGATGCCCTAAAGACGTGGTATTTCAAACCAGTTCGATCTAGCACCAAATCCAAGTTGTCATGTGGTATTGACGGTCATATTGGCGCTCTATACTATCAATCCAAGTTGTTACCTAAGAGCTAACTGCTCAGCTAACAATAACTTTTAACGAATCTCGATAAAAATGGATGAAGCATGGCAGTCACACCAACTAAAAAGGTTAACGTTACCCTAAACAAGCATGACGGATCGATAGTAAACATTTCAAAAGTCGAATATTTTAACCGAGCAGAAGTTTTACTTTTAAACGGTGAGAACTCAAACACCATAATAAATCAAAGTGAAATTGACAGCGTTTCAATTGATGAAAAGCTGTATTTCATAACTAGCGTAGACGTTAGTGAAAATGGGGTTACCGCCGTTCGTGTTCATGCACAGCAATAATTTAGAAGAGATAAGAAATGGGACTTGGAAGAATAGATATTCTGGCTGGGGATTTCAAAAAAGGCTTAGAAAGCCAATATGTGCATGGAAAATTTCTAATGAAAAAGGAAGGCTCATTTTTTAGAGAGAAAATTCTTCCATCACAAATTGAACACCTTGAGCTAGCAACTGAAGAATCTGTTATTAATGTCGGCGGAGCCGCCGGTTGGGGTATTGCAGGAAGCGTTCTTCTTGGACCAGCGGGCCTTGTTGCAGGCTTAATTATTGGAGCCAAAGGAAAAGATGTAACCTTTGTATGCAAGTTTAAAGATGGCAGAAAGTTTCTTGGAACAGCATCAGGCAGCGTCTTCACTGAGCTTCAGAAAACCTTCATGGCATCTTCATTATAGAAAAATCGAAAAGTATCTTATTAGCTCAGGATTTGGATTGAGGAATATCACCGTCCACAACACTACCCCTGCTGCCCATACAACCGCTGATACACACTGCCCGCCTGCTGTACCAGCGTCTCGTGCTGGCCTTCTTCGATAATACGGCCACCGTCAAACACCAGTACGCGGTCGGCTTCTTTAACGGCCGATAAACGGTGCGCAATGATAATCGTGGTGCGGCCACGCAAAAAGGTGCGCATGGCTTGATGCAACAAGGCTTCGGTATGTGTATCCAGCATAGAAGTCGCTTCATCCAGAATCACGATTTGCGGCTGCTTGAGCATCATGCGCGCAATGGCCAAGCGCTGGCGTTGCCCGCCTGATAAACGCACACCACTGCGACCCAATGGCGTGTCCAGGCCTTCAGGCAGGTCGCGTACAAATTGTGCCAACTGCGCCACGTCTAGCGCTTGCCACAGTGCATCGTCGGCATATGGCTGGTCGAGGCTCAGGTTTTGCCGCACGCTATCGTTAAACAGCATGGGCTGTTGCAACACCACGCCAAGATGTTCGCGGATTTGTGCATAGCCAAGTTGCTCAATGGCTTGACCATTAAACAAAATTTGACCGCTGCTAGGCGCATACAGCCCCAGTAGCAATTGCACCAGCGTGGATTTGCCTGCGCCAGACACGCCAACCAGCGCCACTTGCTCGCCAGGCACAATATTGAGCGTCACGTCGTCAAGAATCGCGCTGCCCTCACCATAGGCAAAGGAGACGTTCTGCAAGCTAATCGCCGCCGGGCTTTGCGTAGAAAAATCATGCACTTGCGCTGGATAGTTCGGCTCTTCATCAGCTGCCAGCACCTGATTAATCCGCCCCAATGCGGCTTTGGCTGCGTAATAAGACACTTGCACTGATAACAGCTCTTGCACTGGCCCCATCATGAACCACAAGTAGCCGAACACGGCGATCATTTGCCCAACAGACAGGTTGGAAAACACCACCATTAGCATGGCGACAGCACGAAAGATTTCGAATCCGAACAGAAAAATGCCGAACGACAAACGCGATAAAGCATCAGACTTCCAACCAGAAGCGGTCGCCGCGTCACGCACAGCTTCGGCAGCTTGTTTAGCTTTATCTAAAAAGCGTTTATCACTATTGCTGGCACGCAATTGCTGCATGACCTCTAGCGTTTCGGTCACGGATTGCGACAGCATTTCAAACGCACTGTTTTCACGCTGCTTCCACACTTTGACCTTTTTACCCAACACCATGGTCAGCCCGATCACAAATGGATTCAGCAACAGGATAATCAGCGCCAATTGCCAGTGCATCCATAGCAACACTACGGCCACACCGATCACACTGAGTACGGCCACCAGCACCTTGGCAATGGTTTCACCCAAAAACTTGTCCAGTGTTTCAATATCGGTCAGCAAGCGCGCAGTGATCTGGCCGGCACCCAGGCTTTCATAAACCTGCATGCGGATGCGGGAGAGTTTATCGAGCAATGTTTGGCGCACACCCAAGGTCACCTGCTTGGATAACCCGACAAAAATGCGTGTGGTGGCCACGCCGAGCAGCACGCTGCCAAGGCGCAATGTCATGGTCAGTAGCGTCACCGGCACAATAATCGCCATCGGCCCCAACCAGCCGGCTGGCAGTAGCCAGGTCATTAATTGCGTGAGCTTGCCGGGCTGATGCAACAAAACTTCATCGACCAGCAAGGGCATCAGCAAAGGAATAGGCACGGCGACGATGGCGCCCAGAAACGCCAGCGACTGGCCCAGCCACAAACGCCGGGCGTGCTGCCGCAACTGCAGCCACAAATCATGCAAGGTCAACATGGGGCAGGCTTAACTATTCAGGCTTGCCGCCAGCCAACACGCGCTGACGACGAATTTCATACAATGCAATACCGCTGGCCACGCTCACATTCAAGCTCTGCACCGAGCCAAACATCGGAATGGTAATCAGCGCATCACAGGTTTCTTGTGTTAAACGGCGCATGCCATCGCCTTCAGCACCCATCACCAGTGCAATCGGGCCTTCGAGTTTGGTGTTATGCAAAGAGCTTGGCGCGTCCATAGTGGTGCCGATGATGTAAACCCCGGCCTCTTTTAACTCACGAATCGTGCGGGCAAGGTTGGTCACAGAAATAAATGGCACGGTCTCTGCCGCGCCGCTGGCGACTTTACGCACAGTGCCATTTAAGCCGACAGAACGGTCTTTAGGTGCAATAATCGCATGCACGCCCATCGCATCGGCCACACGCAAACAAGCGCCTAGGTTATGCGGATCCTGTACACCATCCAGAATCAGGAAAAATGGTGGTTCATCGAGGTCGGACTCCAGCACATCATGAATGTCCTTGTATGGCATTGGGGTTTCAACCACGCGGGCAATCACCCCTTGATGGCGGCCATGCGCGCCAATAAAGCCATCCAAACGATGACGCTCAGATTGAATCACACGAATATTTTGCGACTTTGCCATTTCAAGCAAATCGCGCATGCGTGCATCTACACGGTCTTGATCAATAATAATTTCCTGAATGCTGATGCCATGCTGGCGCATGCGACTCAACACCGCATGAAAACCGAACAGAATGCGGGTTTCTGACATAGTGACTCCTCATTTTTCTTGGTGACTTTTGCCTATATGCAGCAAAAGATAAAAACACGAATCGCGCAGGCCCGGCAATAACATAAATATTGCCACGCACTGCGCGAATAGATTGCTTAAAAACGCAAAAACTAACTCAAGGCGCTATTATCGGGCTTTTGCCTTTGGTTTGCCTTTATTTTTTTGCGTCGAATGACGGCCTTTGTCTTTGGCCGAGCGTGACTTACCTGTGGCGCCCTTGCTTGCTGCAGGCTTGTCACCTGGTGTGCGGGACGGTTTAGCCGCTGTAGACGACTTTTTTGCAGGTGACGACTTTTGCGTAGGTTCTGACGACTTTGCCCAAGCGGCTGGCGCCACTTTCGCTGGTGCACGAGTACCGCTGCTGGCTTTGGTCGTACGCGCGCTGGTGTTGGCTGGTTGTTCACCTTTCGTGAGTGTGCCGCCCTCAGCGTCGGCCGAGCCCTCCACCGCACTAACCAGCGTAAAGTCTATGCGCGAAGTTTCCAAGTCTACCCGCACCACTTTCACAGTCAACCGGTCACCCAGGCGATAACGCACACCGGTGCGTTCGCCCACCATTTCGTGGCGTGCTTTATCATGAATAAAGTAATCATTGCCGAGGTCAGTCACGTGCAACAAGCCCTCAACGTAGACTTCATCCAGTGCCACAAACAAACCAAAGCTGGTCACCCCGGCCACAGTGCCGCTAAATACCTCGCCCACCTTGTCTTGCATGTAAAAGCATTTTAGCCAGTTGGTCACGTCACGCGTGGCATCATCGGCCCGGCGCTCGGTCATTGAACAATGCACGCCTAACTGATGCCAGTCTTTGGCCTGATAACGTTTGCCTTCTACCACAGCTTTAATGGCACGGTGCACCAGCAAGTCCGGGTAACGACGAATCGGCGAGGTGAAATGTGTGTAAGCTTCATATGCTAAGCCAAAATGGCCAGCGTTATCCGGGCTATACACCGCTTGTTGCATCGAGCGTAACATCACCGTTTGCAGCAACTGTGCATCTGGCCGCGTTTTAATGCGCTGCATCAGCTTGGCATAATCTTTAGCGCTCGGGTTCTCGCCGCCACCCACACCAAAGCCAAACTCACCCATAAACAGGCGTAAGGCTTCCAGTTTTTCTGGTGTTGGGCCTTCGTGAATACGGAACAAACAGGTTTGCTCGTTTTTAAGTAAAAAGTCCGCTGCACACACGTTAGCTGCCAGCATGCACTCTTCAATCAGCTTGTGCGCGTCATTACGCACCACGGGCACGATTTTGTCGATTTTGCCGTTATCGTTAAACACCATCATGGTTTCGGTCGACTCAAACTCAACTGCACCGCGTTTTTCGCGCTGGGTCAGCATCAGCCTGAACAAGCTGTTTAAGTTTTGCACATGCGGCAACAGCCAGGCATATTCTTCAGCTAAAGCCGCATCTTCGCCTTGCAGCAACGCAGCCACTTTAGTGTAGGTCATACGCGCTTTAGATAACATCACAGACGGGTAAAACTGGTATTGTTTGACCACGCCCTGGCTATCGATCTGCATATCGCACACCATGCACAAGCGCTCAACATCCGGGTTAAGCGAGCATAAACCGTTAGACAAAGCCTCTGGCAACATGGGGATCACGCGCCGTGGAAAATACACCGAGTTACCACGGTCATAAGCGTCTTTATCCAACGCATCGCCCGGCTGCACATAAAAGCTCACATCAGCAATGGCGACAACCAGTCGCCAGCCTTTACCTTGTGGCTCGGCAAACACGGCATCGTCAAAGTCACGCGCCGTTTCACCGTCAATGGTAATCAATGCCAGGTCACGCAAATCCTTGCGACCTTTGTAATCTTTGGCCTGCACAGTTCTGGGGAAGTCTTCAGCCTGTTTAACCGCCGCTGGGTTAAACAGGTGCGGCAAGTGGTGCTTGCGCAAAGCAATCTCGATCTCCATGCCGCTATCAGCATAGTTACCCAAAATCTCTACAATTTTACCCATCGGGCTAGAATGTGAAGACGGATACTCTGTGAGCTCAACCGTCACAATCTGCCCAACTTGCGCATCCATATCAAGGTGATAAGGAATCAACACATCCTGGCTGATACGCTTGTCTTCTGCCGCCACAATGGTCACGCCCTGCGCACGAATCACGCGCCCCACCAGCGTTTTATTGGCACGCTCCAGCACTTCAACCAGCTTACCCTCCGGGCGGCCTTTGCGGTCTACACCCGCCAAACGCACCATCGCGCGGTCGCCATGCATGACCAAGGTCATCTCTTTGGGGCCCAAAAAGATGTCTTCCGGGTTTTTGGTTTTATCGTCTGGCAGCAAAAAGCCATAGCCATCGGTGTGACCAAATACGGTGCCTGCAATCAGGTGGATCTTATCGGGCAGACAAAACGCGCCCTTGCGGTTACGCATCAACTGGCCATCTCGCTCCATGGCTCCCAGTCTGCGATTAAAAATATCTCGCTCATCATGGCTGATGTCGAGCAACACATAAATTTGGTCGGCACTCAGGGGTACGCCCTGGTCTGACAGTAACTGCAACACCAGCTCGCGACTCGGCAGTGGTGTTTGATATAACTCAGCTTCTCGCTGGGCCTGCGGGTCATTTGCACGCAGGGATTTTTTCGTTTTTCTGGTTGACAATATTTATTCTTCCTTTAAAATGCACAGCTTCTTTAGCCCAGATGGCGAAATTGGTAGACGCGCTAGTTTCAGGTACTAGTGTTTAACGACGTGGAGGTTCGAGTCCTCTTCTGGGCACCATCGTTTTACAACCCCCTTTGAACAAACAATCACTTGTGCAAATAACTTAATGGTTACGCGCAACTTTGCTTTTTTATTGTTTTTCATCATCAGGTAGGCAGTTTAACACCCTTTCTGCTTCACTCTTGGTTTAAACCCCAGATTTATCTTTTAGGCTGCTCTTGATTTTGTTGCCTAACATGTTAGTTTTATCGCGCAAGAACCTTGTGTTTAACACTTCATTTTTTCATCTACGGACTCTATAGATTAGCGCTAAATCAAAGGCTTAACTTCAGGCCTAAGATAACGCCAGCACAAGCGCCCAAGTCGCTTGCCTATCCTTTACTATTAAGAAAAAATACATTTAGCGCTTTATAGAGCTGCTATCCCCTCGCGGGTGAAGCGTCACTCTCTCTGTAATATATACGTATTAGAACCTGGCTATCAACACAGGCTCTGGCATGGGTTTGCCAGTATCAGCCTCATTTTAAATCTCATGCTAAACACAGCCCCCTCACCACCCAGCAATCGTGTTAAACGTGAATAGCCCATCTCTTAAAAAAATTAACTTGTTTTAATTTAAGTTTATATTTAACATTTATTAACATATCTGGTAAATCACAAGATGTGTATCGTCAGAATCCACTAATTTAACTTAGCGTACAAATGACGTTTAAAAAATTATTCAGCCCGTAATGGCAATCGTTGCGAAACAACAGCAACGACTGAAAGCTGAATCCATGTTAACTATTGAGAGGTAAAAAATGGCTATTAATCAACTTTCCCAATCTGAAACACAAACCGTTTCTGGCGGATCAGATTTTTTTCCGGGTTATCCGTACAACCCATTTAGCATGGGCAGTGTATTTAGTGTTTTCAATCAACCTGGCATCAATTACTTGCCTATCGGTTGGTATAACCCTGTTACCTCACCAGTATAGGTAAGCCTGTCAAAACGGGTTGTGTCTTCAATTAAGTTGACCGATGCATCAAGTTTGAATGAGCGCCCGATACGCTGTATCGGGCGTTTTGTATTTTAAATGCCACCTCACATTTATCCCCCTCAATAAAACCTTGCCCAATCTTAAAAAATTAACTTGTTTTAATTTATGTTTATATTTAACATTAGTTAACACTTCAGGTTAATTAGCAACGAAGTGCTCACCGTCAAAAATGCACTAATTTTAACTTAGCGTAAAAATGACGATTAAAGGCAACTCATTCAGCAATGACAGTTGGTAATAAGTGAAGCGCCACTGCCAGCGAATTCAATTAACGTTAACTTTTAAGAGGTAAAATATGGCTATCAACCAACTTACTCAATCTGAAACACAAACCGTTTCTGGCGGCTTTGGTTACTTCAATTACGGGCCTATCTCATGGTACCAAATCGGTTACGGCGGTGGTTATCATGGCGGCGGTCATCACGGAGGTGGTCATGGTGGTGGTTGCATACCTGCACCGCGCCCATGCACGCCACCTCCACCACCGCCATGTGGTTCATGTTCACCAAGCAACCACGACCACTAATTAAGTAACCAGCAATGAGTGCTGAATGGCTGCAGTTGAGATGTATGCGGCCATTTAACATGGCTTCATGAGGTTCATCTGACTATGCATGCTTGAGTAATGCCAGTCAAAAACTGATGTGTAACATAGCAAGTATTCAATACACCTTGTAAAGCAAAAAGCCCCTGAATTTGAACTGACCCCATAAAGTTGGACGGTTTTAAGAGTCGGATATTACCCAAAGGACTGCAGTCTGAATTGAACCGGACTCAGTCCTTTTAACTTCTGCTTGATTCTTTCATGATTGTAATAGTGAATGTATTCATGCAAGGCACTCTTGAATACCTCTACACTCTCAAACTTACTCTTATGTAGCAATTCGGTTTTAAGCACAGCAAAGAAACTCTCTATCGCCGCATTATCCAGACAGTTACCCTTACGTGACATACTCTGCCGTATGCCATGATCAGCCAGTGCCTGCTGATAGACCCGCATCTGGTATTGCCATCCCTGATCTGAATGCAATACAGGCCGCGACATCGTCTTTAATTGCCTGCGAGCCTGTTCAAGCATTTCTATCACTGCGCGTATCTGCGGCCGTTCTTTTACGGTATATGCAATCACTTCCCGATTATACAAATCCAGAATAGGGGATAGATATAACTTCTGGCCTCTGATATTAAACTCGGTGATATCCGTGACCCATTTCTGATGCGGTGCAGTGGCTTCAAACTGCCTATCCAGCAGGTTGGGAGCGACGGCTCCCACATGCCCTTTATATGCGCGATAGCGCTTGGGTCGCACGGTACTTGCCAACCCCAATTGCTGCATGAGCTTTTGCACGGTCTTGTGATTGATCTGATGTCCCATGTGTCTGAGTGCCAGCAGGATACGTCGATAGCCATAGCGGCCATGGTGATGATGGTATATCTGTCCAATCACCTGTTTGAGCTGATGATACTTATCCACCATCCTTTGAGACTTGAGATGATAGTAATAGCTGCTACGCGCAAGCCCGCTGATGCACAACAAGTCTTTTAAATGATAGGTCTGCCCTAGTTCGGTGACGGTTTGCGCTTGAGCGCGCTGTCTGATGCCTGAACCAGGGCTTGTATCTTTTTTAAATAAGCCACTTCCGCACGTCTGTACTCTAACTCTCTGATGAGTTCTGCATGCGTCATTTCAGCCACAGGACGCTCTGGCATCTTGCTAGTGGTAGGCTTGGCTTTGGACATAGGCTTTCTCCCTCGCTTCTGGCTTTGCAGACCTGCAATCCCTGCCGCATCGTAAAGCTTCTGCCAGGCAGAGACAATGCTGGGTGAAGGTATATTGAATTTGACTGCAGCTTCCAAGATCGATAATGACTGCTGCCTCATATCGGTCAGCACCGTCTGCTTGAAATCACTAGTGTAATGCGTGTGGCGCTTGGCTAAGGATGAAGGCCCATGTCGCTGATATAACCTGATCCAGTGGCGCAGGCTCTTGGCGTCAACATTGTATACAACTGCCAGCTGTTTATAACCTTTAGCAGTCTCCTGGTATTCACGTACTATTTTTAACTTGAAAGCATGACTATGCTTGGACATAAAACTAAACCCCCATCAGGTTGGACATATGTCCAACTTTTGGGGGGCAGTTCAAATTCAGGGGCTTTTTTATATTAAGAACGTGACCTATACACGACGACGCGACAGTGCCATGAGAGCCCCCAGGCCGAGCATCATCATCAAAGATGAAGACGCTTCTGGTACCGGCGTCACGGTCAGCGATGCATAGGAATGCCCAACGGTAATGCACAGGTCGGTAGTGGCTGAAAGATTAGCGACCCCTAACAAGCCCAATGCGTTAATGCCAATATCATCCAGCGTAATATTCAAGGCATTGGTTTGCACCGCACAACTAAATGTCGCGCCATTGCAATTGCTGGCAACCACACCATCGGCCCAATATTTACTTTCATTGGCCCATATTTGAGCATGGCCCAACAGCCCCAGATCCAAAGAAACACCACCAGCGGCAGCGGCAGCCAAATCAATCGAATGCCCCAGAATGCTGAGGCTGGCCCCTGCAAAAGTGCTATCCCCATTTGCCGTAAATAAACCGGTGCTTTCATTCACCGTGACTGTAGAGGTGGAACTGATGAGGTCGGCCTGTAATGCCAGCGCACTAGATACGCTCAGATTCAAATGTTCAACACTGCCTGTACCAATGGCACTGTTTGAGCCAAGAACAGGATTGTTTTCGATATATGCACCAGACGCTGAAAAAGTGGCAGAGCCAGCTTGTATCGGCATCAGCAAGGCTAATAGCGGATTTATATTTGATAACACACCATTACCCGCCCCACTCGTACTCAAACCAAGGCTCAGGGTTGAGTTGGTTTGGGTTGGAATCGGCGTACCTGCACTTGCTACACTGATATCACCCAGTGCGACTGGCGTTTTAATGCCAACCGTCGCATTGCCTACGGTGACAGTGCCAAGAGGGAATACATTTGCTTTTGCGGTCACTTGTGCGCTTAAATCGAGGAACATACCGTAACCATCTGCGGCATCAGCGCTAACCACGACCGGGGCAGCAGAGGCTGCCTGGCTAAAGGCCAATAAAACGGCCGTGCTAATAAGGGAATGCTTTATCATCAATACTCTCCTAAACAAAAATAAAAATAAACGTCAACACAAATATTAACATTTGTTTGCGTTATTGTTTACATTTATTATCAATTGAAGAGGGTTTTGAATGCTTTTTCTATCGATGAATGACCTTCTGCTCAAAGATGACGACCAGCCCGGTGTTAGCTGGCTTATTCATCAAATGGACAGTAGCCTGATGCTTCAAAGCAATTTCTTTCACAATCGCCAGCCCAAGACCTGAGCCAGTGCCTTCCGAGAGCTCTGCACGATAAAAGCGATCGAATACTTTCTCCAAGGCTTCCGGGGCGATGCCTGGGCCGCTATCCTCTACTTCAAATCGCAGCCCGCCCTCGAAGGCCGTGAGTGAAAGATTAATCACACCCTGCGCGGGGGTGTAGTGGATGGCATTGACGATAATATTATTAAGTAGGACTTCAATCTCGTCTGGCAGGCCAGTCATGGTCACCTCATCGGCACGTGTGAAGCCAATATCCAGCTGTTTTTTTGTGTAGAGCGGCTTTAAATCATTGAGCACTTTGACCACCAAAGGGGTTAAGGCAAAAGACTGCATCTCTTGCCGGCGCGCCTCGGGGTCGACTTTAGCCAGAGTGAGCAACTGATGCACCAGGCGCTCCATACGTGCAATACCACTCTGTGCTTGTTGCAGACAATGATCTAGCGCACTTTTGTCGCCATGCTGCATGGCACTGATTTGCAGCTTGAGCGCCGTCACCGGCGTTCTGAGCTCATGCGCCGCGTCGCTGGTGAAGCGCTTTTGCATGGCAATCGTGTGACTCACTTTGTGCATCCAGCGATTCAGAGCTTGAATAATCGGCTTGAGTTCTGCAGGTTGTTGCTCGACGGCCAGAGGCGCCAGTGCATCAGCAGGTCGAGCATCCAGCGCTGCCGACAAGCTGAGCAATGGTTTAAAGGTTTTACCAATCACCAGCAACATGCCCATGATCAGCAATGGCACGATCAGCAATTGCGGAATAATCAGGTGAATGGCGACTTCACGAATGGTGCGCTGCCTGAGTTTAAGGTCTTGCGCCACAATACAGGTGATGCTGCCCTGTTTTGCAATAAACACTTGCCAGCGCTTTTTGCCCACCCACTGCGTGGATAACCCCAAACTTGCGGTATTGACCTCAAAGTCACGCTGGTGCGACTGATAAACAAGCTGGCCCTGATTTAAAATCTGGATTAAATAATCCTGTTCACCGCCTATGTGTGACTTAGCCGGGCGATTCGGGCTCACGCCGGCATCCGCATGACGTCCGATAAGCGTGTCTATTTGGTTATTGTTTAGCAGGGTCTCGGCCAGATGCTGCAGGTTGGCATCATATAACTCGCCTAATTCGTCAGCGGTTGATTGATAAGATAAAAATGACAGCAGGCCTATGATACAAACCATGGCTATCGACAGGTATATTGCCAATTCAGCCCGAATAGACTTGATCATGATTCTTTTTTCTCGTTAATGGCATAGCCAATCCCACGAATGGTTTGAATAATGTCGGCACCGAACTTTTTGCGGATGGTGTGGATATGCACTTCTACCGCATTACTCTCGACTTCGTCGCCCCAGCCATACAAGCGCTCTTCGAGTTGCGTTTTAGAAAAGATCATGCCCGGCTGTGACATCAAGCTGTGCATAATGGCAAAAGTCTTGCTAGACAGCCGCTGGCTGATTTCGCCCATGGTCAAGGTATAGCTGGCGGTGTCGAGCACCATGTCATTGACGCGAACCTGGTTAGAGTGACGCTCTTCTTTTCGCCTGAAAATCGCGCGCAGCCTTGCCTCAATCTCCTCGACAGAAAACGGTTTTAATACATAGTCATCTGCCCCGGCATCGAGCCCTTGTATGCGGTGCTCGATCGCGTCCCTCGCAGTGATGATGATCACAGGCACACGATTGTCGGCTTGCCTTAATGACTGCAGTAACGCCATGCCAGATTTACCAGGCAAGCCTAAGTCAAGCAACATGGCGTCAAACTGCTCGCTGGCAAGCGCGGCTTCTGCCTGCATGGCATTCTGTACCCAATAGATGGCATGTGAGCGCATGGCCTGCTGCAGGCTCTCCCCTATCATGTGGTCGTCTTCTACCAGCAATAACTTCAAGGCTTATCTCCCTCGTTGAATGTTGCCATTCTAACCAAACAAACTTAAGGCAGCCTTAAAAAGCGGCTTAAGTTTGCCTTAAGAATCGGCAGGCATGATGCAACCCTGTTATCACTCACAGAGATTTATTCATGCGAACCCAGTTCAAGCAAGCAGCAGGCGTGTACATGACGCTACTGCTGGCGGCCTGCCAGACACCACAAACGGTGCAGCCAGCGCAATTAGTGCAACATATTGTAGAGGCAGACGCCTCACTGCAAGCGACGGCCCCGGCAGCACAAGCGAGCACCACACTGTCGGAATATGACGCGGTGATGTTGGCACTACAACAAAACCCGGCCTTCAAGGCACAGTTAAGCGAACTCAATTTGGCAAATGCAGACGTGCAACAAGCCAATCAACTGGCAAACCCGTCGTTATTTTATGCGTTTAGCGCGGCCAATAAACCCTACCGTTATGCCATCGACTTTCCTATCGAGGCTATTTTGTTGCGGCCAATCCGGCTAAAGCAAATGCAGGCACAAGCGCAAGCCACCCAGTATCAACTGATGCAATCTGGTTTTAGCCTGATTCGTGATACGCGCATGGCTTATGCGCAAGCCGTGATTGCCAACGAAAAACGCGAGCGCTTAAAACAGGCGCTGCAACTAAACCAAACCATCGCCAGCCTGACCAGCACGCGTGAACAGTTGGGGGATATCAGCGCACAAGACACCCTGCTCTCGCAAAACGAGGCCCTGCTTGCTGCCAGAGACCTGCAACTGGCCGAAATGGATGCACAACTGGCGCACACCCAATTGATGCATCTGCTGGGCTGGATGGATGAAAATAAAACGCTGTCACTCAGTGAGCAGTTGGTGCCGGCCTGCACACCGGTCGATATTGCGCAGCTTAAAACGGTGGCCTTGAGCAGCCGGCCTGACATTCTGGCTGCCGAAGCCAACATGGCCGCGGCCAAAGCAAAACAGCAACTTAATAAATTCAACTGGTTAGGCACGGCAGTGGTGGCAGACGCCACCAGCGGCCAAACCAGCGGGCATGTGCTTGCACCTGCCATCAGGACTACGTTGCCGGTGTTTAACCAAAACCAGGGCCAACGCCAGCGCGCCGATGTTGAGCTTGAAAAGGCCCAACAAGACGCTGAGGCGATCAAAATAAAGGCGTCGTTAGAAATCAACAGTGCGCATCTTAAATACCAGCGCGATTGCCAGGAGTGGCAGCAGTTGCACACACAATTGCAACCGAATGCCAAGCAAACCATCCAGTATGCAGAAGACGCTTACCGGGATGGCGATATTGCCTATTTAAATGTCCTCGAGAGCAGCAAACGCTATTTCAGCTTGCAATTGCGCGAAACGCAGTTAAAAGCCGACCTGATCGGCAACTGGTCAGATTTAATGCGCAGCACCAGCCATGCTACGGCACGCCCTTGATTCTCTATAGAAAGTGATTTTTCATGCATGTTACTCACCAACCGCTGCCAGCGTACAACGTGACCAGACTACTGTTGCTGTCAGCCCTGCTGACGTTAGGCCAAACTAGCCAGTTGCTGGCTGCAGACAGCCTTGATAAAACCAAGCCATCGCCCACACCAGTGTCAGAAAGCCAACTGAATCAGGTCAGCCTCTCAAGTGAGGCCGTTAAAAAGCTAGGCATCATGTCCACGCCAGTGGTGGTCGCGCGTCAGTCTAGCGCCCTGACTTACCCGGCACAAGCCAGCCTGGCACCTGAGGCGCTGGCTGCATACAGCACGCCTATGAGCGGCTATGTCATGTCCGCCGGCGCTACACCCCTCAGCGTTGGCAGCAAAATCAAGGCCGGGCAAGTTCTGTTTACAATCAACCCGGTAGTGACACCAGAGGCCAGACTAAACCTGATCACCAGTCTGGCAGATGCAGAGGGGCAATTGCAGACTGCCGAAAAACAGCTATCTGCCCATACGCTCACCTTAAACCGCGTCAGACAGTTATTGCAACAACATGTAGGCAGCCAGAAAGCGGTCGATGATGCACAAGCCAATGTTGCCATTGCCGAGACCAATATGCGCACGGCCAAACAAAAACGTGAGCTACTCAAACAAGCGGTAGAACAAGGCTCGGCAGGCACTTATCACATTAAAGCGGCTAGCACTGGCGTGATCAGTAACCTTTACTTTAGTGCTGGCCAACTGATGGTGGCGGGCGCTAGGCTGGTCGATGTTGTACAGCAAAACCGGTTGTGGGTGACGGCTTATGTGCCGCATGCACAAGTCGGGCAATTAAACCTCGCCGCACAGGCGTGGCTCGCGGGCGCGGCGGGCGTCTCGGCTGATTATGTCTTGAACCCTGTGCCTAACCCGCCAGAAAGTGACTTACTCACAGGCACACGCAAGCTGGTCTACACCTTGCAATCGCAGGGCGACATTGTGCCGTTGCAGCGACTTACATTACAGATTCCGCAACGTACGCAAGCGCAGGCACGTAGCACAGTGCCCTGCTCGGCAACGGTGGTGGATATTTATGGCAACACCTGGCTCTATATGCAGCAAGATGAAACGCACTTTGCCCGCCAGCAAGTGTTTATCACGCAGTCTGGCGCGCACACTTGTGTCTTGTCAGACCAGCGTCTGGTCGGCAAAGCGGTTGTCACGCAAGGCGCGCAGGAACTGTTTGCCGTCGAAACCGGCTATACCCACTAAATACAACGGGATTCAATATGTTGAAAAGATTTACCATGCGCGCCATTCGGGCCCGCTACCTGGTTATCGTGCTGGCAGCATTGCTCATGCTGGCAGGGTTTAAAACTATCCCTAATACCGCGATGGATGTCTTCCCGGAGTTTGCACCAGTCAAGGTCGAAATTCAGACCGAGGTGCCCGGACTCTCCAGTGTCGAGACCGAGCAACTGGTTTCCATCCCGATTGAGCATGCCATGAACGGCATCCCGCATATGAAAACCCTGCGCTCAAAGTCGGTGCTTGGTTTATCTTCGGTCGTCATGTTGTTTGACCAGGGCACATCATTGGCCGAAGCCAGGCAGTCGGTACAAGAGAGGCTGCTACTGGCTAGGCAACGTTTACCTGCCATCGCCAAGCCACCCGTCATGTTGCCACCGCTATCGTCTATGTCACGCGTGCTAAAAATAGGCTTAAGCAGCAAAGAGCATAGTATTGCAGAACTCAGTACCCAGGCATTGTGGACCATACGCCCGCGCCTGATGGCCATCCCAGGCGTTGCCAATGTGGCAATGTGGGGCCTGCGCGACCAGGAGTTGCAAGTGCGCTTTGATGCCACCAAACTGGCACAACATCAACTCACAGCCACCCAGGTGGGCCAGCGTCTGGCATCGGCCATCCGCCCGGACAGCGGCGGTTATCTGGATACGGCGCAACAACGCCTGGTCGTTGCCTATGACCGGCCGACACTGGATAAAGAAGACTACCTGCAGATGACGGTGGGCTATAGCAACGGTATTCCGGTCAAGCTAGGCCAAGTTGCCGACATAGACTGGGGCCATGCCTTGCCGATTGGCGATGCGGTGATTAACCAGGGCGATGGCCTGCTGCTGATTGTAGAAAAACAGCCGGATGCCAATACGCTGACGGTTACGCAGCAGATTGACCGCGCACTGGCAGAACTCAAACCTGCCCTGCATGGCGTGCAGGTCGATGCGTCTATCTTCAGGCCCGCGACCTTTATTGAGCAGGCACTACAGCACTTAAAACAGGCGCTGGTGCTCGGCATCGGCCTGGTCGCCATCATCCTGTTCTTGTTTTTGCGTAACCCCCGCGCGGCCCTGATTAGCCTGGTGGCTATTCCCTTGTCATTAGTCACCGCTATTTTGCTGTTAACCTGGCTCAACGTCAGCATCAATACCATGGTGCTGGCCGGGCTGGTGATTGCGCTGGGCGAAGTGGTGGATGACTCGATTATCGACCTGGAAAACATTTTGCGCGCCATGACGCTGAACCAGCAACTGGCGCAACCTAAACCGATCATCAAGGTGATTGCACAAGCCTCGTATGAAGTGCGTGGCTCGGTCATCTACGCCACGCTGATTGTGATGTCGGTATTTATTCCGGTGTTTTTTCTGCAGGGCATCGCAGGGGCCTTCTTTAAACCACTGGCGTATGGCTATTTGCTGGCGATTTCAGCCTCTTTGCTGGTGGCACTCATCGTCACGCCCGTGCTGGCTTATTGTTTTCTTAAACAAAACCACAGCCCGTCAGAGCGTGCGTCTAGCTTACCAGCACGTGTTGAAAAATGGCTGCAACGAGGCCTGGAAAAACCAAAACACATCATTGCCGGTGGCGGCCTGTTTTTATGTGGCATGCTGGCTAGCCTGCCTTTTTTAGGCACTGAATTCTTGCCTGCCTTTAAAGAAACTGACTTTTTAATGCACTTTGTTGAACGCCCGGGCACGTCTATTGCGCAGATGAAAGCCATGACGCTGCGTGCCAGCCATGAACTGATGCAGATTGAAGGCGTACGTAACCTCGGCTCACATATTGGCCGCGCCGAAGTGGCAGATGAAGTAGTCGGCCCCAACTTTGGCGAGCTCTGGGTCAGCATTTCACCCACGGCGGACTATGCAGCCACCATGCAGAAAATCAACCAGACCATTGCAGGTTATGCGGGCATTTTTACCGACGTGCAAACCTACCTTAAAGAGCGGACCAAAGAAGTGATGTCTGGCAACAGCGCCAGCATCGTGATTCGTTTATTCGGCAATGATCTCGACGACTTACGCACCCAAGCTGAGCGTATCCGCTTATCTATTGCCGATATTGACGGCTTGATCGACCTCAAAGTCGAGTCACAGGTATTGATTCCACGTATTCATGTGCGCCTAAAAACAGCGGCCGCTGACCGTTACGGCATCACAGAGGCTGAGATTAAACAGTCACTGGCGCTGATGACTCAAGGCCAGGTGCAGGGTGAAATTTATGTTGGCCAAACCCGCTTTAATGTGCGTTTAATCAGCCACACCCCCGCGCAAGACAGCGTGCAGGCACTCAGGCAGATCCCAATTCAGAGCAGCACAGGCGCAATTTTGGCCTTGGCAGACATTGCAGATGTTTACGTACAGCCGACACCCAATGAAATCAAACGCGAAGGCGCTTCGAGAAAAATTGATATTGCAGCCAACGTCGCTGGCAAAGATATTGGCAGCGTTGCCCAAGCGGTAGAAGCGCGCGTGCAACAGCTAGACTTGCCTGACGGCTATTACGTCAAATTCATGGGCGAATACACCGAGCAAAAAACAGCCAGCCTGACACTGGCGATGTACACCCTGCTCGCCTTACTCGTCGTGTTTTTACTGATATTGATGAGCCTAAAATCACTGCAGCTAACCACCATCTTGTTCGCCGTGCTCCCGGTTGCTGTGGCAGGCGGACTCATTGGCATCTGGCTCATTGGCGGCACCCTGTCACTGGGCGCCATGATCGGCCTCATCGCAGTCATGGGCATCGCCGCTCGCAACGGCATCTTATTAATCTCGCGCTACCAGCAATTGCGTCTCACCGGCGACAATACGACACCTCGCTTATTAATCACCGCCGTCTCAGACCGCTTCCGGGCCATCAGCATGACCACGCTGGCCACCAGCATGGCCTTGCTACCGATTATTGTGGCAGGCCCGGTGTCAGGCTATGAAATTGAACACCCGTTGGCGGTCGTGATTTTTTGCGGATTATTATCAGCGATGGTCGTCAACCTGGTGCTCTTACCTACGCTGATCCTGTTATTTCACACAGATTGCTAGAGCACGTAACAGCTGTCACAAAAAGAAAAAGCTGTGTGTAAACACAGCTTTTTTATTGCCCGAAGCGCAGATTAACGGTTATTGATATCCGCGAATAAATGCGGACGCAGTGGGGTAAACCTGCATGCAACGTACTGCGTTTAGCGCAAGCATCAGCCTAATATGACAGGCTCCTCTGACTAATTTGCAAGTAACGCTCTTAATTCAGCCACAACTTTTACTTGGCATTCAATCAACACCTTATCGAATGCTTGCTTTACTTGTCTATAATCATCCTCAGCCCATTGAGCTTGAGTAAACAGCTGTTGAGATATCTGGCTACAGTCAACTTGATTGGGTGCGCCACCAAAAAACCAACCTTCACCAGGTTTGTAAACAATCAACTGCGTATACAACCGATATTGAGCAGGCTTTTCTGATGAATCCTGCAGATTTTCGTAAATTAACCTGGTTAGCCCATTAGAAACAATCAAAGGCTTTTTAAAGGTTTGGGTGCTCAAAACGGTGTCTTTCGCAATGGCTTCATTAATGCTGCTACTCACCGTTTGAATATACTTAGTCGCGATAGGGTTTACTAAGTTAGTACGATTTTGCAAAGTGTTTTCGTCAATTTTATCGCCTTGCAAATCAGTTTTCCCAAAGCCAGAAAAGCCAACTACGCCTAAAGGCAACAACAATACATTTAAACCAACCTGTTTCAGCAACTCCTTGCCAGTGTTAGAAGGCTTGATAATACGCACTTCGTCTAATTCATTTTTCAAAACGCTGCCACTAGGGCTATATTGACTATAGATTATTTTAATTTTCTCTATCTGGACTGATGCAGCTGGAATATCATTTGTTGCTTGTGGCGTAAGCCTTGGTGGCGGCACTGCATCGCTGATAGCACTATTTTCAACAGAAGTAGGCGGTTGTATAGTGACATCTTGTGCATATATGGAAGTTGAAATGACAATCCATAGTAACCCGATTGTTGTTAAACTTTTACTCGGTTTCATAGTACCTATTCGATATGTTTAAAAATTAAAAATTGTTTTTTGATTTATTGACGTTTCACCATGACCTTGCTATTTGCTTTCACCTTATATGTGTTGGTATTGGCAATTACCAAGTGCCTGCACCATCCTCTTTCCAAACAGCGAAATAGAAGTAAGTGACGTAGAGACTAAGGTAACCCCAAGCACCGCCAGCTTGCATGGCTAGCAGCAAGCTGGCTGCATAGCCACATAAGTTCGAGGCTGGGGATGAGACAAGACAGTGAGTAGCGGCCTTGCCAATTGAAATGCACCACGCATACCAAAATCAACATCTATTAAAAACAATAATATATTAACATTTATTAACATTAACAGCCAACCTTTACATGCGAGAGCAGCGTGACTCTCGCATGTAAATTTGGGGATACTTGGGGTCGAATACTTGGGGAAGCTCAGAGTAACTTTACTTTTACTCTGAGCCCACAATTGAAACCAGACTTTTTGGTTTTGCGGTATTGCTCACTGTCTAGGGTAGCTTTACCTGCGATTGTCCAACAGCTCTGACCCCGACGATCAATTATTAACTACAATTATTTTCAAAGGTCGGTTGCTTTTAGACATTCAAACTCTTGGGGTCTGGCAGGCTACGAAGCACTTTTTCTACAGTGTCGCGAGGAAGGATTTTTTCAAAAACGGTTTTACCTGCATCTTTACTGTAGATTAAGCGCTCTTCTTCGCCAGCGCCGAATAGGAAAAAGCGCCAGCCATAGTTTGATAGTTCGCCGTATGATTTAATCTCAATACCAAAGGGTATATTTGTAACTTTCTTATCATAGTCATCAATCTGGCCTGACAACTCTTTATCTTCCGGGAACTCATTCAAAGCATGTATCAGCTCCATCTCTATATAAGAATAATAGTTTCTGGTAGCGCATGCTTGAATGTAAGCATTATCTTTACCCAAGTTGGTTTCAACTAACCCTTGAGCCTCAATGTCTTCAATAGTTCTTTTTAAGTAAGCAATCATACAATCGAGTGTCCAATTTGACCCTCTGTGAATTAGCAGTTCATCATCAATGACGATGTTGAAAAAACCGAATACAAAATGGCTATCGTCCTGCCTTTCTAGCACCTCAAACGTAATTCCAAACTCCCAAGTACCAAACATTACTTCACTCCTAAACTACGTAGCTCTTTTGATAACCCTGCTTGGCGTAACTCGTCAATAGTAATAGGTACGCGAGTATCACCAATACTGCCGCTCCAATGATAAACGCCATTATTATTATCAAAAAACTGGTGAATAAATCAATGGGGTCAAATGAGGGTTACCCCAGAGTAAAAAGAGGAATACTTCACTTTTACTCTGACCCCAAAACTATGCTCTGACTACCAATAGATTTGTTGGAGCAAGCATTTAGTTCACTACAGCCTTGAACTAGCGAGTTAACCAATAGGAGTTAATAATGGCGAGATAAACATTATTTGCTTGTGATCTTGTTATTACTCCAAATATCGAAGCTTTTCTGATAAAGCAACTGCCTTAAATCTAAGATCTTGATCTGTAATGTAAAATTCTGGATCACTGTTGTATATATCTTGATTATCGGTATAACTGTTTGCCTCACCAAACATCTCTTCTAGCAAATCGTATAATTTACCAAAAAGACGGCCATCCCCCTTCATTTTGTGTAGATAACCTAAGCTAAACTCATTAGCAGTGATCTCACCTTTTAAAAAACAATCAATGAGTTGCAAATACTCACCTTTAATATCCTCAGTGGTCATAATTTACCTCTTTCAAGTACGTTTTTTAGTTGAGCGGGTGATAGTTTCCAACCTGAAAGAAAATTTCCATTAGCGTCCTTGATAACATTCAATCCTGTGTTGGCGTCAACAAAATGAGTTACTGGGTTTCCTCTATATGAGCCATTTACTACTTTGGTATTTTGTGAGGTCAAATGCTGATTCACAGCATCCTGAAACTGCTTAATGGTTGTATTGTTCGTGTTCCCTAAGACACCAAAATCTGCACCATGCCCCCTATCCAAAGAATGTTGCAGATTAGCTCGCATGAAGTTAATAGACTTATTTGCCTCATCCAATTTCTCCGCCGCCTTAGCAGCATCACCTGTCTCAGAAAGTAGTTTAGCTTCTTTTACCAGTGTCTTGGCAGCATCTCCAGCAGGCCCAAGCGCACCAATAATCGCTAAAGTATAATCAAATGGACTTTCCGCCTGTGCAAAGCCAGTAACATCACCGACTACCGGAATCAAACTAATGGCAATATCAGTTAGTTGCTGTGGTGGAGCCGCTTTTTGTGCATTTTCGCCAAACTGTGCGACGACACGTCCGAAACCAATTGTATAGAAATTTTCGACCAGATAGGCCTTCGCGGCAGGATCTAAATTGAGTTGTGCTGCACATGCTTCTGGCGAGAGGTTGACGCAAGCGTTTAACAAGTCTCGATTTCTCAGTTTATCCAGCAGCTCAAGTTTGGTTGCGTTATTGCAGGCGTCTTGATTTCCCGTTTTACAATCTGCACTATATTTAGAACGGTCCAGTTTTTCTTGGTGTTTTAACCAGTTATTCGCCACCGCATTCTGCGTCACCATGCCTGCGTTGATGGTTTGGGCAATGTCTCCGCCCGTAGCACTTGTAAGCGCGGCACTGATGATGGTGTTGGCGGCTTTAAACGCTTCTTCGTTTTTGATTCTGCCGCTGGCGTCTTTTTCAAACGCTTTTTGTAGTGCTTGTGGCAAGAGGTCGCCTAAGGCGCCTGCGGCAGCACCCGTTTGCCAGCCTGTGCCTAGCAAGGTCGTAACGGCTGCACCGAGCACGGCATGAGCAGCGACCTTACTTGTACCATCCAAGGTATCGCCTATCCATTTGGCTGCTTGTGCGGCAACTGGCTGGATGATGAGTTGACCAGCCAGTTGTATAAACTCTAGCTGCTCTTGTACTTTTTGTTGGTTAAACGGGTTATCTATGCTGCCGTTGGCGTGTTGGGTATCGCGATTGAGGGTGGCGATGGTTTGCTGGGCATCTTTATCGGTGGTGCTTTGTTGCTTGGTATTGTCAGTGATGGTGACAGCGCCTGTGGCAATCGCACTCTTTGTGGTGCCTTCGGCGTGACCGCTGCCTGCCACGCACACGCAGGGGTCAGGTCTTGCAATCCAACATAGCAATGGAAATACTGAAATGCAAGACCTGACCCTAAGTTTTCGCTTTCGGGCTTGTTCACAATTGCTGACAAGATTTTAAGAACAATGCCTTGCATATAAAACCCCGGCCAATCCACTCAACTCTTTGTGGGACTTACTACGCTCAACAGCCCCTTCAGCAATGACATCAGTAATATCATATCCACGATCAATTGCAGTTGTATAAATTTCATTTGAAACCTCCTCCATCATTTCATAATCTAGCTCTGAGATTTTGTCTTCAAAGTAAAAACGTATCAAAATGACTTTCCTTAAAGGGTCGTAATCGGCTGCTATAGCAATAACAGATTGAGTGATTTGCCCCATCAGCGGGATACGACTAATAGATACTATTTCTTCAATATTCATAAATTACCTTTGTACAGGATTAGCAGGATAAATATGAACTCCATTCTTTCCATAACTTACCCATCCATATTGACTTGGACCAACTAGAACGCCGTTATCCGAGAAGTTGCCAATAGTTTTTCCAAAATCAATCAATACAGTCCCTGGCCGATTTTGGCGAACTATTGTATACGCCCCACTATGTATTCCTGCTAGCAACTCATTTGGGTTCGCAATAAGTGAACTCCTTCCATCAATTAGACTAATATGTCTAGACTGTGCACTAACATTGATATTGTCGGGAATACCCAACGCTTCAACTTGCTTTATTGTTTGCGCAGCCCTAATCTCAGCACCCGCCAACACGCCACCAAGCAACCCAACCGCATTCTCAACCCACATCTGCTTATTAGTCAGAGTAGTCGCAGCATGATCAATTGCCTTATCCGTTTGCCCTGCTGCTTGATAAATAACCGTTGAGGCATAATCCAACGCCCACTGTGGTGAGGTTTCCATCATTGCACGAATACCAGGTGTTGTGTTTCGGTAAACCTCAAACTCTAAAGGCTGCATAATAAATTTTGGCTGCCCACTATTATCGGCGATGGTGTAACTAACAAGATTCCCTTGTGCATCAAAGTTACCAATGACCATTTGGTCAGAAATACCACTGATGGAGGAGTCCAAAGGCCTAGAGCTAGTGCCACTCATCGCTAAAATCGTACTGCATCCTTGGGCTGACGGATTTTTATTACAACTCTGTTTTTCGTTAAGGTAGTTGCTCCAATGCAACTGCCTGTTATTAGTATCCACCACCAAGGCAGCACCTGCCCCTGCTACACCTCCGATAGCACTGCCAATACCCATACTAGTCAGTTGTGCAACGGCTTGACTCACCGTGCTGGCGGTTTCACTGCTAGCACCTGCCTGTGTGAGGCTTTGTGTGACTTTGCTTTGTAGTTGATTGAGCAAGGGCGCAGCGCTGGCGACCGCACCTGCCCCTGCAGCACCGCTCACATCACCTGTGATTAAACCGCCAAGTGCGGTATGCAAGGCAATACGATAAATGCCACCTTCAGCCCATTTGGCAGCTTCGCTGGGGTCTGTGTTTTTGAGTTTGTCGTATTGGCTTTGCGCATAGTCCGCAGCAGCTTTTGGCGCTTGCTGACTAAAGGCCTGCGTGATTTGCACTTGTGCATTGAGTTCACGTTGCACTTTGTCTTGATCAAATATCTGCTTGAGCGTGCCTGCGGTAGCGTTGCCTTGGCTATCCACTGCGTTACCTTCTGCGTTGACTTTGACATCGCGGTTGAGTGTCGCAACAGTAGTTGCGCTGTCTTGGCCGGTGGTTTGCTGCTGGGCTGCATTGTCAGTAATGTTGACTTGCCCACTACTGATGCCGCTAACGGTGACGCTGCTAGTGTCGTCAGATAAGTGACTGCTACCGGCACTGGCCGTGGGGCTGGCTTTAAAGCCACCGCCGTTGGCTTGTTGGATGACGCCAACACCTGCACTTATGCTCATCCCTTTAGCGTCATATTCGGCTTTGTTCTCAATATTGCTAGTAGTGAGTGTGTTGGTGGTGAGGCTGTTTTTATTGTCTTGTATGGCTTTGTCGGTGCTCGCGATGATGGCGCCTTTGAGGTCGGTGTTACCATTCACATTGACCTGAAAACCTTCATCTCCGGCGTAAATACCAGTTTGCTCATGCACACTCGCGTAGTTGCTTTTAGTTTTGCTATCGCTCACGTTTGCGCTGGCGCCCCAACGACCATAGCCAACAGAAGCACTAGCACCCACGCTCTGCTGTTTGTCTTTATAAGCGCTGGTGTCTTGCAGGCTTTCCACATTCAGGTTGCCTTGACCTGAGGTGCCCACATTAGCGATGACTTGCTTGCCTTTGACTTGTGCACCTTTGAGCGTGGTGTCTGTGCCGCTTGCTATGCTGGCCTTGTTACCTGCTTCTACCGTGGTTTCAGTCCAGGTGGTGTCGGTGCCATTCGCTTTGCCTTTGCTGCCACTTGCTCCTGCAGTAAACAATAAACCATCTGTTCCAAAACTCACGCCTACACTGGCGCTACTGCCTTTGTTTTTACTGTTGAGGGTGTCGGTGTTTTGGGCAGCAAGCAGGGTTACCTGATCATCTGCTTTCAGGCTAGCGTCATTACCCGCTTTAATCTGGCTGCCAATCACGGTAATGTCAGATTGTTCACCTGCCCCGGTGGCTGTGATATTGACGTTTTGCCCGGCAGTGACTTGACTGCTTTGTGCAGTGTTGCTGGTTTGGGTTGAGGTACTGCTACTCTTGGAGCTGCCAATCGAAAGGCTGACATTCACGCCGCCCGCTTGCTGGGCAACATTGGCACCTGATTTTGCCATCCCGGCGCTCACGGCGTCATAGGCATTTTTACCAGCCAGGACTGCAGTGCCTGCCGCGAGCGCTTGCATGCGCAGGTTGTCCGTTTCGCTAGCGGTTTGACGCTAAATATTAACTATTTATCCTTGTTTAAATTAGCTAAACCCTGTGCGATTTCGTCACCAGCAATCAGCTCATCTGTTTCTTCATAGTCAGCTGGTTTATTGTAGTCATATTCAATATTAAATTTACCATCAGGATAAAGGGTAAAGGTAAGTCCCCATATACGCTCACCGGTGGTCGCCAAGAGGTTGTCACGGAGGAAAAGGGCAGCATCTAAGCCATCCCAAATCGCACCCGTGTTATCTTCGAATCCGCCTTGTTCCTCTCTGATTCTCTTGCACTCCAACCATTGAGAGCCTTTTGCCATTTTTGAATAAATATGCATTTTACAAACCGCAACATCCCAATCGCGGACTCCAATAAAGGCTTGCAAATACTTAGCTAATGCCATGTAGGCATCTTCGGTAGAATTGATTTGCATTATTTCCTCACTGTTTAAATCTGAATGGCACTGTTTTGCCATCAATAGTCGCCGTCACATTAAACTCACTCGGCCTCACACCGCCGCTTGCTGGATATCCGATGTCAATCTTCACACTCACATCTTTGCCAGCATTCAATGCTTCGCGCAACTGGTTTTCCATCGCTTTCCAATCACCACGATTAAGCGTAGCCGCCTGCGGCACGATATTAATTTTATCACCTGCACCACCCAAACTAGAAGCAATCAAGTGTCCACCCTCATCACCAGCATTGCCACATTTCCCGGTAACACATTGCTGATAAAGATTTCTCTCCATGGTAGTGAGATTTAAATTACCGGTTACCTCTTTCACGCGCCCTGTTGCATCGGTAATGTAGGCATGCCCGTTATCCAATACGTAAGCAGTATTTGTGTCTAGGCTGCTGTTAATGGCTTTATCCCAATTGCCTTTGCTACCAGCACTCACTTGCTTCACTGCATCGACATCTGCTCGACTGAGCAAACTCTTGGCAATGGCCGTTTCTGTGACAGCCGCTTTTTCAGCGACCTTAACGGCCTCTGCGATCTTGCCTGTATTCTTGATGGTTCCAGCGCCGACCAGATTGCTAAGTACCGCACCAGTGACTCTGCCTAATGCAATTGCGTCGCCATTTTCATATGCTGCTGCGATTTGTTCACGTTGAGCAGCGGTAGCGCCATTAATTACTTTTGCAAGCACTTCTGGATCTGTGAGTGCGGCAAGTGAAGCACCTGTATCAACAACAGCCTCTATTGCTTCTTTTTGTGCGGGGCTGCCTTCTCTGGCGTATGCCGCGATAAGGACTGTTTTAATACCATTACCTAATGCAGCAATGCCATCAGCAATTGCATGCACACCACCTTGCAAAACACCTTCTGTAGTATCTAATACAGAAACAAAGGTTTTATCTGCTTGGGTTTGTGTACCAAGTGAGCGCAAATCACTTTCAAAGCCATACCCTCCATTTCTAATGATTTCGGCCTCGGCATAGCGTACTTCTTTGCGCAGACTATTACACTGACTGCTTGTATTGCCTTCACATGCAGCTAATTTTGCATCGCGCTTATCGCTTTCAGCTTTCAACTCATCTCTTTGTTTGCAAGCAATATCGTTACCTTTAGAGCAGGCGGCAACAGCATCCCAATATTTGCCAATTTCTTGATGTTTTAAATAATTGTTTGCCACCGCATTCTGCGTCACCATACCCGCATTGATGGTGTTGGCAATGTCGCCACCCGTAGCACTTGTAAGCGCTGCACTAATGATTGTGTTAGCGGCTTTAAACGCTTCTTCGTTTTTGATTCTGCCGTTTTCGTCTTTCTCAAACGCTTTTTCTAACGCTTGTGGCAGGAGGTCGCCTAAGGCGCCTGCGGCAGCACCCGTTTGCCAGCCTGTGCCTAGCAAGGTCGTAACGGCTGCACCGAGCACGGCATGAGCAGCGACCTTACTTGTACCATCCAGGGTATCGCCTATCCACTTGGCGACTTTTGCGGCAACAGGCTGGATGATGAGTTGACCAGCCAGTTGTAGAAACTCTAGCTGCTCTTGCACTTTTTGTTGGTTAAACGGGTTATCTATACTGCCGTTGGCGTGTTGGGTATCGCGATTGAGGGTGGCGATGGTTTGCTGGGCATCTTTGCCGGTGGTGCTTTGTTGCTTGGCATTGTCGGTAATAGTGACTGTGCCTGCAGCAATCGCACTCTTTGTGGCGCCTTCGGCGTGACCGCTGTCTGCCACGGCCAAGCCACCTATGCCTGCTTGTGCCAAGGTGCCAGCAGGGCTGCCTGCGGGTTGTTGGTCGCCTTGGGTGGCTGGATTCAGACTGAGGTTTTTGCTCACGCCAACACTGCTGGCACTCGCTTTGTAGTCGCCCTGATTGTGCAGGTCTTCTGTGGTGAGCGTGCCGGTGGTGAGGGTGTTTTTACCTTGGGTTTGTGCGGCAAGGCTACTGTCTATCACCGCACCTTTGAGGTGAGTGTTATTGTTAACGTTAATGTTGAAACCACCATCACCGGCAGATACTTTGAGTGAGAGTAAAAAAGGCGATGCTTCAGTTTTACTCTGCCCCCGACGATCAATAGCTGACATGCTCCATCAGATGACTCAGAAGTGACTATCTTTAACAACTCCTCCGCTCTACGTCGAGCAAGTACAAATTGAGGCAACTATGGTGTTCCACAAGCTGGCATGGTTTTCCAATATTCTGTACTGCAAAGCCCAATATAATGATAGCCCTTACGAATCAGGCAACGTTGGTGTTCGGCATTTTGCCTCTTAAAGGCCTGCTGAATGTTTTCACCTTCAACTGCATTTTTCGGATTTCTAGGCACATCGCCATTTTTTTGTCCTCCACACACCTGCCAGTCAGCCAAGCGAACTTCTGAGGAAGTTTCAGACCTTTCCCAATCGTCTATCTGTGTTTTTGGCGGGGGAGGTAATTGCGGGACAAAGCATCCCATACACAGGCAACCAGAAAGAACACAAGTTAAACCAAGCGTTATGGATAGGTTTACTAATCTCATTTAGCGCCTTTCAATAAAATAGAAATTGCTGTCCAAACCTCTGTAGGCAAGAACTCTGCCATTGCAAATGGAGCTGATAGGGGTATTGCCAGTTCGGATACTCTATCTCGAATAAATCGCTCTGTACTGCCCATTCCTCGTTTGGTATTTCCTTGCTCGTCATGTATACACAGGGGGGCAGGTTTTGCAATCCAACATAGCCATGAAAATGCTCAAATGCAAGACCCCACTCTCTTGTTACTTGCCTACGGGGGCTTGGACAGTTATTGTCACCGACTATAAAGATGAGCACGCTGGTGGCGCTATCTGTGCTACCAAGATACAGTCCATAAATTACACTTTATGGATATTGGCAACGTGCATCGCAATATTCCAGATAAGCATAACCTTTATCTCGCATGCATTCGGCCCACCTCATGGTAAGCCGTCCTTCTGCACTTATACTGTTAGTATCATCAGACTGTTTTGCTGCCTGAATTTCTCGAGGTAAAAAATTGACACTTTCATTTCCTTTGGCACCACAAGCTGCAATATCCACTCGCCGACTCTCCTTCGTCATTCTTTCCTTAATCCAGTGTGCACCATAGGGTTTGGGGTTAAAAAGTCTTGCCTGTGAAGCTTTATCACAATAAGTTAATAACCCTAACGGGTCTCCAGTAGCACATGATTTATAACATCCGGTAAGCGTGAAACTAATTAATAAAATTAACAATAGTTCTTCAACACTCCTCATTTTGCGCCTTTTAATAAAATCGAAATAGCTTGCCAAATCTCAGCCGAAAGTAATTCTGATGCGGCAAAAGGTGCAGCCACAGGTATTGCAGAGGTCGTCACTAAATTATCGTAGATTGACTTTTCGCTAGCCGACATGCCTCGCCTGATATTACCTTGTTCATCGTATAAGCCGCTTAAACTGCCGCCTATATAATCATGGCTACCTGCAAAGGACTCAATCAACTTATCTTGCCAGCTACCAGGTTCATAAGGCTTGCCAAACAAAGTACCTTTAACCCCTTGTATTCCGCCAGTTGGCCCTACCATGTTCTGCCCTTCAGAAGTTTCAATAAACTCATTTAAACTCATTATTGAACCATCGGTTTTCTTTGCATTAAATACGACAAATCCTTGTTCATTTAACGCTAGCTTTGGTATGCCTCTCTGATCGAGGATATCATTGCCATTCGCATCTTGTTGCTTAGCACATCTTTCATTCATTTGCCCACATAACATATCTAGGTCGACGCGTGTACCACCCACCTTACTGTCATCACCACGCACACCTGAGCTTTCGGCTGCGATATTATCAAGCGCCTTGTTTTGTGCATCTATGACACCAACAAACTTCTTCGAATCATCAATCATCAGCCGCCGCATTTGATCTGCCGCAGCTGACAAACTCTCTTTAGCAAATGCTGCCCCACCGGTACCTGCAACCGCACCGATTAAAACATTCATTACCTGCTCTTCTATTCGCAACTCCTTAAGTTGTGCCTGAATTGCAGCCTTATCTTCTGCTGTTGTTGCTGCTTTAAGCTGGTTTTGCAAATTTTGGCGCTTTTCCTGCACGTATGTGCCAACCGCCTGATAAGCCTGTTGACTGAATGCCTGCGTGATCTGTACCTGCGCCTGAATCTCCTTGGCTACCTTGTCTGCATCGAATATTGGTGAAATTTTGGCAGCGGTACTGTTCCCCTGACCATCGACAGCATTCCCCTGACCATCGACAGCATTCCCCTGACCATCGACAGCATTCCCCTGACCATCGACAGCATTCCCCTTGTCATCGATATGCACATCACGCTTCAGCAATACAAGCGTGGCAGTCGCATCCTTACCGGATTGGCTTTGCTGTAAAACATTGTCTTTGATAGTAACATCACCACCACTGACAGCAGTGACTGTTTTAGAGGTTGCATCTCCACTGTCTTTACCATAACCCGCACCTGATAGTGTTGGTTTGCCGGTTTGAGAACCCACGCCAACAGAAGCAGCGATTGCTTTGGCATCATATTCCGCTTTGTTATGAATATCGCTGGTTGTGAGTGTGTTAGTGGTCAGGCTGTTTTTATTGTCCTGGATGGCTTTGTCGGTGCTCGCAATAATGGCGCCTTTGAGGTCGGTGTTGCCATTCACATTGACCTGAAAACCTTCATCTCCGGCATAAATGCCTGATTGCTCGTTCACCGAGGCGTAGTCGCTATTAATCTTTTGCTTGCCTGCGCTGACGCTGCCGCCAGTGGGGATGCCGTTACTGCCGAATGAGACAGAGGCGCCGCTGCTGCTTTGTTTGGATTGATAAGTAGCAGTGTCTTGCAGGCTTTCGACATTCAGATTGCCTTGGCCTGAGGTGCCTACATCAGCAACCACTTGTTTAGCTTTGACTTGTGCGCCTTTGAGTGTGGTGTCGGTGCCACTTTGTAATGTGGCTTTATTCCCTGCGCTCACCTGTGTTTCTGTCCAGCTAGTGTCTGCGCCATTCGCTTTACCGCGGCTGCTGTTAAAACTGGCAGTGGGGGTGACTGCGCCGCTACTGCCCAGGCCGACGGAGACACCGACGCTGGCACTGGAGGATTTATTGCTGCTTTGTAGGGTTTGCGTGTTTTTAGCGGCGATCAGGTTGAGTTGATCTTGTGCGCTTAAGCTTAGGTCTTGCCCGGCATTCAACTGACTACCTACAACGGTAAGATCACTTTCGCTGCCTGCGCCAGTGGCGGTGATACGCACATTATTGCCCGCATTCACCTGGCTGGCTTTAGCCACGCTTTGCTGGGTCTGGCTGCTGGATTTAGCGGTGGAGCTACCAATACTAAAGTTGAGACTAATGCCGCCTGCCTGATCAGCAAAATTGCCAGCACTGCCAGTCTTTACAGCATCTGCTGCATTTTTAACACTGAGCGCAGTGGTGGCTGCTGCCAGTGCCTGCATACGCGGGTCGTCCGTTTGACCAGCGGCTTTGCTCATTTGGTCTGTGGTCTGGATTGCTGATACCACGGGATTACTAATCCCTACACTCACCCCACTCTGCTTATACTTCATTTTATCAGTGCGCTGGTAGGTTTCATCAGCAGAGGTGATGTCTACTTTTTGTGCGGTGATGTCAATATCGCCTTGCGGGGCCACTACGTCACTGGCGGTTTGGGTGTAAGCCTTACCTGCTTCGATTGATACATCCCCTTCTACACTGCCAATCGTGCTGCTGCGTTGCGTCGTCTCGGTGATGGTAGTGTTTTGCTTGAGTTTGCTGGAGCCATAGCCAACGCTAGTGCTGCTAGCCGAGAAGCCTGTTTTAGACTGTTTATAATCGTGGGTTTCTTGATGCGTTTCTTGTGCGGCAGTCACAGTCACATTACCCGTAGCACTTAAAGCGACATTTTGGCTGGCGACTAAATCTGAGCCGGTGATATTCAAGTTGCCCGGTGTTTGGGCGTTACCTGCACGCAGGTTAATGCTCTCTGCACTCAAACTTGAGGCGATGGCGGTTTCGTCATGCACGGTATCCCGTCGCTCAGTTTTACTGCTACTCATAAACCCAGACTTTTTGGTTTTGCGGTATTGCTCAGTGTCTAGGGTGGCTTTGCCAGCAGTGATGTCGATGTCGCTGGCTTGTGCACTGATGTTACCTTGATCGCTGGTGACATTGGCCGCGCGCATCTCCAGTTTGTTGCCTGCTTGCAGTTGAATATCGCCAGCCGTGTTGATCTGCGTGCCGACTTCTTCTGTGGTGCTGCGTTTGATGTAGTTTTTAGCGACGCCGGTGCTGGTACTGAGTCCGGTTTGTTGCGTAGTCAGGTCTATATTGTTTCCGGCGGAGAGTGCGGTGAGGCCGTTTTCGCTGCGATTGCTGATGTGTGCAGCATCGAGCCCAATATTGCCTCCAGCCATGGCAACAAGCACGCCATTGGCGCTATCGGTCACATACAGGCCTGCCACACGGTCTATGCCGGTGCGCTCAGAGTAGCCGAGTGCGCCGCGTTGCAAGCCGGTTTGTGCGCTGTTATTGCTATTAAAGGTGGTGCTTTCAATCTTGATGTCATTGCCTGCATTGAGGGCAAGCGCTTGTTGCGCGCTGATGCTGCCGCCCTGGTTGAGGATATCTTGCTGCGCATTGAGGCTGACGGTTTTACCGGTGATTTGGCCTAGCAGGTTTTGGATATTATCGGCTTGGATTGACAGCACTTGCTGCCCCGACAATGTACCGCTATTGATTAACGTATTTTGCCCGGATTGCGCCGTGTTGAGGTTGATATTGAGCGTTTGGCCGGAGATGAGGCTACCGGCATTGCTTAAGTCACCGGCCGTCAAGCGCGTATACACTTGCGGCACCAGCGCTTGCGTGGTGCTGCCGTCTGGCAGTGTCACGTTTTGCGTGACTAACCAGACAATATCACTGGTGAGCTGTGCCACTTGTGCGGCACTCAAGGCCACGCCTGGCACTAGCTGATGGGTATTGGCAAAGGTGACGCCATTGGTCATCAGGGCTTGGTATTGTGCCTGGTCGTTGCTATAGCCTGCCAGAAAGCGCCTGCCGGTGAGCTGGTTAATCTGCTCGCGCACCAGCCGTTGCTCGTAAAACCCATCGCCCAGCCGTTTGGTTTGATAGGCCGGGTCGTAACTGAGTTGGCTCAGCATGTAGTCTGAGCTTAACCATTGCCCATAACTGGCAAAGCGCGGGCTGGTTTCAATCAGGTAACTGGCGCTCGGGTCAGTCTGGCGATAAAGGCTGGCCAAGGAGTTTGCGCGCACGGCATCTGGCTGTTGATTGCCTAAGCTATTGCTATTTAGGCTCGCCACCTGGCCATTGCTGGTGGCGGTGGTATTGGCCAGATACTGCGTGGTTGGTAGCGTGGTGGTAGTCACCGCTGGCGCTGGTCGATAGGGATAACGGTCAATATCGTAATCAAAGCCGCCGCCATCGCCATCGTAGTCATAATAGTAAGCAGTGCCGCTATAGGTCGTGGTGGTGTCACCGGTGATATTGAGGTTGTTTAAACTGCCGCCGCTGTGGGTTAAATCGCCACCCGCGATGATGCGGCTGTCATTATTGGTGACATTGCCAATGAGATTCAGGTGACCACCTGCGATGATGTCAGCAGGTTGGCTGGAAGCAATGCGTGTCTCAGCAGTGGTGCCATGGTAAATATAGCGCCAGTATTCCCTAAAGTTAAACGGCAAATTATAAGTGCTGCCATACCGCCAGGAGATATTCTCGTTGCCAATGCGCCAGGCGGGATAATCTGCACTGTTATATAAGCCACCTTCGCCTCGGGGCGTAAACTGGTCGTAATGGGTGGTGCCTACCTCTACAGACTCCGTCGTCACCCCTGCATTCAGGTTCTGGATAGACGCCATATTGATCAGCATATTGCCATCGGCTTCTATGGTGGCGTCATTATTCATCAGGCTATCGCCCTGGCCAGTGGCGGCGTGCTGTGCATCCAGCGTGCGGCCGATCGCCATATCGCCCAAACTAAAAATCAGGCTCTTGGACTGATTGACCAGAGTCTCGGATATACCGAGGTCTAGGCGCTCGCGGGCCGCAATGGTGGCCGAGCGGCTCACCCCATTCACGGTTTGCGCCAGGTTATTCAGGCGGCGCGCCTGTATCGCCACATGGTCACCCAGAATTTGACCCAGACCTTGATTGGTCAAGGTATCTGCGTTAATAAATGTGTTAATGCCATCAATCAACCCGCTGTTAATCAGCGTATCAACGATATCCAACTCGGTATTGGCACCGCTTAACTCGCCGCTATTGTTTAACTGCCCGGCCTGAATCAGCAGCCTGTTTCCTGCCAGCAGGCTGGTCTGGTTCACAATGCTGCCTTGTGATGTCAATAACAAATCGCCATCGGCCTGCATTAGGCCTGTGGTTTGCAAGTAGTCTTGCTGCAAGTTGGCCGTTAAGTTGCCGCCCGCAAGCACCCTGCCATCACCGGATAATTGATTAGCAATCACATGCATATCCTGCCCGGCAGCCAATAAGGCATTGCTATTACTGATGTGATCAGCATTCACGGTCATTGACGTGGCTGCAGTGATTTTATTCTGGTTGTTTAAATCGCCAGTCTCAATCTGCATGGCAGCCCCTGACAACACCTCGCCAGTGTTTTGCAGGCTATGACTCTTCAGATCCATATTGCCCTGCGCCACGAGGGTATTGTGGTTGCTCAACTGCCCGTTAATATCCATGCTTAACTCACCGGTAGTCGCCGCGATCACGCCCTGGTTATTCACCCCCAAGCCCAACTCAGTGCCTATCAGGTGTATTTTGCCTGCATACATGCCACCCAGCGCGGCGACATCCAGCGCGACCAGTGGTGTGGGCTCATTGCTTGCAGCCACTGAGGTAAGCGTGCCAATATCGCCATTGCTGGCCACATTGACCTGCTGGGTGCCGAGCACAACATTGAGTGTTTTGGCCCACACGCCCGCGTTGGCCACCACGGCGCGACTAATCACATCGGTGTAGTCAACAGCGCTGGTATCGAGGCCTGCGCCCAAAAATTGAATCACGCCGCCGGTGACGCGATAGGCGGTCAAGTCGCCGCCAATAAATACCGGGGCGCCAGTGGTCAGCGTGGCGCGCCAGGCATTAATAAAGCCGCAACCATTGCAGCTGATGCCAGACGGGTTAGCCACGATCACTTGCGCGCGGCTACCGGCCACCTCAATAAAACCATTAAGCAAGCTGGGCTGCGAAGAGTTGACCTCGTTAAGAATGGTGCGCGCCGTGCCTGCACCCAGATTAGGATTACCCTGCACCCAGCCACCCAACTGCGTTTGCACATTAGTGCGGCTATTGTTGAGAATTACGCCATTTTGCATGACATCAAACTGTTGATAGGTATTGTGCGAGAGCCCGTTGTGGTCAGGTGTTTGAATATTCACTAATGGCACGCCATTGGCCGCATTGGTCACTAGCGGTTGGTGGTGCGCAGATGCGCCTGGGTCAGCCACAATATCTGCCTGTGCCGCCACAAACGGCAACATACCGCCAAAGGCCAACAAAGCCCATCGTGCGCTGCGGCTGATTGCTGCCTGCAACGGCGGGTGTGGCAAAGCCTGAATACCCGCTGCTGTTTGGCTACTTTTAAGCTTGCCTCTGCCACTCACGTGCTCGGCCACCACCATCCACACACCACGCAGCTGGTTAAACACAATACGGTAGATTTGTTTGTTCATTGCAATCTCACTTGGCGTTACTTGCTATCGTCAACCGCTAAAAGCTGACATTCAGATTAAATCCGGTCACACTGCCATCCGCCTGCAAGCCTTCCGGCACATGCAACGGCTGCCCCCAGAACAAGTCATAATTAAGCTGCGCAGCCTTCACCGCCACATTGCCGCGCAGGCCAATCACAGCACCCGCCAGTTGCTTGCCAGGTAAGTAGCGTGTGGATTGCCCGCCTACCTCACCGTAATCAACCCCCAGATAAGCAGCGTGACTACTGCTGGCAAATGGCACTAATAGCTCATTGCGCCAAAACCAGCCGTGGTCGCCAAGCAATAATTGCTCACCATTAAAACCACGCACGGTATAGCGGTTACCAAGGCTAAAGCGGTCTTGCGGCGTGAGCGGGGTGAGGTTACTTTGCGCGCGCAGATTGGCGCTGTACTGCAAGGCTTGGGTGCCCCACGGCATAGGCAATTGCAAAGGTGCCCTAAAGCTGACATCTGCCAGCCAAAGCCGCATGCGCGATGTGCCTTCGCCAAAAGCCTGCTCTGGCGCAGCCAGGCTGTGATAGGCCCCCGTGCCCCTGCGGTAAGCGAGGCGATAATCAAACACCGCACGGCCTAAGTACCAACTTTGATCCAGTCCATATTCAAAGCCAGCCACACGTCGGTGCTGCGCCTCGATTTCTGCCTCATTAATATAGTTGCTAGAACTACGTAAAAAGGTTTTAACGGACAATGTGGTTTTATTAAACGCATTACGAAAAACCAGCCGTGCCAACTTGGCCTCTACACTTTCGCTGTCACCGCTAAAAATATAGCCTTGGTTAATGCCTGCCACTTGCTGGTAAAAGTGGCTGTTGGAGGCCGTCACTCCAAACATCCAGTAATCCCATGGAATGGCGTAACTGGCCGTTGTACTTTCATTGCCGCGTATGCCATCCTGCCCGCCGCCTAAGTCACGGTTGTGGCTTACATATAGCAAATCATTGAGTGTGGTCACGCTATCCAGCGACACGGTCACACCGCCCTGATAACGACCAGTAGAACGCGTGCCGCCATCGTCGGCACTCAATGTCACCCGGGCCGGGAATTGTCGCTGGTATTGAATCACCACATCACTTAAACCTGGCGTGGAAACATCCTCTGCGCTGGCAGGCTCAATGCGGATATCCGCATCTGCGGTCGGCACGCGTTTCAGGTTTTCTAGCGCCTGCTCAATATCGCGCAGATTCAGCAAATCACCCGCTTGCATAGGTATCGCATTCCATAACGACACGTGCGGATTAGCGTCTGCCGCCAACCGGATTTTATGAATACGGCCGGGGATCACCGTCAATATTAAGTGGCCGCTACTTAAATCTTGTGGCCCAACCAGCACGCGAGTGGTGACATAGCCGCGTGCAATGATGCGGTTTTGCACTCTGGCAACCAAGGCATTAATGCCTGAGACACCAAAGCATCGCCCCAGCAATGGCTCACCTTTTTCGCCCGCTTTCAACGTGTTATCCAGTGCAAACTGAAAAGGCGCCACCGGCGTGTTATCAGCAGAACTTAAACTCACCTTGTGGATGGCAAAACAAGGTAATTCTTCGATGGGCATCACTTCTGAGGACTGCAAGGCTGACTTTTGCAGCTTGGTTGCAGCATCACGCGCATCGACTGCAGGCTGTTGTTGTTGCTCAAGCTGACGTGCGCGCTCTAGTTGCCGCTGATACTGCTGGGCATTTTCTTGAGGTAAATCAATCGCCGCCGCATACGCTGCCTGGCTAAGTAAAACGCTACATAGCAATAGCAGCCCACTGAATACACGATGCAATAACCAGATTGGTTGTTTAGAGGAGATACACGGCATGACGCTCTGCTTTTAGTCTGAAATAAATAATGCTCACCTGCAGGCACTCCTACAGACAGACATAAATTTTAACATTAGTTAATTTAAATAACCAATATTAACAAACAAAAACTAACAGCCGTGAAGTCGGCGCAGGGAAAGAATACGGTGCAGAGGCGCAGGTGTAATGAAGATGGACGTAAAAAAAGCCGTGTAAACACACAGCTTTTTAAGCAGAACAGCAGTCGTTATCGGTTATTGAAAAACCCGATATTCATGACGCGGTCATTCACAAATGTCACTTCGGTTTCTTTGTAGGTATTTTTGTCATCATATTTGACCAGGTTTTTGTAGTACCACATTTCGACCTGCACCGGTTTGGAGTTATCTTGCTGTTTGGCTACGTTGCCTATCATGCTGTTGGCATTACTGGGTTTGACTGACTGTTGTTTTTTAAACGGCTGACCCAGTTTTTCTATGATGATTTTTTTTGATTTACCGCTAAAGCCGGTAATGAACTCGTCTTCGCTGTAGATTTTACCAGCAAATGCAGACGTGGCGGCGAACAGCAATGAGGTGGCAACCATTACTGCTGAAATTTTTGCGTATAACTTCATGTTTTAATTCCTGTTATCCAAAATCCAACGTATTAAATTTTCAAACGAATCAAGTTGATCGTTCTCAATGATTATTTTGTGAAAGTATAACTGTTTATGACTGAATTCGGTTGACCAGCGCCCGGCTATTATTGCAGAGCAAGCCTCAAATATGCAGTTGCATGCCGTCGTAACCGACTTCAATATGGGCTGGCAATCTGGCTTGCAAAGCACGGTATTCCAGCTCATGCGTCATATGAATCAGCACATTGCGTTTGGCGCCTATGCGCTCAATCAGGGCCAGCGACTGCGATACACTGACATGGGTGGGATGCGGGCTTTCACGTAAACAATCAATCAGCAAAAGCTCCACCCCCTGCAATAAATCGTATGAGCTCTCAGGGATCTCTGACACATCTGTCATATAAACCAGGTTACCGATACGGTACGCATAAATGCGAATCTTGCCATGCATCACCGGCACTGGCGTCACCCATTGCCCAGCCACCTCAAATGGCGCCTCGACCACATGCGCGGCTAACACCGGCAAATCCCAATACTGCGGAATAGGATCACGCAAGGTGTAGCCAAACTTATCCTGGATATGCGCAATCGCTTCAGGGTAGCTATACAGCGGAATCTGGCAACGGTTGATCTGGCAAAAAGCCCGCAGGTCATCAATGCCATGCAAATGATCTGCGTGGGTGTGCGTGTATAACACGGCATCGACCCGGCACATGTGTTCACGCAAGGCCTGCTGCCTTAAGTCAGGCGAGGTGTCGATTAAAATCACCCGGCCATCGTCCAATGTGACCATGCTGGAGCAACGTGTGCGCTTATTGCGCACGTCAGTCGAGACACAGGTCGCGCAGCGGCAACCAACGGCGGGCGTACCCGCGCTGGAACCGACACCTAAAATGGTTAATTGCATGGCTGGGCGTGTTTGAACAGATTAAAAAAGTTTGCCGTCGTCGCCTCCACAATCTGCTGCAATGGCACCTCTCGCAAACGCGCAATTTCTTCTGCCACATGCCGCACATACGCCGGCTGGTTGGTTTTACCACGAAAAGGGATAGGCGCCAGGTAAGGTGAATCCGTCTCAACCAACATGCTGCCCAACGGGACCTTTTGCGCCACTTCTTTCAAGGCCACTGCATTTTTAAAGGTGACGATGCCAGAAAACGAGATATAAAAGCCCATCGCAATCGCAGCCTGTGCCACTTCCCAGCTTTCGGTAAAACAATGCATGACACCACCCACCTCTGCAGCGCCCTCTTCCTGCATGATACGCAAGGTGTCTTCGGCCGCATTGCGGGTGTGGATAATCAGTGGTTTACCGGTGGCTTTGGCCGCGCGGATATGGGTACGAAAGCGCGCACGCTGCCACTCCAAATCACCGGTCAGGCGAAAGTAATCCAGCCCGGTTTCACCGATGGCGACAACTCTTGCATGATTCGCCAAACTGACCAGGCCATCTACTGTTGGCTCCTGGATGTTTTCGTAATCTGGATGCACGCCCACTGAGGCGTAAATATTCGGGTATTGCTCGGCAATCGCCAGCACTTCTGGAAATTTGTCCAGCGTCACCGACACGCACAAAGCATGCCCCACCTGATTACTTTGCATGCTCTCAAGCACCTGGTCCATATTTTGGACCAGTTCGGGAAAATTAAGATGGCAATGCGAATCGACTAACATATGGTTTCCAGCAAAAAGCGTTATTCAGGCCTGAGTTAACACAGATCTATATGGTGTTTGACGGGCGGCTCGACTTCAGCGCAGCCCCAAGAATCGTCTCAATGCGCTTTTTGGCCTCGGCACCACCATCTTTATCCGTAAACTGGATGCCTATGCCTTGCGGCTTGTTATTCGCAGCCTGCGGCGTCATCCAGATCACTTTGCCCACAACCTTGAGCTTATTGGGGTCATTCAGCAAGGTCAGCAGCATAAAAATCTCTTCGCCCATTTTAAAAGGTTTGCTGGTTGGAATAAACAAACCGCCGCCTTTGACAAAAGGCATGTAAGCGGCAAACAGTGCCGCTTTTTCGCGGATCGCCAGCGACAAAACACCGGGTTTTGCGGCGGCAGGTGGTTGTGTGTCGTTCATGACCTAAGCTCCAAAATATTTAAGTGCGCGACGCCCAAAAGAGTTAGCCAAACATTTTTTTGTATTGCAGCAATAACTGCTCCAGTTGCAGCTCTTGATTGAGCGGGTGCTGTGCGGTCATTTTAAAACGATTTAGCTGCTGTTGAAATGCCAGTAAACGCGACAGGTTTACCGTGCCCGCCAGTGCCTGCAATGGTGCGGCTTCACCGGGGTGATAGCGCAAGGGCTGCCGATGGCAACATAGCCAGACATCCAGCAACCACTTTTGCAGCACCTGTATCGCCTGCTCCATGCCTTGCTTGATTAAAATTGGCACCGCTGCGGCAATGTCTATCATGGCACCGTTTACCAGATGCGGCCGAAACTGCTGATACCAGGCATGCCAATCGAGGCTGTCCTGCTGCACGCTGGTGGGTGCGCCGCCACTATAATGCCAGACCCACTCAGGGTCAGGCACAGACTGGGTTTGCAGCCATTGCAAGCCCTGCTCCTGGCTGGGCACCGGCATTTCAACCTGCATGCAACGGCTTAAAATCGTTGGCAACAAGGCCTGGCGCTGATGCGACACCAGCAAAAACTGCGTGCGCTGCGGCGGTTCTTCCAATAGTTTTAATAAGGCATTGGATGCCGCAATATTCATGGCCTCTAACGGGTGAATCAACACCACACGAATGCCATCGACACGATGAGACGTGAGTGACAAGTAATCGTGCAAAGCGCGGGTCTGGTCGATGAGGATTTGCTGGCGTTTACGCGTTTTCTTTTTACCGCTGTCAGCGTTATCGTCGTCTTCTGGCGTAATCTCCCTAAAGTCAGGGTGTGCGCCTTCTGACAGCCAGTGACAAGACTGGCACTCACCGCAGGCAAAACCTTGCTGCGGCTGTAAACACAGTAAAGCCGCCGCCATCGTTTGCGCAAAATCCAGCTTGCCGATACCGCTTTTTCCATACAACAACAACGCATGGTGGCGCGTATCACCAGCTTGCATCCATTGTGCAAACAAAGATTCCTGCCAGGGATAAATATTATTAATCATTATTTATAATCATAGGGTTGAAATTATTTCTTCAACTAATTTCTTAACTTCTTCAAGCGAGCGATGTGCGTCAATAACACGAAACCGTTGCGGAAATTCAGCGGCTCTGGCCAGATATTGCGCGCGCAATCTAGCAAAAAACTCGGCGCCCTGTGCTTCAAATTTATCTGGTGCGCGTGCGCCGGCCAGGCGCTGCAAACTCACCTCAACCGGCACATCAAATAACAACGTTACATCTGGCTGCAACGTGCCCTGCACCCATTGCTCCAATTGCTGCATTTTGTCTAACGGCAGGCCGCGTGCGCCACACTGGTAAGCATAAGACGCATCGGTAAAACGGTCTGACACCACAATCGCATCGCGCTGCAATGCCGGTAATATTACTTGCTGTAAATGCTCGGCGCGCGCAGCAAACATCAGCAATGACTCGGTTTCTACGTGCATCTCTTTATGTAACAAGAGTTCGCGCAACGCTTCTCCCAGCGGTGTGCCGCCAGGCTCACGTGTAGACACCACTTCACGGCCACGACCAGCCAGCAGTTGTAAAATCGTTGGGATATGCGTGCTTTTACCTGCACCGTCCATGCCTTCCAGTGTGATAAACAAGCCCGCCATTATTCAAGTTTCCCTATTTGCATATTATCTGCTTAGTGCTTTTTTAATTGATACGCGCGTACAGCCTGGTTGTGTGCCTCCAGCGAACTGGTAAACACATGCCTGCCTTGCCCGTTAGCCACAAAATACAAGGCATTGGTCTTGGCCGGATGCAGTGCTGCCTGAATTGAGGCCAGCCCTGGCAACGCAATCGGCGTCGGCGGCAAACCACTGCGCGTATAAGTGTTATAAGGTGTGTCAGTCAGTAAATCTTTTTTGGTGATATTGCCCCGGTAGCGCAAACCCATGCCGTAAATCACCGTGGGGTCAGTCTGCAAGCGCATGTGTTTACGCAGGCGATTCACAAACACGCCGGCGATTTGCGGGCGCTCTTCTTCAACCCCGGTTTCTTTTTCAACAATGGATGCCATCACCAGTGCCTCATACATAGACTGGTAAGGCAGCCCAGCCTGACGGCCTTGCCAGGCAGCAGATAAATGCTGCACCATTTTTTGGTAGGCACGTTTGTAGAGCTCGACATCACTGCTCTGCGCATCCAAAAAATACGTATCCGGGAAAAACCAGCCTTCAGGATGCTGCGCTTGCCCACTTAGCTGTTGCATCAACTCACTGTCTGACAGCAGTAATGTGTCATGCCGGATGCCAGGCATTTGCGCCAGCTTCTGCCTAAAGTCGGCAAAAGTTTTACCTTCAATCAGCTGTAATTTAAATTGGTCAAACGTGCCATGCTTGAGGATGTCGATCAGCGACATAACCTGCAGTGGCGTGTTAAAGGCATAATCGCCCGCCTGTAATTGACTACCGCCACCACTCAATTTCACCATCAGCAAAAAACTGTAGGGCTCAGTGAGTACGCCTGCTGTGACTAATTGATCGGCAATGCCGCGCACGCTGGCACCAGCCGGAATCTGTACGCCTATAGTTTCTGAGGCCATGGGCAAAGGCCGGATCATGAAAATCACCATCCAGATCGCGAGTGCCAGCCCACTTGCAGCGAGCAGCGACACGCCGTACTTCACACCTTGCTTAATGAACCACATAAGCTAAATCTGACCTGAGCTGTTTGGCCCAATCGTTGCTTGCAATCAGCTGCTCGTCAATCTGCGTCACTTGCAACACGCCATACACACTATTGGCAATGACCACCGCATCGGCATCAAACAGGTTTTCCATAAACAGGCCGGTCGATACGACCGACTGGCCATGGGTTTTATACCAGTCGAGTATTTTTTGCCGCATCACGCCCGCCACGCCACACGCATCGAGCGCAGGCGTCATCACCAGGCCGTCTTTGCTGATAAACAAGTTGCCGCTCACCGCTTCAATCACATGGTCACCATAATCGCGCAACACACCGTCAAAAAAGCGCGGGTCTTTAAGCTCTGCGCGCGCCAGTACGTTTTCCAGCCGATTAAGATGCTTAATGCCTGCCAGCAGCGGCTGTGATGCCAGCCGCGTTTGGCAGGTATATAACGCCACACCGGTGGCATAAATCTCAGGAGGATAAACTGGCAGTGCGCTGTGTATTAACACACGCGTTGGCTCACAAATAGCTGGTGGTGCGTAGCCGCGCGCGCCGTCACCACGGGTAATAATGATTTTAACAATGCCGGATGGCAACGCTGCTTCATCTCCTGCTGCCATCAGGTATTTGAACTCTTGCATCAGTAGCTCGGCAGAGGGGCATACAATCTGGATTTTGCTGCAATCGGCCAGCAGCGTCTGATAATGTAGTGGCCAGTCTTGCAGCTCGCCATTAAGCAAGCGCATGGTGCGAAAAATACCATCGCCATAAGCAAAACCGCGATTGGTCGGCGCAACGCCAGAGACCAATTTACCATTGACACAATAGCGGACTGAAGTCATGTAATGCCAGAGAAAAGAGTGAGATCGAACAAGGCTGAAACCATACCATAAATCGAGGCTGGCCGACGCGCTATCTGACTAAAAACCGGCCAATCACAAAGGCTTAAACGCTGAAATAAAGGATTTTTTAAAGTTTGTTATGTTGATGCCGTTAACAAGATAAGCGGTAAGGTAGCTGTATTATTTTTTGACGAAGGATATCCATGTCGATTTCCAATATTCAAAGCAATGTCTCGGCACTTTTGAACAAAGCCTACAACACCGACACCAGCGCCACGACCGCTAGTGACGCCATCAGCCAACTCGCGCAAGAAACAAGCTCAGGCAGCGACAGCCAGGCCAATGCCTCCGCCAGCGCCCAGGTGAGCCTGGGCACAACAGACAATGCCCCTGAAACCTATACCGCCAAAGGCTTGATGCAACAATTGCGCCAATACCAATTGAGCAATGCTTCGCTGATATTTGGCAATGGCGAGGATTCTAATGACGACAGCACAGGCCTCACCGGCTTGATGGGCACGTCATCTGGCACCGACGTTGAAAGCATGAGCCAGGATTGGGTCAATACGATTAGCGAAAGCCCAGGCAAAGCGTCAGTGATGCTAGAAAGCAGTAAAAGTAACTCTTTAAACACTATTTTTGGTGATTAAACACTTAAATCAGCTGCACACAGTCTCTTGATAAAAACGCCCGGTTTGCCGGGCTTTTTTTATTTTTGTGGCAACCATCACTCACCACAGCTACAATTGTTAAATTATGATAATTAACGCGCAATAACAAGGAGTGATGTGATGAAACCCAAACTGTTTATTGGCTCTTCGCGCGAGGGGCTGGATATTGCCAATGCCATACATGCCAATTTGACGCGCGATGCTGAATGCACGGTATGGAGCAACGGCGTGTTTCAAATCTCAGGCACCACTATTTACAGTCTGATTAATGCACTACGCAGCTCAGACTTTGGCATATTTGTGTTTAGCCCCGACGACCTCAATATTATGCGTGGCCAGCAGAATCCGGTGGTACGCGACAATGTGATTTTTGAGTTAGGCTTGTTTATTGGCCGCCTCGGTGTTGAGCGGTGTTTTTTTATCACACCAGATCACGTGGCGGACTTAAGGCTACCCACTGACCTGATGGGCATACTACCGGGGCAATATGAAGCCAACCGGCATGACAAAAACTGGCTGGCAGCCACCAACCCGGTGTGCATGCAAATCCGCGCCAAGCTGATGGAGCTTAAATCGTTTCAGGATGCTGCCGTTGCCACCTCAGTGAGTAAACCACAGCCGCCGGTCAATGCCACAACCATTGATACGCCACCAGCTGAGTCCCACACAGCAGACCAACAACTCACGCTGGAACCACACGGTAAGGCGTATGCATTGACGGGGAATACGCACAAACATAAAGAAGAAATTAAACAGGCCGGTGCCAGCTGGAACAAAGGCTTAAAAAAATGGATCATTCGTGGCAGTGACAAATCCAAATTTGAACACCTGATTGCAGCGATCAATGGCACACAGGTCAACAGCACTGCTGCCAATTAAGGCATGAGGTTTAAACCCACTTACTCTTTGATAAAGCTGCCCTGTGCTTTGCCATTAAGTAAGGGCCATAAATCAGCCGTGCGTAGCGCCAATGCATAACCCAATACGCCACTGCCAATGACCACAGCCTCATAACGCGCGACGCTGCTATCAACCAACACCCGCAGGCTGTCAGGCAATGCAATCGGCGGCACGGCACCCACCACATAGCCGGTCGCCTCAGGCACTTCGTCATATTCTGCCATGCGGCATTTGCGCTCATTCAAATGCGCGCGCAACAAGGCCCAATCGGCACGCCCCCCCCCCGCAACAGCCAACAAGCTAAAGCCACTATGCTCACCTTTAAACACTACACTACGCACCACCGATTGTGGATCCAGCCCTTGCGCAGACAGTAACTCTTCCAGGCTACGGATAGGTTTTTTGTCATCACTCAAGGGGATTTCAATGACTTGAAAAGCAATCTGGTGTTGCGTCAGTAACGCAGTGACTGGGGAGTGAATAGGCGTGGCCATCATGCAATCCTTAATGACAAGTTACTTTTAATAGTAAATATAAATTATTGATATTTGGTATATTTATCGTTACTACCCTTGCATTTATCAACCGGGTACTTTTGCGCATTCAAGTCAATTTTTGCATTGGCGGCGGCAATCAAATCGATGCCACACACCTCCGCAATCCGCATCAGGTAAACAAAGGTATCTGCTAGCTCCTGGCCAACTTGTTGTTGAGTGTCTTCATCCAGCTGACGGCTATCAGACTCTGTCATCCACTGAAAATGCTCGACCACTTCGGCTGCCTCAACGATCATGGCCATGGCCAGATTTTTGGGCGAATGAAACTGTGCCCAGTCACGCTCTTCGACAAAGGCATTCACGCGTGCCCGTAATGCATCAATGGAATCTGTCATCTATCGTTTTGCCTGTGATTATTGAGTAAACATGCTGAATAAAAAAAAATTTTGCTGTCGATGACCGCAGATAGACGCCGATGAATCAAAAACAAAAATCAAATGATTAAAACGATCTGTATCTGCACTAACACAAGTTCAGTATGCGTTAATCTGCAGCAGGCTGTTCTGGTTTCTCTTTACGGTTACTGCCCGCCACCATTTTAATTTCAAACAAACGGCATTCTAACGGTCCGTTATACAGCAGGGTTTTCTTGCTCGGGCTTAAGCGCATCAATTTAGGCATGCGCAAATCACTGGTCAGAAAATAGGTGTTCCAGCCAGAGAATTTTTGTTTAAGTGCAGCGGCCATTTCAGGATAAAGCTCTGCCAGTGTGTCCTCTTCACCGATACGCTCGCCATAGGGCGGGTTAGCAACCAGCACGCCACTGTCTGCTGGCGGCACAACCTGGGTAAACTCCCAATGCGTGAGTTGTACTGCGTCTAGCCAGCCCGCCATTTCCAGATTCTGTTTGGTCACGCGCACGGCGCGCAAATCCATGTCTGAGCCGTAAATGCCCTGAAAGCTGACCGGCTTCACCGCTTTGACCGCGGCGTTGCGGACTTTTTTAAAACTATCAGATTCAAAGTTTTTGAGTTTTTCAAAGCCAAAATTGCGGTTTAACCCCGGTGCAATATTGAGTGCGATCATCACCGCTTCAAGCAGAAAAGTACCGCTACCACACATTGGGTCGAGCAATGTCTGGCCAGGTTGCCAGCCGCTGAGTTTTAAAATACCGGCAGCCAGGTTTTCACGCAGTGGTGCTTCAATGCTGTTTTTACGGTTGCCGCGCTGATATAAAGCGTTGCCAGAGGTATCAACATACAATTGGTAGCTGTCGGCGGTCAGGTAGACATGCACCCTGACACCAGGCTCGCGTGTATCAATATTGGGGCGGCTGCCGACACTTTGACGAAAGCGGTCACAAATGGCGTCTTTAACGCGCAGGGTAATAAACTCCAGGCTTTTCAACGGGCTACGCACGGCAGTGACCTTCACCATCATGCTGTGTTTGACGTCGAACCAGTTGGGCCAGTTGATTTTTAAGGCGCCCTGATAAATGTCGTCTTCGTTTACATATGTGCCACGCCCGACTTGCATCAGAATACGCGTCGCCACGCGTGAGTGCACATTGGCGTAATAGCAAACAGACAAGCCACCACTAAAACTGGCACCGCCCTCGGTGGCTTTGATGTCGCGTGCGCCACCTTGTTTAAGCTCTTCAACGAGAATAGCTTCCAGACCACGTGGGCAGGTTGCGAAATATTGGTTATTGATCATAAATACCTTATTAAATGGTGCTGAGTGCGTGAGCGGGATGTAGTACAAAGCGCTCGGCACGCAGATAGCGGAATGTACATGTCGTTCATGAGGATATCGAGTACCGTGCAACGCGGTAATTCGCCCGCGCAGCCATTCAGCCTCATGTTAATGTGAACTCCTTGCCGTTATTAGGATTAGCGCCTTGCAGGCGGTCTATCAGGTCTAGAAAATTGATATGGTGTGTTTGCATGGCCTCTTGCGCGCGTTTGCGCAAACTAGCCAGGTCTGGCATGGCCAATTCTGGCTTAAAACCAAACACGATGATATTACCGGGCTTGCCGGTCGGCATCATTAAGACGCGCTGCTCAAAAGTTTGCTCCATACGCTGCATGTAGATATCAAACTTTTTGTCTGAGCCCCACAGGTTAATGGTAAACAAGCCATCTGGCGTCAATGCCTCGGCGCAATCATCAAAAAATGACTGCGTACAAAAATCAGGCGGCAAGCCGTTGCTGCCAAACGCATCCATCATCAACCAGTCGCAGCCACCCGGGCGCTGCTGGATATAAGCGATGCCGTCACCTTCTATAATTTGCAACCGTTCGTCATCATCTGGCACAAAAAAATGACTGCGTGCGACCTGTATTACCTGCGGGTTGAGCTCAATCACCGTTTGCTTGATCTGCGGGCAGTACTTCCAGACATATTTGGCAATTGAGCCGCCACCGAGGCCCACCAGTGCCAGCTGTCGGCTCTCTGGTTTAAACAGCAAGCTGCTTAACACGCCCCATGAGTAGGCCAACACCAGGGCATAAGGGTCTTTGACCTGCATGCTGCTCTGTATGGTTGGCGACCCCAGGTGCATAGAGCGCACGCCATCGGTTTCAGTCACTTCAACCATCTCGAAATCAGACACGGCTTTGTGGATTTTGCGGTTGAATTTAAACATTATACGCCTTCCGCTACCACATCTGCGGCGTCACCAGCGTCACCGTCAGCCGTAACATCCGGGGCGATTTCTTCGATCAACCCAATAAACTTGCACTCCAGCTCCATCAGCAAAGTATCTATGTTCTGAATCGCCAATCGCACTTTACTGCCAGGTTTAGTGGCAGGCAAACTGTGCACTTTGGTCATATAAGGCAAGCGCTCTAGGCGCACCAGGTTTTCGCGCCAAACGGTCGCCTCAATTTCGCTGATGTTTTCCTGAACCAGGTATTGCAAACACCAATAACGCTCCATGCGTGTTTGAAACTCGTTATAAGCATTATAGGTTTGGTCAAAGTTACGCATATGGCCGACAATTTCATCGCTATTGGCCGCGTAGACTGGCGCTTGCAGCGTCAGCACGCTGATTAATTGCCGCTGATTGATTAAATCGACCGCGCGGCGCAGTGGCGAAGTACACCAGGCATATTGTGCCACGCCCAGGCCCTGATGGCCTTCGGCTTTGGTGGTCATATACACTTTGCCGCCGTTTTGCGCCCGGTAAATGCCAGGCACATCATGCTCGGCCAGCAACAAGCCCCATTGACTATTGGCGGCAATCATCAGCTCTGCCACCAGTTTGTCCATCGGTGATCCACGTTGGCGATTGACAATATCCACCACGCCATCATTCACATAAAAATTGTAATCTACGGGTTGCGGCCGGGTCGGGTCATATTTACCGCGCGCTTTTTCCAGGCTTTCGGCAAAGTGGAACAAAAATACCAGCGACGACCACAAGGGATGACCACTGTCTTGCTCTAGCGTAGTGTCATTAAAATAGGGCTCCAGCGTGTCATGGCGCAAGTTTTCTGCAATCTGCACGCGCTCTAAACAACTATGCTGATGCACGATGCTAAAGTCAGGCGCCACCTCGAGGTAGAGCGACAAGGCAGGCTTGGTTTCACCTGCATCGAGGCTAAATGGTCGAATGGCAACTTCTGGCAGCATGGTGATTTTGTGCCCCGGCATATACACCGTAGACAAACGCTTCATGACTTCGTTATCCAGCGCCTCATGTGGCGCCACGCCCAAGGCAGGCGCCGCAATGTGAATGCCGACTTGGGTATTGCCATTGGCTAATGCCGTCACCGATAACGCATCATCAATTTCGGTGGTGGTGCTGTCGTCAATACTAAACGCCTGCACCGCCGACAACGGCAACTCTGCCGTCATCTCTGCTAATGAAAAAGCAGGAAAAGCCGTGCCGTGCGCAAAATACTCACGTAAAAAAGCCCCCAAGTGATAATCATGCACTGAACTTAAGGCACCTGCGGCATGCAACACTTGCACTGGCAATTGTTTCAACTCCGCCGCTGCTTGCTCCAGCGCTTTCCACTCCAGGCTGCCTTTGTCTGGCGCATACAATAACTGGTCTAATTTAGCATTAAAGCCCTCAGGCAAGGTGTGCGCCTTGAGTTGTATCACCATCTGCGCCATCCACTCGGCTTGCTGGCGCTTTTTCTCCAGCCCGGCCAAGGCCGCCTTTAGCGTGTCTTCTGGCGCGGCTTTATAGCGGCCTTTGCCTTTGCGATAAAAATACATGGGGGCAGCATGCAATTTAAGCGCGATCGCTGCTGCCTGCTGGCGGTTTGGCTTGCCACCGTAATACTCTTGGGCCAGGTCCTCAAAAGCAAACTCGGGCTCACCGCAGCACTCCCACAAAAAGTCAGTGTCCAGGGTGTCAGATTCAGCTTGGGCGGCTTCGATAAAACCAGATAAGCTGCCATCAAACCGCATCAATACATTGGCAGTTTTAATTTTGCTGCGTTTGCCGGTGCTGGCCTCGACTTGCATGCTGCTATCGGCCTCAGACATGATGGAGGCGACTTTAAAGCCACCGTCTTCTTCGTAAAAAACATTCATGTGGGGAAATTAAACGTGTGGAGATCACACTGAGTGTATTCAAAACGCTATTTTACCCGAGAAGCGCCAGGCAAAACAGAAAAGCATGTTTATCAGCTGCCGATCAACGCGGACGCACGCAGATAAAGCAGCTTGCTGATGGTGCGTGGCTTTATGTCTCAGCATTTGGTCAAGCCAGCGCCTAGTGCTTAACATCCGCGCCATCAGCGCGCATCCGCAGCATACTCATCGCTGATTAATAACCAGCCGCAGCCTTGACCAGACTATAATCCACCTTATGCGTAGCTTACATTTTGATAACCGCTTCACCCGTGAGTTGCCGGGCGACCCCATTACCGACAATTACACTAGGCAAGTCAGCGATTGCTTGTGGTCAGCGGTGCAACCCACCCCGGTTAAAAATCCGCAATTGCTTGCCTACAGCTCAGAAGTCGCCGCCATGCTAGGCCTCTCTGCCACAGACATGCAAGACGGCGACCTTATAAAAACACTGGGCGGCAATGGTGCGCTGGATGGCATGTTCACTTATGCCACGCGCTACGGTGGCCACCAATTTGGGCATTGGGCCGGGCAACTGGGCGATGGCCGTGCGATTTACCTGGGTGAATTAATCAACGATAACAAGCGCTACGAGTTACAACTCAAAGGCGCGGGTGAAACCCCCTACTCACGCTCGGCAGATGGCCGCGCCGTGCTGCGCTCCAGCCTGCGCGAGTTTTTATGCTCCGAAGCCATGCATCATCTGGGCGTGCCCACTACACGTGCCTTAAGCCTAGTGACCACCGGTAACCAAGTGGTGCGTGATATGTTTTACAACGGCAACCCGCAACTGGAGCCAGGCGCCATTGTTTGTCGGGTGGCGCCGTCATTCACGCGTTTTGGCCACTTTGAAATACTCGCCAGCCGTAACGAATTACCTTTATTACAGCGTCTGGTCGGCTTTACGCTAGACCGCGACTTTGCTGACTGGTGGCCAACCACCGGTCTGACATTAGACATTAACAATCCGGCACCCGCCCTGATTGAAGCATGGTTTGAAGAGGTTTGTACACGCACAGCCCTCATGATCGCACACTGGATGCGGGTTGGTTTTGTGCATGGCGTGATGAACACCGACAATATGTCTATCTTAGGCCTGACCATTGACTATGGTCCGTATGGCTGGATAGATAACTTTGACCCAGGCTGGACACCGAACACCACCGATGCCCAAGGCCGCCGCTACTGTTTTGGCCGTCAACCGGATATCGCACGCTGGAACCTGGAGCGGCTGGCCGAAGCATTGGGCACCCTGCTACCGGAAACGCAAGGCCTGGCTGATGGCTTGACCACTTATGACCAGACCTATATACGCGCCCTGACGTCCAGCCTGGCTGGCAAGTTTGGGTTCGATCACTGGCAAGATGGCGATGGTGAGCTGATTAACCATATTTTTGAGTTGATGCAGCGCGCTGAAGTCGACCAAACACTGTTCTTCGCCCGATTGGCGAAACTGGATATTGCGCATCCGCAACTGGCAACACTCATAGAAGCTTTTTACACCGAACAAGGACAACAGCAGTTTGGCGCCGATATCCAAACCTGGTTACACAGCTACAGCCAACGTATACAACAATCGACACATACGCCTGAGCAGCGCCTGCAACAGATGGCTGCCGCCAACCCGATTTATGTGTTGCGCAACTACTTAGCGCAAGAAGCGATTGATTTAGCCACCCAAGGCGACAACTCTCGCCTGCTGACATTATTAGAGGTATTGCGCCAACCCTATACCGAACAGGCAGGCATGGCGGCGTTTGCGCAAAAACGTCCGGACTGGGCGCGGCAAAAGGCAGGTTGCTCGATGTTGTCGTGTAGTTCATAATTTTGGCCATGCAAACTGCCGAACAACTGATCACCGATGCTGGCCTGCGCCCAACTAAAGCGCGTATGGCCGTGCTGACCGCCATGATCAACTCTCATACTGCCTTGAGTCATACCGAGATTTTGACCGCGCTGCACGGCGTGAAAGAAATTGACCGCGTCACGGTTTATCGGGTGCTGGACTGGTTGCAGGAAAACGCCCTCATTCACAAAATATCCACCGATGACCGTGCCTGGAAGTTCCAGCTCAATGCGCCCAAACGCAGCTACAAAACAGCAGGGGCATCAAGCAACCCAGCCCTGCTCAGCAATTCTGGCCTGCTTGGCAACCATGGTCATGCCCACCTGCACTGCCAACAGTGCGGAATCGTATTGTGCATCCACGAACTGGCGGCACATATTCCTGCTGGCATTTTCGAGACTTACCAGGTCTCGCACATTGAAATCAGCTTAAAGGGCATTTGCCCGGACTGCCAGCAAACCGCCACTTAAATCCCCTATCTGGCGCTTTAATCAACGCCATTTAATGAAGTCAACACTGCACATTTTTGCAACATAGTTGCAAAATAAATTCACTGCCGCTAAAATGCAACTTAATTGCAATGCAACAAAGTTGCCATCATGCTCACCGAACCTGAACTGCTCGCCATGCCGGAAGACGCCTATATGAATCCGGCGCAACTAGCCTACTTTCAACGCTTGCTCGAAAGCCAGCGCCAAATCTTGCATGACAACATGCGCCTGACCAGTTGTCACTTGCACGAACAACACGATACGCCAGACCCGGCAGACCGTGCTTCGCAAGAAGAATCACATGGCCTGGAGCTCAAAACACGTGAGCGCGAACGCAAACATTTAAAGAGCATCGCCGCAGCCTTGTTACGTATTGGCGATGGTCGTTACGGTTATTGCGAAGAAACAGGTGAGCCGATTGGCCTGGCGCGATTATTAGCCAGGCCTACCACAAAGCTCTGCTTGCAAGCACAAGAACGCCATGAGCGTCGCGAACGACAATTTAATCATTAAGGATCCTTTAAGATGAAGAAACTGCCTGTGACTGTCCTGTCCGGATTTCTCGGCGCCGGTAAAACGACCCTGCTCAACCACATTCTCAATAACCGCGAAGGCAAGCGCGTGGCGGTGATTGTCAACGATATGTCAGAAGTGAATATCGACGCGCAACTGGTGCGTGACGGCAGCGCAGCCTTGTCGCGCCAGGAAGAAAAACTGGTCGAAATGAGCAATGGCTGCATTTGCTGCACCTTGCGTGAAGATTTACTGCTTGAAATCACGCGGCTGGCCAAAGAAAACCGCTTTGATTACCTGTTGATTGAAACCACCGGTATTTCTGAGCCACTGCCCATCGCAGAAACTTTTACCTTTGCAGACGAAGACGGTACGTCGCTGGCCGATGTTGCCCAACTCGACACCATGGTGACCGTGGTCGATGGTTACAATTTTCTTAAAGATTACAGTTCGCAAGCGCTGCTAGGCGACCGCGGCCTCGCGCTTGGTGACGAGGATGAACGCACCATTGTTGATTTACTGGTAGATCAAATTGAATTTTGTGATGTGTTGGTGCTGAATAAAACTGACCTGATGACACCGGTTGAAATCGGCCAACTCGAAGGCATACTCAAAACGCTCAACCCGCGCGCGCAACTGTTGCATAGCCGTTTTGGCAAAGTGCCATTACAGCGCATCATGAACACAGAGCTATTTGACTTTGACCAAGCCGCTGACGCACCTGGCTGGTTGCAAGCGTTGCGCGGTGAGCATGTGCCAGAAACAGAAGAATACGGTATTGCGAGCTTTGTTTATCGTGCGCGCCAACCGTTTCATCCGCAACGTTTATGGCAATGGTTTAACACAGAGTGGCCAGGTGTCATCCGTTCTAAAGGCCGCTACTGGATCGCCTCCCGCCCTGAGTTTTGTGCGACCTGGTCGCAAGCTGGCGCAGTGACGCGCACAGAACTGGCAGGCATGTGGTGGGTAGTCACGCCTAATGAATACTGGCCTGAAGATGCCGAGAGTTTTGCGCAGATCAAATCCCGCTGGCAAGAGCCCTATGGTGATCGCCAGCAGGAGCTGGTCATCATCGGCATGCATATGAATCAGGCAGCCCTCATAGCCGCGTTTGATGCTTGCTTGTTAACAGATGACGAAATTGCCCTGGGCATGGACGCCTGGCGCCAATTCAGTGACCCGTTTCCACTATGGTCAGTGGAGAGGCCTCAAGACCAGGAGACTTTGCTAGCGGAGGTGTTTTAGCATGCTGGCGACAGCGACCAGCAGCCACGATCTGCATCCTCCTGAGTTGAGCGACCGTGGGTTGAATGCCAGCAATTTCAACCCTATGGCACTATTGCCCATTTTTGCTAAAGACCAGCAAGTATGCATGGTTACGCGTGCAGCTGCGCCTGCCATTCAGCAATATCTGGCACAAACGGCACACCACATCGCCCCCGGGGTGCGCATCACAGTGGATACCACGCAAGTAATGAGCAACCAGCTGCATAGGCAAATAGGCTTGCCAGAGGGGAAAGGTAAGCAGGCATTGCTGACAGATATGGCACAATTAGCGGCGGTGTACGCAGACTTGCTCGGATGCCCGCACATTGGCTTGCGGCTTGAAGTCACCTCTCAAGCCATGTGCCCCAAGTTTCATATAGATCGCACGGGCATTCGCCTGTTGTGCACCTATTTGGGGCCGGGCACAGAATGGCTAGACACTGACACGCATCGCCGGGCCTTGCCCGTCATTATGCAAGCACCGGCGTTTGCGCTTGTGCTGCTCAAGGGCAGTGCCTGGCAAGGCAATCAGCATGCGGGCGTGATGCATCGCTCACCCGAGGTGCCGCATGGTGAGCAACGCGTACTATTGGCGCTGGATGCCCTCTGGTAAACATATTCGATAATAAAGAGAACACACATGAAAAGAAAAACCATTGCCAGCCTGATCGCACTCTTGCTATGGCCGGCGTTACCCACGCTAGCCGCAGAAGCAGATGCACGCACCAGCGCCGATGAAGAGGCAATAGACACAGAGCGCAAACTTAAAGACAAAAAAGACGCCGCAATCAACACCCCAATAGAGCTTGATACCATCGTGGTGCTGGGCAAGCAAGCCGTGCTCAATGTAGATAAAGGCCTGGCCGGGTCGGTCGACGTGATTACACGTGATGAGCTGGAATATGAGCACGTGACCGACACCCTGGAGCTATTTAGCAAAACCCCGGGCGTGGTGCTGTCGCGTTTTAGTCAGGGCATTGTCAATACAGAAATTTCTATTCGCGGCTTTAGCGGTGATGGCGAAACCCCTAATGCCAAACTGCTGGTCGACGGCATTCCATCCAATTTGTTTTCTGGCCTCAGTGAGCTGGACTATTTATTTCCGACCAATATTCAAAGCATACAAGTGTTTAAAGGCACCAGTGATGCCAGCACCGGCTTGTTTGCTACCGCAGGCAACTATAAGGTTGAAACACGCAAAGACGCCGGCAAACAATTACAGTTTGGTTATGGCAGCTTTAACACGCGTGAAATGCAAGGCTACTATGGCGAAAAACAAGGTAACTTTAGCCAAAACTACGCCATTGGTTACCGCAAAGGCAATGGTTACCGTGACCACACCGAGAACGAAAAAATTGCCTTATCCGGTCGCTGGCAGCTAGACTTTGAGCAAGCTACCCTGGCGCTGAGTGCCAAATACGGCCAATACAACTCGCCGGAAGCGCCGGGCTATATGCCCAAAGCACTGGCGAGAGCTCATCCGACGGCCGTGGCAGCCAATGCGCTCAACGATAGCGGCGAAAAAGAATTTAAACACTTAAGCCTGCATTATGATTATTTCTTTAATAATGACGTCGACTTAAGCCTCAAAACCTATTGGCAAAATTTTGATCGCGAACGCAATGTGCGGTTTGTTGGCTCGCCAGGCGTTGAAAGCCGTTTTGAAGAACAAACCTCTACCGGGTTGATTGCTAAATTAAACTGGAAAATAAACCCACAGTGGGCATTGGAGTCAGGCTACGACATTGAGCACCAGGCGGTCAGCGAATTCAGACAGCGCTTAACCACGATCCGGCGTGATGCAGATTATGACTTTACTGCACAAGGGATCTACGCAAAGCTTGAAAATACGCCACTAGACTGGCTGCGCTGGAATATTGCCTATCGCGTTGACCGCCTCAATAGCGAGCCTAACAATCGCTTTGTGAGAAACGGCACGACATTGGTCACCTCCATGCTGGATGATCAAACCATTGTGCAACCCAAATTTAACCTGTTTGCCAATGTGAATGCACAGCAAACGGTGTTTATTAATGCCGGGCGCAGCTTTCAAACGCCCACAGGCGTTGACCTCAATACGTTTGGGGGCACCGTCCCGGTCAAGGTCGCCATCAATGATGGCTGGGAGCTGGGCCTGAAAAGCGCATGGGGACATGACTTGAATAGCCGCGTTTCATACTGGCAACAAAAAGCAAACAATGAATTTATCAATATTGATGGTACACGCCAATTGATTGGCGCCACCCGCAGGCAGGGGCTGGATGCCAGCTTTGACTACAAATTGAATGATGCGTGGAGTATTTGGGGCAACGTCTCCAAGGTATACGCAAAAATTGATGAACCCGATGCCCTGCATCCCAACTTTCAAGGTAACCGTATCCGCGGCATCCCCGATCACACCGCCTCGGTGGGTATGCAATTCACCCCGAATACAGACTGGATTGCCCGCCTGCATATCGACAGGCAAGGCGCTTACTACGTGAACGAGAGCAACCAGGGCGGTAAATATGGCGCCTATACCTTAACCAATGCCAATATCGACTATAAAACCAACTGGGGCAGAGTCAGCTTGCTGGCCAACAATATCTTTGATAAATATTATGAGTACGTCTATGACTTTACCAGCACCGGCGCATTGAACCAGTTGAACTTTGCCCCCGGCGCAGGCCGTAACTTCATGCTCACAGCCACGGTGGATTTCAAATGACCGCACTTTTAGCTATTCAGCAACTCAGCCTCAGCTTTGCCGGGCGCCAGGTATTGCAGCAGCTTGACCTCACATTGCAGGCGGGCGAAGTCGTCTCGGTCTTAGGCAGCAATGGTGCTGGTAAATCCACCCTGCTCAAAAGCATTCTTGGCTTGCATGATGGGCGCGTCATGCAAACAGGTGTAATACACATCGCAGGCATAGACCTCTTGCAGGCACGCCAGCAGGCACTGTCACAACTGGCCTATGTGCCCGAACAACCCGCCGTGTATGGCCACCTGTCTGCCATTGAAAACATTCGTTACTTTTTGAGCCTGGGGGCCGTTAGCCAAACATTGAATATCACCACTTGTTTGAGCATGGCCGGCTTGCCGGAACAGGCCTGGCACCGCCCCTGCAGTGATTACTCCAAAGGCATGAAACAAAAAGTGATGTTGGCACTGGCGCTGGCAAAACAAGCCAAGCTATTACTGCTGGATGAGCCAAATTCTGGCCTTGATCCACAGGCGACCGAAGAACTGAACCAGTTGATCATGCAATGCAAACAGCAGGGCATGGGCGTATTAGTGGTCACGCATGATGTGCTCTCGGCCATGGCATTTTCTGACCGTTTGCTGATGCTGGCCAACGGCCAGCTCTCCGCAGTTAGCATAGACCAGCAGGCGCTGACCTTAGATAACCTCAAGCGACTTTACCAGGGGCAGCTATGAATCTCACGCCGCTCTTAAAAATCGCCTGCAACGAATGGCGGCGTTTGTGGCATGCCCGTGTGCCTGCCTTGCTATTCACTGTGCTGGTGGCGCTGTGGCTCATTGCCGCCCTCGCCGCTCACCATCACTGGCAAGACCATGCACGCACCGTGGCAGAAGTCACGCAACGCAGCCAGCAGGACTGGCAATCTCAACCCAACCGCCATCCGCACCGGGTGTCGCATTATGGTGATTTTGTCGCCAAACCACTGCATCCGCTCAGCGTCATCGAACCGGGCATTCTCGACCAATCTGGCCACTTGGTGTATCTGGAGGCGCATCGCTTAAACAGTGCCAACTTTAACCCTGCCACCGAAGCCACCAGCCTTGGGCGTTTTCCGCTGATGACGCCCGCCATGATTGTGCAATGGTGGATGCCTCTGTTTTTAATCATGATGGCTTACAACACCATCACCGCAGAAAAAATCACCGGCACGCTGGCGTTTATGCGCGGTAACGGCACGCCTGGCTGGCAGATTGCGGTTGGCAAATGGCTAGCCTTGTTTTTACCCCTGTTGCTTTTGCTATGCATACAGGCCGCGCTCACCTGGGTCTGGAGCAGAGGCAGTGATCAGCTTGAGCTCAGGCTGGCAGCCATGCTATTAGCACAAATCATGTATATCGCAGGCTGGTGTTTATTGGTGGTGGCGGTTTCCTGGCATAGTCGTCAACTGCATAGTGCTTTGCTCACCTTGCTGCTGTGCTGGGTGTGTATATGCATTATTTTTCCACGCGGGCTGGCTAACCTGGCACAGGTATTGCACCCTACCCAGCCACGCACCGAGGCTGAATATCATGCCGAAATTAAGCTCAAAGCGATTGGTGACAGCCATAATCCGCAAGACCCGCACTTTGCTGCGTTTAAAGCCCAACTACTCAAGCAATATGCAGTCACGCGCATTGAAGATTTACCCGTTAACTATAACGGCTTGCTGATGCAAGAAGGCGAACGCCTGACCACCGCGGTGTATCGCGAGCAGCAAGCACTGCATGACCAGCAACTGGCGAAACAAAATGCCAGCATACGACTATGGTGCTGGTTAACACCGGCACTGGCGCTGCAATACGTGCAGATGGCCAGCAGCGGCAACGATTTGGCGCATCATCAAGCATTTATTAGCCAGGCAGAAAATCGCCGCTACCAGTTGATTCAATACCTCAACAGCATTCATAGCCACAAGGTTGTACACGCTGACGATAAAAATACGCGTGTGTCGGCTGAGTTCTGGCAGCACGCGCCACGCCCGGCCATAACAATGGCCAATATGCATGTTAGCCAGGCCAGCCTGCAAACCGCTTTTCTCATTCTACTAGGCTGGATATTGCTGCCCGGCGTATTTCTTTTCAAGGTGAGCCAACGCACATGAAACACGAATTAAAGCTGTTACTTAAACAGCGCAGCATGGTCGCTTTGCTGCTATTCAGCATTGCCCTCACGGCGCTAAGCCTGCTCAATGGCTGGCAAAATATGCAGCATATTCGCGCACAAATCAGCCATGCCCAACAAGAGGAGGCTAGGCGCAAGCAGGACTTTGTGCACCTTCACCAGCATGAAGGCAGCCTGGATGCAGGTGAGGTTGGTTACTACGTGTTTCATAATGTCTACCACCCGCCTGCCGAGTGGAGTTTTATTGCCCTGGGCAACCGGCTGGTCACGCCATATGTGCAGCGCATACGCCTGCTTGGCCTGCAAGGGCAATTGTATGATGGTGAATCGCATCACCCGGAATACGTCATGCTGGGCAGTTTTGATTATGCGTTTTGGCTGGTGTTTTTTTCACCCCTGCTCTGCATTGCCTTGCTGCACGACCTCAAAGCCAGCGAGCATCAGGCGCAAAGATTGCTGTTTTTACAAAGCCTGGTGGCCTCTCCGGCGCAATTCTGGTTAAAACGCGTGCTGACCCGGGCGCTGCTGATTGCAGCCACCTTCACGCTGCCAGTGCTGGTCTTTGCAATAGCACATTCGCTGTTTATTTTGCCCTTGTTACAGGTGCTGGCAACCAGCCTGCTTTACATTCTGTTTTGGGCGGCCCTCTGCGCGGGCTTTAGCCTGCATGGCCGCGCACTCAACGCCAGTTTCAATGCACTGGCATTGGCGAGCGCTTGGTTACTGTGCTGTGTAGTATTACCTAACCTGGGCCAGCTCTGGTTACATCGGCAATTACCGTTACAAGATGGTAGCCAGATTGCCCTGCAACACCGGCAACTGGTGCATGGCGCCTGGGACTTACCCAAAGCCAATACCCTGGACCCGTTTTATGCCTTGTATCCGCAATGGCAACACTCCGCCCCCGTTACCGGCCGCTTTCACTGGAAATGGTATTACGCTTTTCAACACATGGCCGATGTTCAACTGCAGGCGCAAGTTGCAGCAAGAGAACACATACTGAAGCAGCGTGACCAGGCCACCCAACAGCTAGGCCTGCTACTGCCCAGCGTGTGGGTACAGCGTAGCCTGGAAAATGTGGCACAAAGTAATGTGACCCACCTGCTGGCGCATCGTCAACGCATTGCAGACTTTCACACCCAACTGCGGCACGCTATTTACCCCGCATTATTCAATGAGCAACCGTTATCCGTGGAAGCCTTCGAGCAATTGCCCGTGTTTGGCACTCAGGCCAGCCATGAATAAACAGCGTCACTTCTAGGTAAAATCATGAGCTGTTTTTACGGATTCGCTTCAGGGTCATTTTTAAACCGCGGCGTATAGTGAGAGTCATGCAAGCACATCAATCATGATGCGTTTAAATAAACAACCAAGGAGATCATTATGTGGACTAAACCAGCTGCTACTGAAATGCGTTTTGGCTTTGAAGTGACAATGTACGTCATGAACAAATAATTAACTTTGGTCTTAAGCAATTAAGATTAGATTAAATAAAAAAAACCGCCGATATACGGCGGTTTTTTGTTGCCTTACGCAACTTCTGTCAGTAGCTTATACATTAAACAAACCATTGACGACGGCGCATCAAGCCCAACAAGCCCATACTTGCCAGCCACATGGCATAGACTTCAGGCTCTGCCACCGCTGACACAGTTCTGGTAAAAATTTGATTGCCAGAGCACCCTACTCCAAACTCATCAGCACATGTTTGAGCGACAACCTGATAACCCGTTTCTACAGCAGCCTCTACAAGCAACGGGTTTCCATCCAGGTCTAAAATCAAGTTGCCGTCCGCATCAAACTGCTGCTGCAACTTTGTGCCAATTAAGTTCTCTAGTACAGAAAACTGAAATAAACTATAAGTGCCGCTAGGCACAGGACTCCCATTGGGTGTGTAAGTTAATCCCAAAAAATCAACACTTGCGCCAGGCTCTAAGACCAATGTTTGAATCTTTTCATAACCATCGGCAGTATCAACAAAATTTGCAGCATAGGGAGTACCTGTTGAAAAACCACACCCTCCCGTAAATGTATCAGTGGAGCATCGATACCCGGTCGTATAGATTTTATTTGTGACTGAAAGCCAGTCTGCTGGCGCATCTGAAAGGTCTAAATAATCCATTCTTTCAGAGCTGGCATCCAAGGTGAATTTAAGTGACACTTCCACTACATCATTCGCGCCGACAATGCCAGTCGGTTCATTAAATACCAAACTACCTGTTGGCATGGCTTGCGCATGACTAGACATGCCAAAGATAGCCAGAGATGCATATACCCATTGATTGATGTTCATTGGTTTCTTTCAGTTTTTACGATTATGTTAGAAATTATGTCAGTTGTACTGCATGCTGCATTAAGCACGCTGCGGCTGTATTAAACTCAAGATATTTACAGCGATTTAAAGTGGTTAGCCAGCCGCAACAGATTTTACGCAATTGGATAGCTATTCATTTACTCACGAACAGCCTCAATTAAGTTTAATTTTATTAACCAATATTAACACATAAATTTAAAATAAAACCGCAGCATAAACATCGCAACTGCGGCAGTAGATACTTTTTATCCGTAATGAACGGCTAGGGCATCAGATCACTGTACATATGTTAACTGAGAGCATGTTGCCCACCATAACGGGCACTAGACCACCGTTTGTAATCTACCGGCGTCATGCCGATCAGCTTAGTGAAAGCGCGCCTGAAGGCGGTCTCTTCTGTATAGCCGCATTGCAATGCAATTTGTTTAATGCTGGCGCCTGGTGTTTCAAGCAATACGCAGGCAGTCTCAATTCTGACGCGGGTGATGAACTGTTTTGGTGATTCATTGGTTAAGTCTTTGAGGCGCCTGTGGAGCGTTCGCTCACTCAGGTTAACGGCTTTGGCCAGGCCGGTAGCCGTTAATTGAGGATGATTGTGCCGGATAATTTGCTCAGCCTTGAGTAATAGAGGGTCGGACGTATTCATGAAGCCGCGCGGCGCATAGACCATCTGCGGCAGTGGCTGGCTATCGGTCACCGAAAAATCAGCCACCATTTTAGCCACGTCGGCCCCGGCAAGACGCTTGATGATATGCAATGCCAAATCAACCCAGGACAAAGGGCCGCCGGTGGTAACAATGTTGTCTTGCTCTTCGATTGCAGTCCCCCATACGGTCCGCGCCTTGGGAAATTTTCGTTTAAAAGCATGATGTAACCACCATGTCGTGGTACAGCGCCGATGATCAAGCAGGCCAGCCTCACCCAAGACAAATGTGCCCGCACAAGCAGCGCCGACCAGTACATCCTGGCGGTGCTGTTGCGTGAGCCAAGCGGCAGCCTCGGTGATCGAAGGCGCGCCAGGCGGCAGGCCGTCCGGGCCGAGTGCCATGCCGGCCACTAAAGCAGCATCATATTTAAGCCCTTGGCCAAACGAATGATCTACCGGGATCAGCCGCCCTTGAGGGTCGCGTAAACTTTTGCCATCGGCGCTCACAATGATGGTTTCAAAGCAAAGCTGACTTAGATTTGACAAATGCCCTACGCTACTCACTGGCAGTGTGTTGAGCATTTGATTCGTCATCCAGAATAAGTCCGATAACCCAGCGATCGCAGAGAGCAAGCTGCCATCAACTGCAACAATCGCAATACGCACAATGTTCTCCTTAACGACACTCACAATGGCGAATTTTGCATGAATTATGTCTTATTTGCCACCTTATCGCCTGAATAAAGCCTCTATAAAATACTTGCTATGCAGTTTTTCAACCCAGTAGATTCTATTAACAATGAGGCCAACATGAACATTTTGCATATTGACTCCAGCATGATGCAGAGCGATTCCATCACCCGTGAGTTGTCAGCGAGCATCGTGGCTCAGATTAAAATCAGCCATCCCCACGCGCAAGTGACCTACCGTGATCTGGTTAAAAATGAAGTCACGCACCTGACTCAGGCAATTGCTGCCGGATTTCGAAACACCGGCTTGACCGACTTTGACCATGCCACCTTAAAAGAGCATCAACTTTCCGAGCAATTGGTCACTGAGTTTCTGGCTAGCGACTTCATTGTCATCGGCGCGCCCATGTACAACTTCTCAGTGCCAACCCAATTAAAATCCTGGCTGGATCGCCTGGCTCAAGTGGGCAGAACGTTTAGCTATACAGCCAATGGCCCGGTTGGCCTGGCCAGCGGAAAACGTATTATTGTGGCTTCGGCGCGAGGTGGCTTTTATGCAAACACTGCCATAGCATTCATGGATTTTCAAGAGAGCTATCTCAAGGCTTTTTTTGCTTTTATGGGCATTCGCGACATCCACTTTGTTAGCGCTGAAGGCGCTTCAAAAGGCGAGCAAGTCAAAGCTGAAGGCATCCGCGCAGCTAAAGACGCCATCCCTGCAGCACTGATCAACCTCACCGACCTGTCTGCACACACAGCCTAACTAAAGGAGAAATGCATGTTATACGCAATCACTATTAAATATATTCAAACCGCCGAGCAGATTAAACAACATCTGGAGTCGCACAAGGCCTGGTTGGAAAACTATATCCACACAGGTGCCATCCTTGTGGCCGGGCCACTTGAAAGCAATATTGGCGGTTTTATTTTAGCGTTTGGCAAGCAGTTGTCCGTGATACAAGAGATGGTAGAAAACGATCCTTTTTATATTCATCAACTGGTTACGTTTGATATTCAGGCTTTTGATCCAAAAATTGGCGCGAGCAGCTTTCCTGAGCAATGGGCACCAGAGGCAAAACGTCTATAACGCAGCGTGCGTGTTGATTAGATGCCAGCAGCCATCAGGAACCTTATGCCCCTGATGGTTACTAATCATCAATGTTTCATTGCCAACAATGGTTTGGCGACCAGAGACATCTATGTATTATTGGCCTTATAATCACCTCGCTATTTTGCTATTACGTTTTTCACGGAGTGCCGCATGCGTCTACAAACTGTTTCTGTTTTATTACTGATTGCCACACTGAGCCAACCAGTGTTTGCCCGCAATATTCTTAACGAGCAAACCGATGCCGCCACTGCGCGTGATGCCGTTGGCGATGCCATGAGCAAACTGACTGACCTTGAGCAGAGAATTAAATCGCAGGAAGCCCTGGTTGCACAGGAGCAGGCTAAGCTGAAGCAATATCAATCAGACAAAGCGCAGACAGAAAAAGACCTGGAAACCAAAAAAGCTATTTTTGAGCAAAAATCCAAAGTGCTGGATGATGCCTGGAAACAGCGTAACGACTATTAGTTTTACCTCAACACCCACCACCCGGATAGCAACAACTTGCTATCCGCGCCTCGCTTGCTCACTTTAGGTCACCTCACGCCACACAAAGCCGTGTCGAGTTGATTTGGGTCAATATCAGGTTTAGCCAGTAAACCTACAATGGCCTCAAATCAATGCACCTAATGGAGTGATCACAATGAAAAAAACCGCAATCTGTTTAATGCTGGCCGCCTTATTGCCTGCCACCAATGCCTATGCCGAACAAGGTGACTGGGTTGTTCGTCTGCGTGCAACTAACGTAAGCCCTAACGAAAGCAGTCGGCTTGGCAGCACAGTCAACAAAGCTGTGGGGGCGAGTGTGATGACACCCAGTGCCGACTTGAAAGTCGACAGCAACACCATCCCAGAATTGGACATTAGCTACTACTGGACCAAAAACATTGCCACCGAGCTGATTTTAGCGCTGGGTAGCAAACATGATGTCAAAATCAGCGGCGACAGTGCTGGCGTGGTTGGTAACCAGCATCTGGGCAGTATTGATGCGTTGCCACCGACACTCACCGTGCAATGGCACTTTAACCCTGACCAGACCATTGACCCTTATGTGGGCGCAGGCTTGAATGCCACCTTTATGCTAGACCGTAACTTGCGCTTTAGCTCTGGCGCGACGGCAGGCGAAAAAATCAAAATTGACCGCAGCAGCTTTGGCCCAGCCTTGCAAGCGGGTGTGGATATCAACCTGAAAGATGGCTGGTTATTGAACGCGGATGTGAAGTACGTCTGGATGGATACTGATGTTGAAATGAAAAGCGCGACCACTGGCAACCGCTGGGCAAAAATTGACTCTCTGGACATCAACCCTTGGGTGATCAGCTTAGGGGTCGGCAAGCGTTTTTAAGCCTTGCTCGTAAAGTCTCTTCCCTGGGGCATGTAATACGCTCCATTCGCCTCTGATGCCTCCCCAGTGTCAGAGGCTTTTTTACAGGCCAATAGGCGCTTATTGAAAGTTAAAGCGCGCAGCAAGACTGCTTAAATTAAGCTGCTCCAGCAGTTGTTGCCCGCGCTCGCGGGCGCTGCGTTTACGCTGACCGGTATATTTAGCAATGATGAGCTCATTTTTCATCGAGTGCTCCCAGCCAACCAGCTCTGTCACTGTCACCTGGTAGCCATGCGCTTCAAGCTCAAGACAGCGTAATACATTAGTCACCTGGCTGCCAAACTCACGGGTATGGATAGGGTGACGCCACAACTCACTGAGAAAAGTTTGGGCCAGCGTCTCGGCTTTGTGCTGGCGCATCACCTCTGCCACCTCGGCCTGGCAGCAAGGCACCAGCACCATAAACTGCGCCTGCTTTTGCAAGCCAAATGCAATGGCATCATCCGTCGCCGTATTGCAGGCATGCAATGCGGTCACAATATCCACGGTTGCTGGCAATTGTTGCGACTGCATGGCCTCAGCCACAGTTAAATGCTCAAACTGCATGCGGTCAAAGCCGCATTCTTGCGCAAGCTGGCGTGACTTTTCAATCAACTCGCCGCGGCTTTCAATGCCGATCACTTGCCCCGCAGCATGTTGCTTGAGCAATAAGTCATACAAAATAAAGCCGAGATAAGATTTGCCTGCACCGTGGTCTACCAATACCGGCTGCGATTGTTTGTCCATCACCGCTTGCATCAATGGCTCGATAAAATTCACCAGATGATAAACCTGCTTGAGTTTGCGGCGGCTATCCTGATTGAGTTTGCCATCGCGCGTGAGGATATGCAGCGCCTGCAATAAGGGGAGTGATTGCCCGGGCTTCACTTCGGGCGGCAAGTGTGGGTTGACCATGCGTATTGCTGCTTTAAAATACCAATGTGCCAGTTTAACAGTATTGGCTGCGGTTTCGATGTTGCGCATCGTTTCGGGAACTCAAAAGCGGTTTTGCGAATCTTGTCTATTAGCAGGCGGTCAGCATTTATCAGCATCACCGCCTTTGCAGCGGGTTTGCATCAGCTGCATTCAATTCGCTGCTTAACAGCGCTGTTGTTCAATCGTATCAGGGAGTATTTATGCCTTACAGTGTCACCAAGCTGGCTTTTTTAGCCTCGCGCAAAACGGTCAAACTCGTTTTGCTGCTGCCCGCGACTTTATCCATGTTTTCCAACCTCGTGTTTGCGGATACGATTTGGCTAAAAAATGGCGATAAAATCACCGGCACATTAGGCGTTAAAATCTCCAACAAGCTGACGGTTAAAACCAGCTATGCCGACGAAGTGAAAATTAACTGGAACGATATTCACAGCATAGATGCTGACAAACCCATACTGATGCAGCTGTCTGATGGCAGCATTGTCAACGGCCGCCTGATACACACGGATGAAGGCCAGGTGATTCTGGATGAAGAAACCAACACCCCGCTGGTAGATACCGAGCTTGATGAAATCCACTATATCAACCCCAGCCGCGACCTGATTGGTGAAGGCTATGTCTGGACCGGCAACTTAAGCCTGGGCGGCGCTTTTAACAATGGCAACAGCACTAACCGCAACATGCAGTTTAACGGTGAGTCGGTGTTACGCGGCTTGGATAATCGTTATACGGTGCAAGGCTATTACTACTGGGCAGAAGATAACGACCAGCAAACACAGAACAACGCGCGCGTGCGCGGGCAGTATGACCACTTTTTCACTAAAAAATGGTTTAGCTACCTCAACACCATCCAGGAAAAAGACCGCTTTAGAGATATTAAACTGCGTAGCACCTATGGTGTGGGGTCTGGTTACCAGATTTTTGAGGGTGAAAAACTGAATCTGTCAGTCGAGGGCGGTGTGTCTTTGATTACACAGGATTATTACGAAGAAAGTGATGACAGGCATGCCGCTTTGCGCTGGGCCGTTAACTATAACCAGTATCTGTTTGACTCATTTGTACAGGCATTTCACCGGCATGAGGTGTTATATACGCCAAGCTCGCCGTCACAAATACTTGTGTATAGCTCGACCGGTCTGCGGTTTCCGTTTATTTTTGGCTTGAGTGCATCCACGCAGGTCGACTATAACTACGATAGCCGCCCGGTGGATGACCGCGTTAAAGGTGATACGCGCGCCCTGTTCACCTTAGGCTATAGCTGGAAATAAACAAGCGGATTTGCGCAATATTTAAGGAGTGGCCGCTTAAATGTTAAAATAGGCGCTTATGTTGATTTAACCCATCGCAATCACCGCATTGTCAGCATGGAATAAACCAATACTGGGTACGGCAAAGGACATTGATACCGTATTTTTTGAGTTGAAGATGGAGCAAAAATATGGCGATACAATGGTTTCCTGGGCACATGACCTCTGCCCGCAAAAAAGCAGAAGAAACACTGGAGCACATCGACGTAGTGATTGAAGTGCTAGATGCGCGTGTGCCAGCCGCCAGCCACAACCCGATGATTGAGGACATGCGCAATTTTCGCCAGCGGCCTAACCTCAAAATCCTCAATAAAGCAGATTTGGCCGACCCGCAAGTCACCCAGGCCTGGCTAAACTACTTTAACAAACAACCCAATACCAAAGCGGTTGCGCTGTCGTGTAAAAAACCAGGGGACGCTAAAAAAATCCCGGATTTGTGTCGCCAACTGGCACCGCACCGCGGCACGCCACTTAAACCGTTGCGCATGATGATCATGGGCATCCCTAACGTGGGTAAGTCTACCTTAATGAACGCCCTGCTTAACCGCCGTGCGGCCAAAGTGGGCGATGAGCCCGCCGTGACTAAAAGCCAGCAACGATTTGATTTGAGCGACAGCACCAACATTACTGACACACCAGGCATGATGTGGCCAAAAATCGAGCATGAGTCAGATGGTTATCTGCTGGCCGCCAGCCACGCCATTGGCCGCAATGCGGTGATTGATGAAGATGTGGCCGAGTTTTTGGGCAGCCTGTTATTAAAACAGTATCCAGCGCTGATGAACACGCGTTTTAAACTCGATGTGATGAAGCTGGACGTGACCAGTATGGACGGCATCGACTTGCTGCAAGCGATTGCCAAACGCCGCAGCTACAAACGTAACGATGGTGCGTGGGATATGGAGCGCACCGCCATGGCCTTACTCACCGATTACCGTAGCGGCGCCATTGGCCGCGTCAGTCTGGAATCCCCGCACAGCCGGGCAGAGATGATCGCCGAGGCCGCAGAACGCGCCGCCGCAAAGAAAAAAGCCGCTGAAGATCAAGCGGCCCCTGAGCCAGATAGCTTATAACCGCCACAGCTTAATCAAACACTCAAGCAATCAGGCTGGCATGCCGCTTGGCAGGTTTGCCAGCGTCTGGCGGCTTGTTTAAAAGCTGGTCGATATTGCTGGCAATGCGATTACGGCCATTTTGTTTAGCTTTGTACAAGTTTTGGTCGGCCCCGGCAAACAGGCCCTCTAACACATAACCCACGGTTTCAGAGCTGACCGCACCCACACTCACCGTGCATTTGATGGCCTGCGTGTCGCTACTCATGCTCTCTACACCAGCAATGCTCACCGGCGTCACCTCAATAATACGGCGGATACGCTCCGCCAGAATCATCGCCTCATGCTCACCCGTGTTGGGCATTAAAATACAAAACTCTTCGCCACCATAACGGCCAATCACATCGCCACCTCGCAATGCGGCACGTATGGTGCCCGCGCAAGATTTAAGCACCACATCGCCCACCAGGTGCCCATACACATCATTGACCTTTTTAAAGTAGTCTAAATCGACAATCAACATACCCATGGGTAAGCGAATACGTTGTGACACGGCCTGCATGCGCGTGGCTGCCTCTTGCAGGCCACGGCGATTTAATACACCTGTCAGCCCATCCAGCGTGGCAATCGCCTGTAAACCCGCCTGCGCCCGCACATGCATCACCAGCACCAACAAACTGGTCACCGCGGTGATGACCAGCATGGCTGCGCTCATCATATAGGCATGGATATGCCACTGCGCAAATGACTGCAAGCTGCCATCTTCCCCCAGCATCACTTTCACTGCCAGAAAAGCCAGCATTAAACTAACCACCGCAAACAGGCTGCAACACAGCCAGAACACATGCGCCACAAAGTCTTTACCATGCCCGACCAGGCTGCGGCTACCGTAGCCAAACACCCACATTAACACGACCAGGTTGCTAAGGAGTATCCATCTGTCCGGCGTATGTGTATTCAGCATCACCGCATTGCAGGCGAGCAAGGTTGTCACCACCAGCAAGGCCCAATAACGATAAACACGGTAGCCCCTGAGCAGGCGGATACCGTTGACAAACAGGCTGACACCGAGCGCAATGACCGTGACCGCAGCGGCCTCGTAAATGCTGGGCGGACCATAGATGAGAGAGGTTTGCGAAAGAAAATAAATAGCAAGCCCAGCGCCTAATAGCAGCAGGCCGCGTACCCAATGCATGATCAGGTTGCGTTGCTGATAGGCGCCAAAAATCAACAAGACCAGAACCAGCGTTAAGGTAAGTCCAATTGATGATAGAATGACACTGTTGAGATCAAACACAGGGGCGGACAAAGTTAGTTTACCTGAAAAACATAATACTATGGTTGAGCGACTATACCCATATAAATGAAGGGGTTAAATAGTCCATACAGGCTAATTCCCTCCCCCGCTTTGTTGTTTACCACAAACCCTGAAGTTCCCCATGCAGCATCTACTGAACCCCCCACAGCGCGAAGCAATTCATTATCTTGACGGCCCCTTATTGGTACTGGCCGGTGCAGGGAGTGGCAAAACACGCGTGATTACGCAAAAAATTGCCTACCTGATTAACGAGGCAGGCTATAAAGGCAACCAAATTGCCGCCATCACGTTTACCAATAAAGCCGCGCGTGAAATGCAAGAGCGCGTCACGCCGCTGCTAGAAGGCAAAAGTGGCAAAGGCCTGACCGTGACCACGTTTCACTCCATGGGCCTGCACATTTTGCGTCAAGAAGCTGCGCTGCTGGGTTATAAGCCGCAGTTCTCTATTCTGGATGCCTCAGACAGCTTTAAGATCCTCAGTGACATTTTGGCCACCACAGACAAACAGTTGCTGCGTAAAACACAATGGCAAATTTCTGGCTGGAAAAATGCGTTTGTGAGCCCTGACCAGGCTAAAGCACTGGCCGACGAAGAGCTCACACATGCCGCCGCCCGCGTTTACCAGCTTTACCAGCAAACCTTACGCGCCTATCAGGCCGTCGACTTTGACGACTTGATTAAAGTGCCGGTAGAGCTATTTGAGCAGCATGGCGATACCCTGGACAAATGGCAGCGCAAACTGCACTACCTGCTGATTGACGAATACCAGGACACCAACGCCTGCCAGTACAAGCTGATTAAGCAACTCACCGGCTTGCGCGGCCAATTTACTGCTGTGGGCGATGATGACCAGGCAATTTACGGCTGGCGTGGCGCCGACGTGGAAAACCTGCGCCAGCTCACCACCGATTTTTCAAAACTCAAAGTCATCAAGCTGGAGCAAAACTACCGCTCTACTGTGCGCATTTTGCGCGCTGCCAACCAGGTGATCGCCAACAACCCGAAACTGTTTGAGAAAAAACTGTGGAGTGAGCTAGGCACCGGCGATCTATTACATGTGACCGCCACCCAAAGCGAAGAACACGAAGCCGAAACCGTGGTCATGAAGTTGCAGGCTCACAAATTCGAGCATCGCACCACCTATAAAGATTATGCGATCCTCTACCGCAGCAACCACCAGGCGCGCATTATCGAAAAATTTTTGCGCAACCACAAAATCCCCTACACCATCTCTGGCGGCTCATCCTTTTTTGATAAAGCCGAGATTAAAGACATCATCAGCTACCTGCGCCTGGTTGCTAACGAAGATGATGATCCAGCGTTTATCCGTGCCGCCACCACGCCCAAAAAAGGTATAGGCAACACCACACTGGAGCGCCTGGGTGAATATGCCAGTGCGCACAAAATGTCGTTATTTGCCGCTGCGTTTGAAGGCGGCTTTCAACACGACGTGGGTGCCAAACAGCTCGAAGACCTGCTCACCTTCTGCCGCTATATCCAGACACTACAAGGCCGCGCTGTCAAAGACCCAGCTGGCGAAGTGCTCAACGACTTGCTCACCGCCATCCAATACGAAACTTATTTGTATGATGGTGAAGAAGCCCGTGCTGCTGAGTCGCGCTGGGGCAATGTGATTGAGTTTGTCAGCTGGCTCAGCAAAAAAGGCGAAGGCTCAACCGAATACGGCAATGAATCAGATGGCAAAAACCTGCTCGAACTGACGCAAATGGTGTCACTCATCACCATGCTGGAGGGCCGCGAAGACAGCGAGCCAGACGCCGTCAAACTCTCCACCCTGCACGCCTCCAAAGGCCTGGAGTACGGCCACGTGTTTTTAATCGGCTGCGAAGAAGGCATTTTGCCGCACACCAACTCGATTGACGCTGATCAAATTGAAGAAGAACGCCGCCTGATGTATGTAGGCATCACCCGCGCACAAAAATCACTCAACATCACCTGGTGCAAAAAACGCAAACGCGCCGGTGAAATGCAAGCCTGTGAGCCAAGCCGCTTTATTGCAGAACTCCCCAAAGATGACGTCAAACACTTCGGCAACCCGTTTAACGGACCGGACCAGGTGGCTAGTAAAGATTATGGTAAGAGCAAGATGGCGAATATTAAGGCGATGCTGGCAAGTAAAACAACATAAGACTTAGAACTTCTCCAAACGTAAGCTAAATATTGCTCATGTTATAATCCAAACACTTTTTAACTCAGCAGTTCAAACTATGTCACAAAAAGTCGCTTTAATTACCGGCATCACTGGTCAAGACGGTGCCTACCTCGCTGAACTATTACTTGGCAAAGACTATATTGTGCATGGGGTTAAGCGTAGATCTTCATTGTTTAACACTGACAGAATCGACCACCTATATCAAGATCCGCATATTGAGCATCATAATTTCATCCTGCACTACGGCGACCTGACAGACTCTACTAACCTGATCAGAATCATTCAACAGGTTCAGCCAGATGAAATTTACAACCTGGCCGCCATGAGCCATGTTGCGGTGAGTTTTGAAACACCAGAGTACACAGCTAATGCGGATGGCATTGGTACATTGCGCATTCTGGAGGCCATTCGTATTCTTGGCCTAGAGAAAAAAACCCGTTTTTACCAGGCGTCAACTTCTGAGCTGTATGGTCTGGTACAAGAAACACCACAAAAAGAGACCACTCCATTTTACCCGCGTAGTCCTTATGCCGTAGCTAAAATGTACGCTTACTGGATTACAGTTAACTACCGTGAAGCCTATGGTATTTACGCCTGTAACGGCATTCTGTTTAACCACGAAAGTCCTATCCGCGGCGAAACATTTGTCACCCGTAAAATCACGCGGGCGCTGGCCAGGATCAAACTTAACCTGCAAGATTGCTTGTACCTTGGCAACTTAGATTCATTGCGAGACTGGGGCCATGCCAAAGACTATGTTGAAATGCAGTGGCTGATGCTACAGCAAGAGCAAGCTGAAGATTTCGTCATTGCCACCGGCAAGCAATACAGTGTGCGTGACTTCGTCAATGCAGCAGCCAAGGAATTAGACATCACCGTCACATGGCAAGGCAACGGTGTAGAGGAAAAGGGTTACTGGGGTGACAAATGTATTGTGCAAGTGGACCCGCGTTATTTCAGACCCACCGAGGTAGACACGCTACTGGGTGACCCGACCAAAGCGAAAGAGAAACTGGGCTGGGTACCCAAAACCAGCTTTGAAGACTTGGTTGCTGAAATGGTCCGTGAAGATTACAAATCTGCGCAGCGAGATGAACTCATCAAGCAGCACGGCTATCAAGCCATGGATTATCACGAGTAATCTATGGAAAAGAATGCAAAAATCTACGTTGCTGGTCATCGAGGCCTTGTTGGTTCAGCAATCGTCAAAGCGTTATTAGCGCAAGGCTACACCAATCTGGTGATGCGTACCCATGCGGAACTTGATCTGACTTCACAGCAAGCAGTCATTGCGTTTTTTGCCCAAGAAAAGCCTGAATACGTATTTTTAGCTGCAGCCAAGGTTGGCGGCATTCACGCCAATAACACCTTTCCAGCTGAGTTTATCCATGAAAACCTGGCTATTCAGACCAACGTCATACATCAGTCATATGTAAGTGGCGTCAAGCGCCTGCTTTTTTTGGGCTCCAGCTGCATTTATCCGAAAAGTGCACCTCAACCAATTAAAGAAGAGCACTTGCTTACCGGCCCCCTAGAGCCAACAAACCGTCCATATGCATTAGCCAAAATTGCAGGCATAGAGATGTGCTGGAGTTATAACCGCCAATATGGCACACAATTTTTGGCTGCCATGCCAACCAATCTTTATGGCACTGGCGATAACTACCACCCAGAAAACAGTCATGTGATTCCGGCATTGATTCGAAGGTTTCATGAAGCAAAAGTAAAGTGTCAACCCGAGGTAGTGATTTGGGGAACAGGTACCCCCAAGCGTGAATTTTTATATAGCGAAGATATGGCTGAAGCATGCACACACATTTTAGGCTTAGCGGATCCCGACTTTGCTAGCCTCATAGCAGCAGACAGAAATGATGGCATTCCTCCCATTCTAAATATCGGCTATAACGCAGACATTTCAATCGCTCAATTAGCCGAAACCATTAAAGAAATAACAGCATACGAAGGAAAAATTGTGTTTGATACCAGCAAACCAGACGGCACTATGCGCAAACTAATGGACTCCAGCAGAATTAACCACATGGGATGGACAGCTCAAACTGAATTAAAGAATGGCTTAAAGGCTGCTTACACTGACTTTATTAAGTCGGACATCGCCTCGTAACGTAATTTAATGCTCCATAGACCTTAAGCGTCGGCCTCTTTCGCAGAAGCACAAACAGGTAGCCATACTCAGGCAGGAACCAGCTCAATGCAAAATAATGAAACATTACACATTTGCAGGCTAGATAAATTTATCCCGCCGTTCATCGACCTAGTTAAAGAAAACTTTTCATTCTCAAAACATGATTTTTTACTGTTTGGAAACCTGCAAACTTTCCCTACCAAGTTAGATAAAAATGTCATTCATATCAATCACGCTTATCAGATATTTGAGCTGATTTTGAAAATGAATTCATCAAAAAAAATCATCTTACACAGCCTCTTCAATCCGATAGTTGTATCGTTACTATTTCTACAGCCTTGGCTGCTAAAAAAGTGCTACTGGATTATGTGGGGGGGCGATTTATATCATTTCCAGGCTCCCAAGATTACCTTTAAAGCACGTATATACGAAAAAATTCGCAAACACATTATCAAGCGTTTAGGATTTTTGGTTAATGGAACCACTGGAGACGTTGTTTTAGCAAGAAAATGGTATGGTGCCACTGGTGCTCATATTAAGTGCTTTAATTATCCCAGCAATACATATAAACACTATGATATTGATGATGACGCCCACTCTACTATCAATATTCAGGTAGGCAACTCAGCTGACCCATCGAACCAACATTTACTTATTTTTGAGAAGCTTATTCCATTCAGGGACAGAAATATCCAACTGTTTGTACCGTTATCTTATGGGGATATGAAGTATGCTAGCCTTGTCATAAACAAAGGATATGAACTCTTTGGCGATAAACTCCGCCCACTAAAAGAGTTAATGCCATTTAATGAATACTTAGCTTTTCTAGCCAGTATTGATATAGCCATTTTCAATCACAAAAGGCAGCAAGCCTTTGGTAATGCGATAACGTTACTAGGACTCGGGAAAAAAGTTTATATTAATTCCGAGTCAACACTGAGTGATGTATTTAAGGAGTACGACATTAAGGTATTCGATACTAATGAAAACTTAAATATTGACTTACTCGACAGCACAACACAACGTCTTAATATACAAAGCGTAAAGAACTCATTTTCAAAAGATAGCTTAGTTGAAACTCTAAAAACCTGGATTGAATGATTTTGAAAAACAAAATTTTTTCTGAAGTTGCAGAATACTACACCTCCAAAATAACAGCTCATGGCGATACCCCTCAAGGTGTTGACTGGAATGGGAAAGATGGCCAAGTTTTGCGCTTCCAACAACTAACAAAATTAATCGATATTAATGGAGAATTCTCTATTAATGATATTGGGTGCGGATATGGGGCACTTTATGAGTATTTGCTAGAACAGAATTCTAAATTTAACTATTACGGCATAGACATTTCGGAAGCCATGATCCGGGCCGCAGAGTTGCGGTATAGAGACCAAAATAATGCAATTTTTTCCTGCGCTAGCACGCCAAACCTAGTAGCCGATTTTGGCGTTGCAAGTGGGATATTTAATGTTCGCATGGAAAACTCAGATGCTGAGTGGCTATCTTACATAGAACAAACGCTAGATGTTCTAAGTGATACAAGTAAGGTGGGTTTTGCGTTTAATTGTCTCACCTCTTACTCAGATAAAGATAAAATGCGTGACTATCTTTACTACGCCGACCCATGCCAGTTTTTTGATCTATGCAAACGAAAATACTCTAGGCATGTATCCTTAATCCATGATTATGGTTTATATGAGTTCACTATTTTGGTGAGGAAACAATTATGAAGAAGTTGATTATTTTCGGTACTGGCGATATCGCTCAGCTAGCTCATTATTACTTTACTTCCGATTCTGAATATGAAGTAGCAGCTTTCACGGTTGACGGTCAATTTTTAGAAAGCAACATTTTCCTTGAACATCCTGTCGTAGCATTTGAAGATATTGTTTCGCACTATCCTCCTGATAAATATGACATGTTCATTGCCCTTAGTTATTCGAAATTGAATGCAGTTAGAAAAGAAAAATACTTAGCCGCAAAATCAATGGGTTACTCATTAGGAAACTATATCAGTACTAAGGCGACCGTACTCAACGATGGTCTCATTGGTGAGAACTGTTTCATTTTAGAAGACAATACTATTCAACCATTTGTTGTTATTGGAAATAACGTTACTTTATGGAGTGGCAATCATATCGGGCACCACTCAAAAATCAAAGACCATACATTTATTGCCTCTCATGCCGTTATTTCTGGTGGCGTTGAGATTGGAGAGCAATGTTTTGTCGGGGTAAATGCAACATTAAGAGACCATATAGTAATCGGGGATAAATGCGTTATTGGGGCAGGTGTTTTGCTATTAAGTGATGCTCTACCAGATGGCGTTTATATGGGCGTATCAACTGAACGCTCGAGAGTTCCAAGCTCGCGGCTTAAAGGCATTTAACTTAATGCAAGCCTGGAAAAAATTAGGCCAAGTTTTTGAGCCAAAAAGTAACTTTCCTTGGATGATTTCCCATGCATCGGTTCCATTTGTTGAATCAATTGATGGCGACAACATCAAAGTTTTTTTTAGCACAAGAAACAGTGATCAAGAGTCATCTATTGGCTTCGTGATATTCAATTTATACACATTAAATATCCTTGCAATATCTGAACAACCAGTATTATCCAAAGGGGATATTGGTTGTTTCGATGACAGTGGTGTAATGGGTTCAGATATTATAGATATCAATGGCATCAAAAGAATGTATTACATTGGATGGAATCTTGGAAAAACCGTCCCGTTTAGAAATGCAATTGGCATCGCAGAGTCCTTAGATAATGGCTTAACCTTCAGAAAACCTTTCGCAGGCCCTATCTTGGATCGAACAAAAGATGAGCCTCACTTCGTAGCAAGCAATTGCGTTATGTACGATGAAGGTATCTTCAAGATTTGGTATCTTTCATGTACAGGCTGGTTTCACGACCATACAGGGAAAGTCACTCACAAGTATCACATAAAATATGCTGAATCTAGTGACGGTATCAGCTGGAATAGAGAAGGCATTGTCGCAATAGACTTTGCTGATGATTTTGAATACGCGATTTCCGTCCCAAGAGTAATAAAAGAAAAAAATGGACTTTATAAAATGTGGTTTTCTTCGCGTGCATCTAAAGGCATACAGACATATCGCATTCGATATGCAGAGTCTGAAGATGGAAAACATTGGTTCAGACATCCCGAAATTAATGGTTTAGACACAGAGGCTGAAGGTTGGGATGCCGAAATGACCTGCTATCCATATGTGTTCGACCATGAAAATACCAGGTATATGCTCTACAACGGCAATGGGTACGGAAAAACAGGATTTGGGCTCGCAGTATTGGAAAATGCATGAAAAAAGTAGCAATTGTTCAATCAAATTACATTCCCTGGAAAGGCTATTTTGATTTAATTAATAGCGTAGATGAATTTGTTTTGTATGATGATATGCAATATACGCGTAGAGACTGGCGTAATCGCAACAAAATCAAAATGCCTCAAGGCCCAGCATGGCTTACAATACCTGTTGAAGTTAAAGGTAAATACTTTCAGAAAATTAATGAAACACGCATTTCTGATCCAGACTGGGCCAAACAACACTGGTCTAGTATCAAACAGTGTTATTCAAAAGCACCTTACTTTAAGCAATATAGTGCGCGCTTTGAAGACATGTATGTGTCGATGAATGAAGAGTACCTAAGCCAAGTGAACTTCAAGTTAATTCAGATAATAAATGACATTCTTGGCATCACCACCAAGCTTTCGTGGTCTAGCGAGTTTATTCTGGAAGAAGGACAAACCGAAAAGCTTTTAGGTATCTGCAGGCAGGCAGGCGCAGACTGCTATATTAGCGGACCAGCCGCGAAAGATTACTTTAATGAAGATATTGCTGATGAAATGGGCATTAAAGTGGAGTGGATGGATTACTCTGACTATCCGGAATACCCCCAGATGTTTGGCTCATTTGAGCATGGCGTCAGTGTTTTAGACTTGATTTTTAATGTCGGGCCAAATGCCCCTAGTTTTATGAAAAGCTTTAAAAAATGAACGTTGGATTTAATAAACCACCCTTGACAGGTAATGAGCAAAAATATATTGCTGACGCATTACAAGGCGAAAAGCTATCTGGCGATGGACAATATGGAGAAAAATGTCAGTCGTGGTTTGAGATACATTTGGCATGTTCAAAAGCGTTACTGACCCCCTCCTGTACCCAAGCACTTGAAATGGCTGCCATTCTTCTGGACATTCAACCTGGAGATGAAGTCATTATGCCTAGCTACACGTTTGTGAGCACAGCAAATGCCTTCGTCATACGTGGTGCTAAGGTTGTATTCGTTGATATTAGGCCTGACACCTTGAATATAGACGAGCGTTTGATCGAAGCTGCAATTACCCCGAAGACTAAAGCGATTGTGCCAGTGCATTATGCAGGTGTTGGCTGCGACATGGATGTCATCATGGATATTGCTAATCGACACAAATTGTATGTGGTAGAAGATGCAGCCCAAGGCATGATGTCGACCTACAAAGGTAAACAACTAGGCTCGATTGGTCATTTAGCAGCGTTCAGCTTTCATGAAACTAAAAACTTCACCAGTGGCGGCGAAGGTGGGTTACTCATTATTAACGATCCGCAATTTGTTGCACGTGCAGAGATTATTCGGGAAAAAGGTACGAATCGCAGCCAGTTCTTTCGTGGCATGGTCGACAAATATACTTGGGTAGATATTGGCAGTAGCTATCTGCCGAGCGAGATACAAGCGGCCTACCTTTGGGCACAATTAGAGCAAGCAAACCAAATCACTGAGAACAGGCTGGTAAGTTGGAACAAATACTACGAACAACTAAGTTACTTAGCAACGCAGAAAAAGTTCGAACTTCCGATCGTTCCTGAACATTGCCAACATAATGGCCATATGTTTTATCTTAAAACTCAGAGTCTGGTACAAAGAACTGAATTACTATCTCATTTAAAACGTGAGGGTGTAAATGCAGTTTTTCATTATGTACCACTACATAATGCGCCCGCTGGGAAAGAGTTTTCCCGATTCGATGGTGCAGATCAGTTCACAACTACAGAGAGCGAGCGACTGATTAGGTTGCCCATGTGGCTTAATCTTGACCAAGATTCATTGAACCATGTAGTCAAAAGTGTTGTGAGTTTTTATGAAAAAGATTAGCGGCAAGCACTCCAATCGCCGCGTTTACAACTGGTTAGCTTATGATATCGGTGATCGCTTTCTAAAAAAGCATACCGACAAATACAAAGGTCAACTCTACGACCTGGGCTGTGGCGAAGCTCCTCATAAGGAGTTTTTTCTTAGTTATGCCGAGAGGTACATAGGGGTCGACTGGACTGGCAGCTACCATAACACGCATGCGGATATTAGCGCCGACCTCAATCTTGAACTCCCTATCGACTCAGAAGTTGCCGACACTGTTATCTCTATGTCAGTCATGGAGCACCTGCGCGAGCCACAAACAATGCTCAACGAGGCTAACCGCATTCTAAAACCTGGTGGAAACTTCGTGATGCAGGTGCCATGGCAATGGTGGTTGCATGAGGTACCATACGATTTCTTTAGATATACCCCCTATGGTCTTAAGTATCTATTAGAAAAGGCTGGCTTTATTGATATTGCGGTTGAGCCGCAATCCGGTTTTTTTAGCATGTGGTTTTTAAAGTTTAACTATTTTAGCTTGCGAGTTATTCGCGGCCCTCGTTTGCTTAAAAGACTCTTTATGATTGCTTGCATGCCTTTTTGGTATGTCGGTCAAATGATTGCCCCGCATCTGGACAAACTAGACTCCGATTGGAGCGCGGAAACAATAGGTTATTTTGTAACAGCCAAAAAACCATTGGTCAAATGACGCTCAAGAAACAAGCATTTTCTGCCATCAGGTGGACCTCATTCTCGTTGTTTACCAGAGCATTTTTGCAATTTGCTCAGATTGCCATTTTAGCCAGAGTATTAACGCCTGCGGATTTTGGCCTTGCTGCTATCGTGACGTCCATCATGGCTTTCTTGCAGATTTTCGCAGATGCTGGCATCAGTAATGCGATTATTCATCACCAGAACATTTCTAACACCCAGCAATCAAGCCTGTATTGGCTCAATGTTTGTGTCACATCTTTATTAGCGATAACTCTCGTGCTGTTTAGCGGGCTGCTGGCAACATGGTATGAACAGCCAAATCTGGATACCTTAATTACATTGGCTGCGCTGGCAATGATAGCGAGCTCTATTGGCCTACAGCTACGCTTAAAAGCACAGAAAAGCCTCAATTTTTCGCCTCTGGCCAAAGTGGATGTATCAGCGGCACTTTTAGGCTTTATATCTGCCATCACCTCCGCATTTGTTGGGTTTGGGGTTTATTCTTTACTCATTGGTGCATTAATCACCTCAGTATTAAGTAGCTTGTTGTCATGGATCTATTTATCAGATGGCTGGAGACCACTAATAAGACTAAAGCTGAGCGAAATTCGTGAATTCTTGCAATTTGGCGGCTATATGATGGCTAACAACCTTGCCAACTCATTCAACTCACAAATTGATGTTTTACTGGGGGGCAAAATGATGTCAGCGCAGGCCATTGGCCAATATAGCATCGCCAAAAGCCTTAACTTGAATATCGCCATGATTGTTAACCCGATTGTGACGCAAGTAGGCCTGCCTGTAATGGCGCAAGCGCAAAATGACCCAGCTTTGCTGAAACGCATCTATTTACAGACGATGCTCATGACGGCATCGATCAATTTTCCGATATACATCTTTTTGATCTTTTTTGCCCCAGAAGTGGTCGCTTTGTATCTGGGTGAGAGTTGGACCTCGACCATCTCGTTAATGCAAATCTTTGCAGAATGGGCACTACTAAGATCTACAGGTAATCCGGTGGGGAGCTTATTGATGGCTAAAGGCCGCGCAGACCTCAGTTTTAAATGGAACCTGACATGGCTGTTTATCACCCCACCTGCGATTTGGTTAGGCAGTCACTATGGTGCAACGGGCATGGCAACATCCATGGTGCTTCTGGGATTGATAGGTTATTGGCCCAATTGGTTTTTCTTGGTCAGACCGCTCTCGGGCATCACTTTTATAGAATACTCCCTCCTTTTACTGAAACCTCTACTAACGTCAGTCTGCGCTGTAGTGATCAGTTATTTGAGCGTTATGTTTATCACTGCTCCACTTTTGAGGATAATATTTAGCTTATTAATTTGCTCTATTTCTTACCTAGTTCTAAGTTTTTACTTTAATCAACAATGGTTTAAAACAATAAGAGAGTTTCTCAAAGGAAAATGATCGAATAACATGCTCAGGCATACGATCACTTTTCAATGGCATCCCTGTTAAAATCTTAATAAGAAAAATCAGTTAACAGTAACGATCTCACAATGAGTACAAAACTTTGAATTACGCTCCTATTGCCCTTTTTGTTTACAATCGCCCGCAGCACACACTGGAAACAGTACAAGCACTGTTAAAAAATCCTGAGTGTGCTCAGTCTGACCTTTATATTTTTTCAGATGCCGCAAAAAATCTAGATGCTCAAAACGCTGTTAGCGAAGTCAGGGCGTATGTCCGTCAAATTTCAGGGTTTCAGACCATTACGATTATTGAAAGAGAAGAAAACTGGGGGCTCGCAAATTCAATTATTGATGGCGTGACCCAGCTTTGTCGCCAGTATGGCAAAGTGATTGTTTTAGAAGACGATCTGGAAACATCTCCCTACTTTTTAAAGTATATGAATGATGGCCTATCAGTATATGAGTTTCAAACTCAGGTCAGCAGTGTCTCTGGCTATATGTATCCCATAGACCTGGCAGAAAAAAATAAAACATTCCTTTCAAAAATGCCTCAAAGCTGGGGCTGGGCTACTTGGAGTAGAGCTTGGGGTGATTTTAATGTGGATGGCTCTGCGCTACTCACTAAACTATCGCAAAGTAAGTCACTTGGTTCATTTAATAAAAACGGTCCGCACAATTACGTCAAAATGCTCCAAAACCAGATTAAAGGAAAAAACAACTCCTGGTATATACGCTGGTATGCCAGTTTGTTTTTAAAACAGAAATTAACGCTTATGCCATGTGTCTCTTTAGTTAGAAATATTGGCATAGATGGCTCTGGGACTCATTGTGCTGAATGGCGATATAACCCCTTCTCTGGTGCAATCTCGAATCAACCAGTAACCGTTTCACTTGAGCACGTAGTGGTCGATCAAGAAGTAGAAAAGAAACTGGCTACATATTACAGAAAAGTAAAATTACTGCGATATATCAACTTCGTCTACCGCCTCACAAATGGGTGGAGAAAATATGTTTGACGTATTCATTTGGATTTTTTTTAGACGGCTTTTATATTCATTTAAATTGAGTTGCTTTAAAAGCTCGGCTTTCAGCTACGCTGACAATAGATCTACTTTCAGGGGGTTTAATAGGCTATACGCAGGGAGCATTGTGAAAAACTCCGATCTGGGACGATTCACTTACATTGCAGGTGCTCGGATTCAATCCTCTCACATAGGAAATTTTTGTAGTATTGGTCCAGGCACCAGAGTAGGTGGCCTTGGACGTCATCCAACACACTGGATTTCGACACACCCCGCTTTTTTTTCTACGCTAAAACAAGCTAATTTTACATTCAGCAAAAAAAATCATTTTCAGGAGCTCGCTGATGTTCATATTGGTCACGATGTGTGGATTGGTGCTGGTGTACTGGTGCTTGATGGTGTGAAAATAGGTCACGGCGCAGTTATTGCTGCTGGCGCTGTTGTTAATAAAGATGTTGAGCCTTATGCAATTGTTGGTGGAGTTCCTGCAAAATTGATTCGCTATAGATTCGATCCCGCTACGATTCAGAAGCTACTTTCGATTGCATGGTGGGATTGGCCGGCTGAGAAACTGGAAAAATTCGCACATTTATTCCATAGCGACTTTACTGATCAAAGCATATTGTTGTTAGAGTCAAACCACTCAACAGCAGATTAGAAAAAAACTTAGTTTGAAACCCAATGAAAATATCTATTATTACGGTCTGCTATAACAGTGCAGACACCATCACAGACACCATCACATCAGTAGCCTCGCAGCAATACAATGACAAGGAACATATCATTGTAGACGGTGGTTCTCGTGATAGCACCATGGCTATTGTTAAAAGTGCTGACAGCATCACACGCTATATTTCAGAGCCTGACAAAGGTATTTACGATGGCATGAATAAAGGGCTGAAACTGGCCACTGGAGATATCATCGGTTTGCTCAATGCTGATGATTTTTATACCGATAACACAGTGCTTACCCAAGTCGTAGAGGCATTCCAAAACCCCAACATACAGGCCTGTTTTGCAAACCTGGTATATGTTGACCAACACGACACCTCGCGTGTGGTGCGTTATTGGAAATCTAGGCCTTATCAACAAGGGCTATTCAAAAGTGGTTGGATGCCTGCTCATCCGACTTTCTTTGTGAGAAAAGAAGTTTATGAGCAATATGGCTTGTTTGACCTTAGCTATAAAATAGCTGCTGACTTCGAACTGTTATTCAGGTTTATTGAGCAAAAAAATATCACAACCGCGTATATTGACAACGTGTTAGTCAACATGCGAACCGGCGGTACAACAAATAAAAACCTGAAAAACATCTGGGCGCAGAATAAAGAGATTATCCATACACTCAAAGCCGCCTACCCTGACTTCTCGATAGCAAAGTTCATATTTGGGAAGCTGTTTAATCGCATATGGCAATTTATCCAGAAACCTAAAGAGTAGCTGACGTGAATATTCTTATCACCGGGGCGAGCGGGTTTATTGGAAAATCACTTACGCGATACCTTGCGAACCAAGGCCACCATATCACAGCCATTCAACGCAACAGCTCCCATGAAAATACAGCCACCACCAAGTATGACTGTCTGATACATTTGGCTGGTCGTGCACATATATTGCGCGAAACAAGCGAGGACGCTTACCACGCATTTAATGAAGCAAACATTGGATATACACTCAAGGTGGCTGAGTTAGCAAAAAAACTTGCGATTAAGAGATTTGTATTTATTAGCTCAATTGGTGTTAATGGTAAACATTCAGGCTCGCATCCTTTTACTGAACAGGACATCCCTAAACCTCATAATGATTACGCACGCAGTAAATGGGAAGCTGAGCTGGCATTAAAAGCGTTTTTTGAAGCCTCTGAAACTGCGCTGACAATTATCCGGCCACCACTCGTTTATGGTCCCAACCCTAAAGCGAACTTTAAAACATTGCTTTCCTTGTGCAAATATCCGATCCCGTTGCCATTTGGAGCCATCCATAACAAACGGAGCTTGGTTGGTATTGATAATTTGTGTCATTTTATTAGCCTCTGTTGCCAACACCCTGCAGCGGCTGATCAGACGTTTCTGATTTCCGACGATCAGGATGTGTCTTTAACCGAACTCATTACGATTATTAGAAAAGCGTTAAATCGACCTGCATGGCTACTGCCCGTTCCTGAGTCTTGGTTGCGTACTTTTTTTAAACTGTTAGGCAAAGGCACTCTGAGTGATCAGCTCTTGGCTAATCTGCAGGTAGATGTAAGCAAAGCAAAACAATTATTAGACTGGAAACCCATCCTGCAATTGGATGAAGGTATTAAACGCGCTGTGACCATATATGTTGATTAAAAGAATATTAGATATCCTGCTAACCATGATTGCAGTGTTATTACTTGGCCCACTAGTGCTGATGACTTACGTATTGGTAAAGCTCACTTCAACCGGCCCTGCTTTATACTGGAGTCAGCGTGTTGGTCAAAACAACCAGCTGTTTAGTATGCCTAAATTTCGCTCAATGCGTGTAGGCACCCCACAAATTGCCACGCATTTAATGAATCAACAAAGCAATCCCAATAGTTTTCTTACACCTATTGGCAGTTTTATCCGAAAAACCAGTCTGGATGAGTTACCGCAATTATGGAGTGTACTTAAAGGTGACATGTCGATTGTGGGGCCACGCCCTGCCCTATTTAACCAAGATGACCTTGTTAGTCTGCGCACAGAGCACGGAGTGCATATATTAAAACCTGGTATAACAGGCTGGGCACAAATCAATGGCAGGGATGAAATTCCAATCCCGCAAAAAGTGGCTTTAGATGCATATTATCTTGCCCACCAATCAGTTTGGCTGGATTTCAAGATTATTTTATTAACTGCAATCAAAGTGTTAAGACGTGATAACATCACGCATTAATTGATTGGTAGTTAAGGCATGCCTAAATTTCTGGCTCGTTTTTTATCATTGCTGGCATACACTCATGACGCAATTGTGATCATGATTGCATGGTGGATGGCGTTTGCGCTACGCTTCAATTTTCATATCCCAGAAAAATTCATCGGTTATATACTGGAAAGCCTGCCAGTCATTTTCATTTTTCATAGCATTTGCTTTTACAGCTTTGGCTTATACAAAGGCGTGTGGCGTTTTGCCAGCTTACCTGACTTAAAACGCATTATGCGCGCAGTGGCTTTTGCAGCATTACTGAGTGCCACCTTCGCCTTATTGGTGCATCCAACAATCATCATTCCACGCTCAGTACTCATTCTGAACCCCATGCTATTACTGTTAACCATGGGCGGCAGCCGTTTTATCTATCGTGCCTGGAAAGAGCGCCGCTTGTTTAACGGTGTTGCTTTGCAAGGCAAGCCTGTGATCGTGATTGGTGTAGAGGACGCTTCTTTTAACCTGATTAAAGAGTTGAGCAAAAACCCTGAGTGGCGTGTGGTGGCGATGATAGACCCTAGCGATAAGCTGGTTGGACGCGAGATCATGCATACCAAGGTTGAAGGTGGTTTGGACGATATGGCGCAGATTGCAGCGCGACATGGCTGCCAACACTGCATGATTGCGATGCCAGGGAGCAGACATGAAAAACGGCGCCTGGCGGTTGAGGCGGCGCGTAAGGTAGATGGCATGGAGGTGTTGACCTTGCCGGCGATGTCGGACCTGATCAGTGGTCGTATTAGTTTGTCGCAGATCCGCAAGATTGATGTAGAAGACTTGCTGGGGCGCGATGTGGTGCAGCTCGATACACATGGGCTGAGTAGTATGCTGGCGAATAAGGTGGTGCTGGTCTCGGGTGCTGCTGGCTCGATTGGCTCTGAGTTATGTCGGCAGATCTTGAGCTTTCACCCTGTGCAGTTAATTTGCCTGGATATTTCTGAATATGCGCTGTATACCCTGCAGCAAGAGTTTAGCCAGTGGCCAACCAATACTGAGTTGGTTTATCTGGTGGCAGATGTGAAAAATCAGGCACGTATTCAGCGTATTTTGCAAAGCCATCAGCCAGACGTGGTGTTACATGCAGGTGCTTATAAGCATGTGCCTATGATGGAACACTTTAACGTGGTGGAGGCTTTGCAAAACAATGCGTATGGCACCTATCAGATTGCTGCGGCCTGCCAGGCAGCGGGCGTGCCCACCTTTGTGTTGGTGTCTACCGACAAAGCAGTGAACCCAACCAATGTGATGGGCGCCAGCAAACGGTTGGCCGAGCTCATTTGCCAGGGATTACAACATACCGAAAATAGCAGTACGCGTTTTATCACGGTGCGTTTTGGTAATGTGCTGGGCAGTAGCGGTAGTGTGATCCCCAAGTTTCGCGAGCAGATTGCACATGGCGGGCCGCTGACGATTACACATCCCGAAATCACCCGTTACTTTATGTCTATCCCCGAGGCGGCACAGCTGGTGTTGCAGGCAGCGACCATGGGCAATGGCGGTGAAGTGTTTGTGCTCGATATGGGCACACCGGTCAGGATTATTGACCTGGCGCGCGACATGATTAAACTATCAGGCTTGCAAGAGCAGGATATTCGCATTGAATTTACCGGCTTGCGCCCGGGCGAAAAGCTCTATGAAGAGCTGCTGGCAGATGATGAGAACACCTTGCCCACCAGCCATGAAAAATTACGCATCGCACAAGCACGTAGTGCAGACGCGCGCTGGTTAGCCAACCTGCTGGAATGGCTCACCAATACTCCACACTTGCAAGAGGCGCAAATCAAGCAAGACTTGCAACGCTGGGTGGAGGAGTATCAACCGGATACGCGCCCGGCACCTGATGTCTCTTTGCGTGGTGGCGTACTGTCGCTAGATACCCTGCCCTCACCTTCACAACACATACACTGATAACTTCTTTATATTTACGTATTAAGCATATTCTATAGTTTGATGTCGTTTACAATGGTGGCCCCTTCAATCAGCGCTGCTCTACGCCCTTTATGCCTCATATTACGCTTGACAATGCCAGTCTCGCATTTGGTCATCATGCCTTACTTGCCCAAGCCTCCTTTCAGTTAGATCCTGGTGAACGCGTTGGCTTGATTGGCCGCAATGGGGCCGGTAAATCTAGTTTACTTAAAGCCATTGCCGGCACCATCAAACTAGATGATGGCACCGTATGGCGTGCGCCAAACGTGCGCGTGGTCTATGTACCACAAGAGCCTGAACTGGATAATACACACACCGTATTTGAAGCTGTTGCAGAAGGGTTAGGCAGTTTGCAACAAACCATTATTGACTACCATCAGGTCACCCATGACATGGGCATGCCAGATGCCAATATTGAGGCGTTGATGGAACGCATGCAGGCATTGCAGCATGAAATGGATGCGCAGAATGGCTGGGTAGCACAATCACGCGTTGAAACCGTGCTAAGCCGTTTGAAGCTGGATGCAGATGTATTGGTCTCCACGTTGTCCGGTGGCTGGCGTAAACGGGTCGCGCTTGGGCGTGCGCTGGTTGCAGAGCCTGAAGTTTTATTACTCGATGAGCCGACTAACCACCTGGACCTGGAAGCCATCGAGTGGCTGGAAGATTTGCTATTGGGATTTAATGGCAGTGTGTTGTTTATTACCCATGATCGCCGTTTTTTAGACAAGTTGGCCACACGCATCACCGAACTTGACCGTGGCAATCTGACAGATTTTGTGGGCAACTTTTCACAATATCAAATTAAAAAAGAAGAGTTACTCGCCGTTGAAGAAACCCATGCGGCTAAATTCGATAAATTTTTGGCTCAAGAAGAAGTCTGGATCCGCCAGGGGATTAAAGCACGTCGTACCCGTAATGAAGGACGCGTGAGAAGATTAGAAGCGCTACGTTTAGACCGTGCAGCAAGACGTGAGCGCCAGGGCGATGTCAAGCTTAACCTGGATGCTGGCCAACGTAGCGGAAAACTGGTTGCAGAGCTGGATCAGGTCTATAAGTCATATGGCGACAAAACATTAATAAAAGGCTTCAGCACACGTATTTTACGTGGCGATAAAATCGGTTTATTAGGGCCAAACGGCATTGGAAAGTCCACGCTATTGAAACTTATTTTAGGTGACATTGAAGCAGATAGTGGCGACATTCAGCGCGGCACAAAAATAAATGTCGCTTATTTTGACCAGATGCGTGAGCAGCTAGATGAAGAGGCAACCTTAGCCGATACCATTAGCCCGGGCTCAGACTTTGTTGAAATTGGCAATGAACGTAAACATGTGATCAGTTACCTGGAGGACTTTTTGTTCCCACCACAACGTTCGCGCTCACCAGTGAAGTCACTTTCCGGTGGTGAACGCAACCGTTTACTGTTAGCGCGCCTGTTTGCGCGCCCTGCCAACGTCTTGGTATTAGATGAGCCAACCAATGATCTGGATATTGATACACTAGAGTTATTGGAGACGCTATTACAGGATTATTCAGGGACTCTTTTCCTGGTCAGCCATGACAGGGCATTTCTAGAAAATACCGTCACTCAAGTGATTGCTTTTGAAGGGCAAGGGAAGCTAACCGAATTTGGTGGTGGATACGATGACTGGTTAAGATTTAGCCAGGATCGTGTGAGCAAACCAACGCCTACGCCAAAAGTATCTGCTGCCGCTTCAGTAGCGAACACACCCACACCAACGGTAACCAGCCGAAAAACGTTGAGCTTCAAAGAGCAGCGTGAACTGGAATCGCTACCGGCAGAGATTGAGCAACTGGAACAAGAGCAAGCCGGGATTCAAGCCCAGTTTGCGCAAGGTGATATTTACAAGCAGGCGCCTGAGCGCGTGAAACAGCTACAAGACAGGCTGGCAGAGATTGAAACGTTGGTCTTGCAGAAACTCACCCGCTGGGAAACATTAGATGGTTTGAGTTAGCTCGCCCTGCACCGGGCATGCTTTTTCTAGCACACAAAAAGCAACAGCCGAAGGGGAAACCCTTCGGCTGTTGCTTTTTAAATCTGTATGCGTGCTTAGACTGAAAAACTGCCGCGGCTGGTGTTTGCGCGGTGGGCGTGCCCATTTTTGCCATAAAACTGTGGCGCAGCACTTTTGCCGTTTAAAGCATCCAGTTTTTCCTGATTGCGCAAAAAGTGCTTGTTAATCAGGATGCCATTCAGGCGATTCAGTTCTTTGGCTTGTGTCAGCTCTTGCTGAAAAGTGACCCAGGCGCTATCTAACAATTGGCTGGACTGCTTTTGCAACCAGACAGACATGCCTTGCTCGTTAGGCTCAAAGCCTGCTGCGGCTAGCGCATCATAACGAGAGTTAGCCGCAGCGCCCAAAGCTTGCAGCAACTCTACGCGCTTGTCTACCATGCGTTCAATCACATCCAGGTCAGCAGTGACCAAGGCCGACTGCTCAGACTGCAAATCACTCAACAGTGTTGACACCAGCGCGGCGTCTTTTTCAAACGTCACTGGAGAAGAAGATAAATGATTTGCAGTGGTCATAATTGTCACCCTTTATTAGGTTGTATCAAATCTTTCACGGTTTGTAGCAAGCCATCCGCCACTTTAGCGGTATCGACTGAAAAATCACCACGTGCGATCGCGGCTTTAATTTCTTCGACTTTATTCGTGTCAAACACTTCACCAGTGGCCGATCCAGCGTTTAATGACTGCAACTGCACCGAGGCAGAAGATAAAGTCACATTATCTGAAGAGGCAGTCGATGTGCTCGCTGCTTTTTCACTGCCTTTACTTGCAGTGCCTTTATCCAGGGTCGGCTTGTCTACGCCAACACCCATTTTTTTAATCGAATCTGAAATATTCATGCCGTACCTCTTCTGATTTTGAATTGTGTCAGGGTTTATCAAAGCCAAAACCCTCATTCGTTAACAGTACTATCGGCATAGTTTAAGCGAACTTTAGTGCTTAATATACTTTTTATCGCATGTTTATAATTTTCAGACATTTTTCAATTAAAAAACGTTGTCCATCTGACTAAAAGCGAATGTCTACCTTACCAGAAGACTGCGCAACGCCTTTTATAATCTGGCCGCTGCTGACTTTCACATCAACCACCTGACCCACATTGGCGGTTTGCATGGCGGTGCCATCGGCCGAGATGACAAAGCCATCACCTCGACTATTTAACTGTACAGTTTGCCCTTGCATAATCACCGGCACAGACTTAAGCAACTCTGGTCTTAACACGGTGCCCAATGGCAAATTTAAGGTGGCCTGTTTGCCAGCCAGCATGGTCAGATCAGTGATGATGCCCGCTGGCAGTTTGCTTAAATCCCCTGACTGCATGACGACATCTGTGGTTTGTACCGGTGAGCCCTGGGCAACAGGCAAGCCTGTCACAGCATACTCGCCCCATACTTGCACATCGGCCTGCACATACAGCGTCCAGAGCTTGGTGTCAGACTGCAAGCAACGCACACCGATATGGGTTTTACCCCACAAACGGGCGCCCTGTACGGTAAAGCCTTCCATTAAGGCACAGTCAGCAATGCGGATACGACTATCCAGCGGCTGAATCTCAATATTCACTTTGCCCGGATACCCTTGAGTCTGATTTTGTACATACTGCATCACAGTTTGATACAGGCGGCTGTGCATATCATTACCTGCTGCGGCTGACGCTAGCGCATGCTGGTTTGCAATCACGGCACGGTCTGCCGCTTGCACAGGAACGCTCATCAGCCATAACAGGCCGACGATGATCATCACAACAGGGAGCTTGGGTTGTTTCATGTGCCCTATTCTACGCATTGAGGGCAGGTTTAATTTCGGAATTAAAGGGGATTTCCCCCGTTTAATTCGAGAATCATTGCATAGGTCGCGGCGTACACTGGGCATAGCTAGTAAAAGTCATGTGTGTCAAAGCAGACCTGCTTAATCGGGTTATCGGCCACAGCAGACAAAACTTTAGAGGTGCGAGCAACACCTTGTTAAACAGGGCTCGTTGAGCAAGGCTTGAGAAAAGCCAGGAAAGGATAAACGATGATAAACAAACTGGACGCCGCACTGAATTTCCATCAGACGGCATTGCGCGTGCGCAATGAACGTCAAGAGTTGTTGGCATCGAATATTGCCAATGCAGACACGCCGCAATATAAAGCACGTGACATCGACTTTCAGTCTGCCATGAAGGCAGCCTTGCAGCCGAATGCCTCTGCTGGCACACCGGCCAGCGGTGGCGCACTGCAACAAACCAATAGTGGCCACCTCAACGGCATGGGTAACAGTGGTTATGTGAGTGGCGCCAGTGACCCGCTGTTCCGCTCTGTGGTGCAAGGCTCGGCCGACGGCAACACGGTAGACATGGATGTAGAGCGTAATGCTTATGTTGATAACGGTATCCGTTATGAGGCCAGCCTGACGATGATAGGCGGCCAGATCAAAAAGATGCTGTCCGCCATTAACGGTCAGCAATAATTAAAGGAGGTCTGTGATGTCTCTGTTTAACGTATTTAAAATTTCCGGCTCTGCCATGAGTGCGCAATCGCTGCGCCTGAACACGGTGGCCAGTAACTTGGCCAACGCGGACAGCGTGGTGAGCTCGGATGGCAAACCTTACCAATCCAAACAGGTGGTGTTTAAAGCTGTACAGGACGCTGCGAACAAGAGCAGTACGGTAGAAGTTGACCGTGTGATTGAAGATGACAAGCCTGGCAAAATGGTCTACGACCCTAAACACCCAATGGCAAATGGCGATGGTTATATCACCATGCCTAATGTCAACGTGACCGAAGAAATGGTGAACATGATTTCAGCGTCACGCGCGTATCAAAACAACGTGGAAACCATGAACGCGGCCAAAACCATGTTGCTTAAAACATTGAATATCGGTCAATAACCTGCAGAAAGGACATTCAGCATGACCACCGTCAATACCAACAACCAAGTGTCACAGGATTTACTAAACTCAGTCAACACACGTAGCAGCACGAGTACCACCGATGAAACACAAGACCGTTTCATGACCCTGCTGGTGACTCAGATGAAAAACCAGGACCCGTTAAACCCGATGGATAACGCCCAGGTGACCAGCCAGATGGCACAGTTAAATACGGTGACTGGCATTAACAAGCTGAATGAAACCATGAGCAGCCTGATCGGCAGCGTGCAATTAGGCCAGGCCTACCAGGCCACCAGCATGATAGGTCGCAATGTATTAGTCGAAGGTAAAACGCTCACGCATACAGAGACTGGCGGTTATTTCGGCGTCAATGTGCCTAACGGGGCTGACAGCTTGTCCGTGGCCATTAAAAATGGCTCTGGTGCCACCGTACGTACGCTCACGTTTGGCAAACAGGATGTTGGTGTCAACGCACTGAGCTGGGATGGCAAACTCGATGATGGCACCACCGCACCAAGTGGCGACTATAGCTATGAAATTACCGCAAAAACGGGCGACAACACAGTCACCAGCACTGCACTGAGCCTGGCGCAGGTACAGAGTGTCACCACCAGCACCAGTGGCGCCAAACTGAATTTAAGCAATAACACGACTGTGTCTGCATCTGATATTTCAGAGATTTTCTAATTTTCAATACTTACATTTTTAGTCCTTACCAAGGAGAGATAACATGGCTTTTTCACAAGGCTTAAGTGGTTTAAACGCAGCGTCTAAAGCGCTGGAAGTGATTGGTAACAACGTTTCCAACGCCAACACTGTTGGCTTTAAACAGTCTCGTGCAGAGTTTGCCGATGTGTTCGCCGCCTCCCTGAGTGGTGCTGGCACGACACAAATTGGTATCGGTACCAAAATTTCAGATGTTGCCCAGCAGTTTACCCAAGGCAATATTACGGCCACCAACAACACGCTGGATGTTGCCATTAACGGCGCCGGCTTTTTCCGCCTGAGCAATAATGGCGCAGTCACTTATACCCGTAATGGTCAGTTTCAAATGGACAAAAACGGCTATATTGTGACCAGTGATGGCAAACGCCTGATGGGTAACAGTGCAGACAACCTCAATGGTTCTAGCCCGGTTGAAATCCAGATCGACACCAGTGACTTGCAACCGGTAGCAAGTACTAAAATCAGTGGCACCTTGAACCTGAATTCGTCCAGTGCCAACATTGACCAGACCGTAACGCCATTTAGCTCAACGGACCCAACCAGTTATACCAACTCTACCGCGATTACGGTGTATGACAACCTGGGCAACTCGCACAATGTACAAAACTTTTATGTGAAAACAGCAGCCAACACCTGGGGCGTGTATACCACAGTGGATGGCACCGATGTGACGCCAACCCCCACCCCGTCTATGGTATTTAATGCTGGTGGCTATGACTCGACCAACTCAAGCATTACGCCAATCACCTTCACCCCGACCACTGGTGGCGCAGCGATGAATATCAGTTTTGATTATTCAAAAAGCACTCAGTACGGCTCCTCTTTCAGTGTGAACAAGCTGAGCCAGGATGGTTACTCTTCTGGCCGTATTGCCAGCTTTACCATTGGTGATGATGGCATTATTCAAGGCCGCTATACCAATGGTCAATCCAAAGACCTCGGTCGCGTCATTCTGGCTAACTTTGTTAACCCAAATGGGTTGCAATCATTGGGCGGTAACCAATGGATGGCCTCTTATGAGTCTGGCGATGAGCTGATTGGTTCACCTGGCAGCAGCACCATGGGTGTACTGCAATCCTCTGCGGTAGAAGACTCTAACGTAGACCTGACGGCAGAGCTGGTGAACATGATTACCGCACAGCGTATCTACCAGGCCAACGCGCAAACCATCAAAACGCAAGATCAGGTCATGCAGACACTGGTCAACCTGAGATAGTAATCATTGATCATTAACTCTTTGATAAGGGCTGCTTTATGGATCGTCTGATATATACCGCAATGACCGGCGCCAAGCACATTCTGGAGCAACAGGCGACCACGGCCCATAACCTGGCAAACGCGACTACCACTGGCTTTAAAGCCCAGGTGGATAGTTTTAGAGCTGTGCCGATTTTGGGTGACGGCCTGCCAACCCGTGCGTTTGTCGTTGATGCCACAGTAGGCACCGACTACAAGGCAGGCAGTATCCAACAAACCGGCCGCGACCTCGATGTTGCAGTACAAGGTGACGGCTGGATTGCCGTACAGCGTGCAGATGGTTCAGAAGGCTATACCCGTAACGGCTCGCTTAAAGTCAATGAAAATGGCCAGCTGCAAACCGAATCTGGCCTGAATGTGATGGGTGATGGTGGCCCGATCAGCATCCCGCCTAATGTGATTGTCAGTATCGGTGGTGACGGCACGATTTCCAGCGTCAATGACTTCACAGCCCCTGGCGCCACCACTATTCTTGGTCGAATCAAACTCACAAACCCGCCAGCCGCCACACTCAAACGTGCAGAAGACGGTTTATTTGTGACCAGTAACGGCCAGGCAGCACCACTAGACCCGACGGTCAAAGTGGCAGGTGGCGCGTTGGAAAGCAGCAACGTGAACGTAGTAGAAACCATGGTCAATATGATCGGCCTGGCACGACAATTTGAAATGCAAATGAAAATGCTTGAAAACGCGCAAAACAACGCTGGAAAAGCAGATCAGCTCTTCAGTATGAATGGTTAATGCTTGCTCTACTATTACAGTATGAAAACGGGTTTAAGCCCAAGGAGTGAACGATGATACGCTCATTATGGATTTCCAAAACCGGTCTGGATGCACAACAAATGCAGATGGACGTGATTTCAAACAACCTGGCCAACGTCAGCACCAGCGGCTTTAAAAAGTCGCGCGCCGTGTTTGAAGACCTGCTCTACCAGAACATTCGCCAGGTCGGTTCGCAAAGCTCACAACAGAGCCAGCTGCCGAGTGGCTTGCAATTAGGCACTGGTGTTAAACCGGTCGCCACCGAGCGTATTTTCACCCAGGGTAACCTGCAACAAACCAGCAACGATAAAGACGTGGCGATTCAAGGCCAGGGCTTTTTCCAGATATTGCTGCCAGATGGCACGACATCTTACACCCGTGACGGCTCGTTTCAGGTGGATAGCCAAGGCCAACTGGTGACTGCCAGCGGTTTCCCGGTACAGCCAGCAATCACGATTCCTGCCAATGCCCAAAGCCTGTCTATCGGGCGCGATGGTGTGGTCTCGATTACCACGCCTAACTCAACGGCCACCACGCAGATTGGCCAGATTCAGGTCGCCACATTTATTAACCCGGCCGGTTTACAGGCAAAAGGTGAAAACCTGTTTGTAGAAACCACGGCTTCTGGCAACCCGAACACCAATACGCCAGGCACCAATGGCGCCGGTTTGCTGTCGCAAGGCTATGTTGAAACGTCCAACGTCAATGTGGTCGAAGAACTGGTCAGCATGATTCAAACCCAGCGTGCCTATGAAATTAACAGCAAGGCGATTACAACGTCGGACCAGATGCTGCAAAAGCTGTCGCAGATGTAATCCCTGCTTGAGGGTCACTCAAATGATGAATAGAACGATCATGAGCTTACTACTTTGTTTGGCGTTTTCTCAATTACTGAACGGCTGCTCGATCACGCCTTCAACCATTGTGCAAAAACCGGAAACGCCGCGAGTAGCCATGGCACGCCCTGACGCGCGTACTGAAGGCGCCATTTTTAACAGTGCAGGCTTTCGCCCATTGTTTGAAGATCGCCGTCCGCGCTATGTCGGCGATATCGTGACCGTTCGTATTGCAGAAAACACCACCGCCAACAAAGCCTCTGACAACGAGCAAACCAAAGACGGCTCTACAGCCGCCTCTGTCACCGGCTTGTTTGGCCATAACGTGCCTAAAGCGGCCTTTAACGCCAGCTCTGCGCTGTCATTTAAAGACAAAGCAGCTGCAGATGCCAGCAATACCTTTAGCGGCTCTGTCACCGCCACCGTGGTCGATGTGCTGCCAAATGGCTACTTAATGATCAGTGGCGAAAAACAGATTGGCTTTGACAAAGGCACCGAGTACGTCAGATTTTCCGGCGTGGTTAACCCGGACATGATCACCATCGGCAACGAAGTGATCTCGACCAAAGTGGCAGATGCCCGCATCGAATATCGTAGCAACAGCAAAATGGATGCCGCTGAGGTGTTATCCATGTTCTCGCGCTTTTTCCTTAGCATGATTCCATTGTAGGAGCCTTGATCATGCCCATACTGACACAGACATTATTTCAGCACACACCGCGCGCGATTGCCTATGGCCTGCTCGCATGCGGCCTGCTGCTCAGCGCACCGTTTGCACAAGCAGAGCGCATCAAAGATATCAGCAATATTCAAGGCGTGCGTGCCAACCAGTTGATTGGTTACGGCCTGGTGGTTGGCCTCGATGGCACGGGCGACATGACGACGCAAACGCCGTTTACCGTACAAAGTATTATCAGCATGATGAACCAGATGGGCATTACCTTGCCGCCTGGCACCAACCTGCAATTGAAAAACGTAGCGGCGGTAATGGTGACTAGCTCCCTGCCCGCCTTTGCACAACCAGGCCAAACCCTGGATGTGACCGTATCCTCCATGGGTAACGCCAAGAGCCTGCGTGGCGGCACCTTGCTGATGACACCGCTCAAAGGCGCTGACGGACAAATTTATGCTATGGGCCAGGGCAACCTGGTGGTGGGTGGTGTAGGCGCGGCCGCCAATGGCAGCCAGACCCAGATTAACCATTTAAGTGTTGGCCGTATTTCAGAAGGCGCCACCGTAGAACGCGCATTGCCAAACACCTTGCTGCATCAGGACATTGTCAAACTCGAGCTAAAAGAAAGTGATTTTTCAACCGCCAATAATGTGGTTGAAGCCATTAACAAGAAATTTGGCCCGATGACGGCACAAGCCGAAAGTGGCCGCGTGATTCAGGTGCGCCCGCCTGAAAGCATGAGCCGCGTCTCATTTTTAGCCAACCTGGAAACAATTAACGTGGCATTGGCAGCCACCCCGGCCAAAATCATCCTCAATGCACGTACCGGCTCGGTGGTCATGAACAAAGCAGTCACGCTGGATAGTTGTGCTGTTTCACACGGCAACCTGTCGGTGGTGATTAATACGTCACCGGTGATTAGCCAGCCTGGCCCGTTCTCCAATGGCCAGACCATCTCGACTGCAGTGTCAGAAATCAACATTAACAAAGAGCCTGGCAAAGTACTTAAACTGAATAACGGCGCCAACCTGTCTGATGTGGTGAAAGCCCTCAATGCGATTGGCACCACGCCACAAGACTTACTGGCGATTTTGCAAGCCATGAAAGCCGCTGGCGCGTTAAACGCCGAGCTTGAGGTGATTTAAGCAGGAGCCGGCCATGCAACCACGTGTCGATCCTACTACTCAAAGCCTGGCGATTGACGGTAACTCGCTCAATAGCCTCAAGCGTGGCAATAGCGACTCGCCCGAATCCATTCGGGCGGTGGCACGTCAGTTTGAAGGCGTGCTGATGAACATGATGCTGAAAAGCATGCGTGACACGGTGCCACAAGATGGCATGACCGACAGCGAGCAAGGCAAAATGTTTATGGGCATGCTAGACCAGCAACTGAGCACCAACCTGAGCCAAAAAGGTCTAGGCCTCACCGATGTGCTGGTCAGGCAACTGAGTAAATTTAGCCAGAAACCAGGCGACGCTACCGACAGCAGTAAAGAAACCAAACCCTCCGGCAAGCTGGATAGCAGCGCTGCCCTGCCCTCAGGCAACCAGACAACAGCGCATGCCAATGGCAAGGCAGTGCTGGCACAAGCCGCACAAAAAATCCGCGAGGCTTACCAGCAATGGGAGGCGACTGATGGTGATTCTGTAAGCAGCAACACCGACACAGCCTGGGCGCGTGGCATTCCTGAGTTACCACCGCTGGTTGAAGAAACGCAAGCCAATATCCAGAGCTTTACCCTACCGCAAGCACCATTGGCGACTGCCATGCGTGAAGTCGCCGGTAAAACACAACAATTTATCCAGAGCATGCTGCCGCATGCACAGGCTGCCAGCAGCACCTCCGGCATTCCAGCGAAGTTTATGATTGGCCAAGCCGCGCTGGAAAGTGGCTGGGGCAAGCATGAAATTAAAACAGACACCGGTGTGAACAGCCATAACCTGTTTGGCATCAAAGCCGATGCCAACTGGAAAGGCAAAGTCGCAACCAGTACGACCACTGAATATATCAATGGCGTCAAACAGAGCCGGGTTGAGAAGTTCCGTGCTTATGATAGCTACAGTGATGCCTTTAAGGATTACGCCAAACTGATTTCACAAAATCCGCGCTACCAGCAAGCCATGAGTAACACCCATGATGCAAGCGCGTATGCCCACGCATTACAACGTGCAGGCTATGCCACTGATCCGCAATATGGCAAAAAATTGACGCAAGTCATTAAAAATTTACAAGGGTAATCTGTCACCGGGCCTAAAGAAATTTAAAAAACGTCCGTTAGGTAATTTAACTGTCACTTTAAAGTCGTGCCTGACCCTCTGCAGGGGGCTGGCACATGAGGGAATCACATGTCAAATGTACTCAGCATTGGTAAAAGTGCGCTGAACGCAGCACAAATAGGCATTGCCACCGTTGGCCATAACATTGCCAACGCCTCCACCGACGGCTATAACCGCCAGGTCGTGGTGCAAGCCGCGGCACAAGCGCAAAACTTTGGCTACGGTTATGTCGGGCAAGGCACCAATGTGGTGGGCATACAGCGTGTCTACAACGAAACCCTGGCCAAGCAAGTGATTAATGCCACCTCAACCGCCAATGCCAGTGGTGCTTATTACAGCAATATCAGCCAGATCAATAGCTTGCTGTCTGACAGCACGGCCGGTTTGAACCCGGTCATTACCAGCTTTTTTAGCGCAGTGAGCGCTGCCGCGGCCAACCCGAGCGACACCGCTACCCGCCAAACACTGATTTCTTCTGCGCAATCCATGGTCAATCGCTTTAATGCGGTGAATACCCAGCTTGATCAAATGCGGGAGAGTATTAATACTCAAATTACGGCCAGTGTCGATGCGATTAACAGTTATTCGTCACAAATCGCCACGCTGAATGACACCATCACCAAGGCAGTCAACTCTACCGGCAACATGCCGAATGACCTGATGGACCAACGCGACCAACTGGTGGCTAAACTCAGCGAGCAAGTCAAAACCACGGTGATTAAGCAAGATGATGGTTCGTATAATGTGTTTGCCGGTAGTGGCATGCCACTGGTGGTGGGCACACAACAATATTCACTGTATACACGCGCCAGCGATACTGACCCGACCAGGGTAGAGGTGGCTTACGGTAACCCGGCCAGCCCAAAAATCCTGAGCACAGATACGCTGTCTGGCGGCACCCTGGGCGGTGTCTTGCAGTTTAGAAGTGAAACACTGGATGCCGTACAAAACCAGGTTGGCCAGTTGGCAGTAACCCTGGCCAGCCAATTTAACGCTCAGCAAACGCAGGGCTATGACCTTAATGGCGTGCTGGGTACCAACCTGTTCAATGTCGGCACGCCAACTGCTGTCAGTAGCGCTTATAACACCGACCCGACCAAGAGTGCATCTGCCTCTATCGTCGATGCCAGCCTGCTCACCAGCAGCGACTATACGGTGAAATATAACAGTGGCCAATATACGATCACGCGTTTGAATGATAAGTCCATCATGTGGCAAGGCACCTCGCTGCCGGCCACCGTGGACGGCATGCAGATTGACGTCAATACCAGCTCGCCAACAGAAGGTGACTCTTACCTGATTAAGCCGACACAGTATGCCGCTGGCCAATTATCGCTGTCGTTTACTAATGTCGACAAATTGGCGATGGCAGGCTCTGCCACCAGTGGCCCAAGTGATAACGAAAACGGCTTGAAACTGGCGGCCTTGCAAACTGGTGCCAATGTGCGCGTGGCAGGCAGCAGCACCAACCGCACCTATGCGCAGGCATTCGCACAAATGGTGAGTGCGGTGGGCACTAAAACCAACGAGCTCAGCATCACCAGCAAATCAGACGCGACCGCATTAGAAAATGCAACCAGCGCCATGCAGTCAGAGTCCGGTGTGAATCTGGATGAAGAAGCCACTGACTTGTTGCGCTACCAGCAAGCCTACCAGGCCGCTGGCAAGATGATGCAGATTGCCAGCCAGCTGTTTGAAGTCTTGCTGCAAATGGGTCAATAAGTTTTTGAAAGATAGGTCATCATGAGAATCAGCACCAATACCATCTACCAGTCTGGCACCAACCAGTTAATGAATCTGCAGGGCGACTTAAACAAGCTCAGCATTCAGACGGCAACCGGTAAGCGTGTAAACTCGCCAGCAGATGACCCGGTGGCGGCGGCACGGATACTTGAACTCAATACGGCTAAAGACCAAAATGCCAACTACACCAGCACGCGTAAAACAGCAGAAACCCTGCTGCAAACCTATGAGGCTAACCTCACCAGTGTGACAGATGCCATACAGTCGATACAATCTTCACTGATTGCCGCGGGTAATGGCTCTTATACCGATGCTGAACGTGCCAAACTGGCCAATGAGTTGCAAGGCAATCTGGATACCTTGAAAGGTCTCGCGAACACCAAAGACTCGCAAGGCAACTACATGTATTCTGGCTATGCAACCACCACTGTGCCGTTTGATACCAATAACGACTATGTCGCCAACACCACGCGCACCCAGTTGCAAATTGACGTGCAGAGCAAGCTGCCGGTGACGTTTACCGGTGACCAGGTATTTGGCGCGAATGGCAGCAACGTGTTTACCAATTTGCAAAATATTATTGGCCTGTTGAATACCCCCATCACAGACAGCACTACCCAGGCCACGTTTAATACTGGCCTCGCGACTAGCATAGACAGCATGCAAGATTCATTAGACCGGGTACTTAATACCCGCTCAGAAATTGGCAGTAGTCTCAATTTAATCGACACTCTGAACAGCACGGGCGATAGCCTGGATCTGCAATATGATGCGTCTATTTCAACGCTGCAAGATCTGGATTATGCGCAGGCGTTGTCTGATATTTCCAAGAAAACCACCATCTTACAGGCTGCACAAAAAGCATTTGTGGCCACGTCCAATATCTCGTTATTTAGTTTGATTTAAGCGTTTGGCTAATAAAACGCCCGGCTAACAACCGGGCTAGTGCAGCACTTGCAACATGAGTTGCTGTGCATCAACCAGCCAGCGGCTGACGGGGCTTACCAAAGAAGGCAGGCTTAATAAGGTCATCACAAAGCCAACCGAAATCGTAATCGGGAAACCGATACCGAAAATATTGAATTGTGGCGCCGCTTTGGTTAACACGCCCAGCGCCATATTGGTAATCAATAAACTGGCCACCACCGGCAACGCCAGCAACAAGCCTTGTGAAAAAATATGCCCACCCAGCGTGGCAATGGCCTGGCTGTTCAATTGCCAGTGTTCCAGCGCGATTGGCATGGTTTCAAAGCTTTGCAGCATCACCGCAACCACGATCAAATGGCCATCCAGGCTCATAAATACCAGCAGCGCCAGCATGGTCAAAAACTGCCCGACAGCAATGGTTTGACCTTGGGCCTGCGGATCATAAAAACTGGCAAAGCCTAAGCCCATACTCATCCCCATCATAAACCCGGCCATTTCAACCGCAGTAAACAAAATACGCATGACAAAGCCCATGCTAATGCCTATGAGAAACTGCGCCAGTAAAGACAGTAATCCTTGCCAGGACAGCACTTCAATCGGCGGCACCTGAATCGCTGGCGCAATGGCGAGCGCAATCACAAAGCCGATGGCAAGCTTGATACGTTTTGGGATAGAAGGATGGCTAAACAGCGGAACAACAGAAATACAGCCAAGCACACGGGTCAGTGGCCATAGCAACTGAACAATCCACAATTGCAGATCTGAAGCATGGATGGTCAGCATGTGATCAAGCGCTTAGTTCACCAGTTGCGGAATCATGGTGAAAATATGGTGCATATAATCCACCATGGTCATGAGCATCCAATGGCCTGCCAGCAGCAACACGGCCATGACACCAACCAGTTTGGGGATGAACGACAATGTTTGTTCATTGATTTGTGTCGCGGCCTGAAAAATACTCACGATCAAACCAATCATCAGCGCAGTGCCCAGCACGGGCGCCGCCACCATCAAAGTGGTTTGCATCGCTTCGCTGCCTATCGTCAACACCTGTTCTGGACTCATGTGCTACTCCTGATTAAACAATATTTTTTAAATGACAAAACTTTGCGCCAGCGAACCCAGCACCAGTTGCCAGCCATCGACCAGCACAAACAGCATGAGTTTAAACGGCAGCGACACAATGGCCGGTGACACCATCATCATGCCCATCGCCATCAAAATACTGGCCACCACCATGTCAATAATCAAAAACGGGATATAAATAGCAAAGCCAATCTGGAAGGCGGTTTTGAGCTCACTGGTCATAAAGGCGGGCACTAATATTCTGAGCGGGACTTCTTCCGGCGTTTGAATGGCCTCGGTATGCGCCATATTGGCAAACATGGCCAGGTCATTTTCGCGGGTTTGCTTGAGCATAAAGCCTTTGAGCGGCAACACACCGCGCTCCAGGGCTTCTTGCATGGTGATTTTGCTTTCTGATAGCGGCTGATAAGCATCGGTATAGATTTTGTCGAACACCGGCCCCATGACAAAAAAGGTAATAAACAAGGCTAAGCCGATCAATACCTGATTAGACGGCGCAGATTGCGTGCCCAATGCCTGGCGTAGTAAAGACAAGACAATGACGATACGGGTAAAGCCAGTCATCATCAGCATGGCCGCCGGGATAAACGTGAGAGAGGTAAGTAAAATCAGGGTTTGCAGACTGAGCGTATAGTCTTGCCCGCCGCCTGCCGCCGCGCTGACGGTACCGATCGGCAAGCCACCAGCCGCCGATGACAACAGCGGAAACCCCCACAGCAGGCCAACAGGCAGCAACCAGGAGAAAATAGACTTTAACACTGAAAAGACACGCATGTATATGGCACCCGAAACTTGCTTGTGGCCGCGAGCAGCAGACACAAGACGATCAATAAGTTAGGGCTATAGTACGTCAGACCTGCTGAAATCAAAGGTCAGAAATGAGCGACTCAAGGCTTGTTTTTGAGGGATTTGACTGTTTGCTGCAGTGTGGCTTGCATGGCTTGTTGCAAGCGAACAGAAAAAGAAGCTTGCGGATCGACTGCTGAAGATTTTGTGATGCCGGCACCTGCGGTCGCGCCCTCTTCTGTGGTCGCCTCGCTGCTCAGCGGATCAACGTCACCCAGCGCAGACATTTGGCCAGCGTTGATACCCACCACCAACCAGCGACCAGCAACTTCAAGCACCACCACACGTTCTCTAGGGCTGAGTTGCAAACCACCGACCTGCTTGATCACCCCGCGGTGAGACATGGTCTGCCCAGGCATGACACGACGTAATAACCAGGCAATGACTGCAATCACCAGTAAAACAATCACCGTGCCAAACACCATGCGGCCCAGGCTGTCGCTCGCGCTAGGCGCGGCCGCAACCGTGGCCACAGGCACAGCAGCCCATGACATGCCACTGGCGACCATACTGCTACACAAGGCAAGCAACAACTGGTTAATTGTTTTCATCATCTCAATATAAAGTGTCTTTAAAAAAACGATTAACGATTTAATTTGCGGATACGTTCGGCCGGGGTAATGATATCGGTCAAACGGATACCGAATTTATCATTGACCACCACCACCTCACCTTGCGCGATCAGGCAGCCATTGACCAACACATCCATCGGCTCGCCCGCCATGCCATCGAGCTCAACTACCGAGCCCTGCGCCAGTTGCAACAGGTTTTTAATCGAAATTTTGGTCCGGCCCAACTCAACCGTCAGTTGTACCGGGATATCCAGAATAAAGTCGATGTCGTTTTGCGTACCTTCGAGCTTATTGTTAGCGCTAAACTCGTTAAACACCGCAGTTTTGCTGGTTGGCTCTTGCAGCGCCGAAGATTCAGACTGTGTCTGCTCGGCTAATGCGGCACCCCAGTCGTCTTCTGCAATCGTCTGCACATCGCCGGGGTCAGACACGCCCATGGCAGCCATCGCTGCATTCATATCATCATCTGCACTGTTAGTGGCGGGATCCATAGCCATTATGACTCTCCTTGTAATTGCTCGTGACTTCCGTCAGCGCGAATTAACTTTTCAACCTTGAGGGCGTATTGCCCGTTAAATACCCCATAACGACACTCCATGACTGGAATGTTGTCAATTTGTCCTTCGATGCTGTCGCTGATATTAATCGGGATCACATCCCCTTCTTTCAGCTCCAGCAAATCTGCTACCGTCAGTTTGCGCGTGGCCAGGTTGGCAACAATCTCAACCTCTGCGGCTTGAATCTGCTGCGTCATCAACTTGACCCAGCGTTTGTCACCACCCAGGTTTTCGCCTTGCAATGGTGAAGTCAGCAGGTCCTTGATCGGCTCAACCATGGAATACGGCACGCAAAAATGCATTTCGCCGCTATTCGGGCCCAACTCAATATTGAACGTAATCGCCACCACCACCTCATTGGGCGTGGCGATATTGGCAAATTGCGTATTCATTTCCGAGCGCAAATACTCAAACTTGATCGGGTAAACAGGTGCCCAAGCCTTTTCATACGACTCGAACATAATGCTTAAAATGCGCTGGATAATGCGTTGCTCGGTCGCCGTAAAATCACGGCCTTCTACCCTGGTGTGAAAGCGGCCATCGCCACCAAACATATTATCCACCACCAAAAACACCAGTGTCGGGTCTAGCACCAGCACGCCTGTACCGCGCAATGGGCTCATATGAATCAGGTTGAGATTGGTGGGCACCACCAGGTTACGGATAAAGTCGGTGTATTTGATAATTCTCACCGGACCTACCGAGACTTCTACCGTACGGCGCAAGAAGTTAAACAGCTCCACACGCAATAAACGCGCATAGCGTTCGTTGATCATCTCCAGCGTGGCCATGCGGCCGCGCACAATCCGCTCTTGCGTGGCCAGGTTGTAATTACGAACGCTAGCCTCGTCTTTGCCAGACGCATCACCTTCGTCATCGCCCTCAACACCTCTGAGTAGCGCATCAATTTCGTCTTGTGATAAAAACTTGTCAGCGGACATGATGACTCACTTTAAACAACTGGGCTCATAACATTACTGAATCACAAACGAGGTAAATAATACCTGAGTGACTTTCAGCGGCTTACCGTGTGCAGCGAGCGGTTTTTTCAAATCTGTCAGCAGCTCTGCACTTAGTTGCGCTTTGCCTTCTGGAGTAGATATATCAGACGCTTTTTTGCTGGTGAGCAATAGCAGAACGCGGTTACGCAAGGCTGGCATCTGTGCTTTCATTTTTTCTGCCAGCTCAGCGCCTTTCACCTCAACGGTTAAATCCAGCTGCAAAAATTTGTCATCCGGGTCTGGCAACAAATTAACGGTAAACGTTTCAAACGGCACATAGGTCAAAGCCGTTTTAGGGTCAGCATGACCACCAGCTTCCTCTTCAGGCGCCTCGTCCTCAGCGGCTTCGCCTTCAGCAGCGTCTTCGTGACCTTCTTCTGCTTTCTCACTATGCTTGGCTTTGGCTGGGTGCGCTTCTGGCTTCTTCAACAAAAAGAATGCAGCAGCACCGCCGCCGGCAGCTAATGCCAGCACGACTGCCAATATGACAATGAGTTTTTTCTTGGATTTGGGCGCTGCTTCTGCTGCGCCCGCCGTTTTCGCTGGTTCTTGAGCCATGACACAAACCTTTCTTACCTGAAACCTTGAGTGTTTATGGTGTCATTATGCGCAAAACAGCGGTCTGGAGATTGCCGGATAAAAGGGTAAAATCGGCGTTTAATCGAAACTTACAACTACTGGCAGGCCTATCGCCTGCCTGCTGGTTAAACACAGCCAGTAAAACAGTGGCTGTTAAACAAAAGTATCGACCAGGCCACGTGCCACAGTGGTTTTAGCTGCTTGTGGCGCGACTAAAGACTCTGTGTCAGCGGCGGTGCCGGATGATTGGCCGCCTTGACGCGAAGTTTGCTGCTCAAAATGCTGCTGCGCCTGCTGGCCATCGCCGACAAAGGTTTGGCCCAGTTGTAAGCCTTGTGATTGCATGCGGTCACGCAGGTCCTGCATGCCATCCTCTAATGCCTGGCGCACCAGCGGATTATCCGTAATAAAACTGGTGTTCACCGACTGGTTATCCACTTTCAGCACGACCTGAATCGGTCCCAGGTCTGGTGGTGACAAGGTCAGGCTGGCCACATCGTCGCCACTGCCTACCATTTTCATCACATGCTGATTCATTGCAGTTTGCCAGCGTTCATTGCCAAAGGGCGCCGCAATTTGCGACGTCACCACATTGCTACTCTGCGCCACGCCGGCCGCATTCAGCCAGGGACTATTAGGCAACGCTTGCGCGGCTGGCTGTATCGTATTCACGCTGTCAGCTTGCGCATCAGCACTACGCATGTCATTGAATCCCTGCGCGGAGCGACCAGTTTGCCCGGTCGCCTCTGCCATCAACTTGGCATTGACTAATGTTTCAGGCAGCCCGGGCGCCTCTTTGCCAGTATTGGCCGGATTACCCGCGAGCAACTGTTTAAAATCAGCCGCCTGATCATCTTGATCTGTGGTCACACCAGGCCCGACCGGGGTCTGCGCCGCAGTGGATTTATCGGCTACCTCCGTGTTCAGCGGTAAAGCATTTACATCAATGCCCGGCAATGGCTCGCCCTCTACAGCAGCGGCATCGGTGGCAACCTCAAGCTTGGGTTGACTATCGGTTTGTGCCGCAGCAGGACGCATAGCAATCATGGTTTGCATCCACGGTGAAATCCCTGTTGGCAATTGATCATTGGCAGCAATGTCTGCCAATAGGCGTTTTTTACGTTCTTGCGCTGTTTCAACCACTGCAGCAGGATCTGTCACATTGGTTGGTGCGGTAGCGGCGGCAGTGTCTTCAGTGGTCGCGGCGGCTTCTGGCGATGTGTGTTCATCGTTGTTATCTGCAGCTATTTTTTGCGTCGTCTCTTCAGACTTGGGTGTATTGCTGTTGGGTTTAACCGGTGCTGGCTGCGATTGCTCTGCGGTTGGGGCTGGTTTTGGCGCCTCGGCCTTGTCAGCCATTGTTTTATTGGCTACTGGCATGACGGGCTTGCTGCTTTGTTGCATTTGCTTGCGCAACGCCTGCGCGAATTCATCAGAGCCATTGGCCTGAGACTCTTGCGAAACCTGATTGGCCGTGGCTGTTTTCACAGCCTCTGCACCCATATTCAGTAAAGTTGCGGAATTCAAAAACGCCATATGACTCTCCCGGTCAACACTTGTTTTACAGACGCGTGCGCTTGGCACGGCTTGCAAACTCATCCATTAATTTCTGATCACGCTTGCCTTCTGCTTTTACCTGCATAGTGGCCGCCCGTGTCATCAGCACTTCAAAAGACTTTTGTTTGCGCTGTTTTTCCTGCAATAGCTGTCGTTGTTGCAGCACATTCGCCTGACATTGTTCGATTTGAGCATTTTGACTGCGCACCGCCAATTCCAATTGCGAGAAAAAGCCCTGAAAATTACGGTATAAATCGGCTTTGAGCCCTTTTTGTGAGGCCAGTTGCCACTGCTGCTCATATTCCTGCTGATATTGCTCTAGCATGGTGCGCTGCTGCTGGGCTTGATCAAGCTGCTGCATGGCTTGCGCCAACACCTGCATCGCCAGCTCGACTTCGTCAGTCGCCAGTTGAATCAGCAGGGTCAGCGTTTGTGTCGACTGTTTGGCCATATTGACTTAATACGGCCTTAAGCGATGGTGTCCGCTAATTGCTGCAAACAGGCTTGCATATAGGCGCTTTCGTCCACGTCTTGCTGCAAAAATGCATTGATCTGGTCACGCTTTTTAATCGCAATATCCAGCATGGGGTCAGAGCCCGGCTGATACGCGCCCACAGCGATCAAATCCTGGTTACGCAAATAACGTGAATACAATTGTTTGAGTAAGCGCGCCGCCTGCTGGTGCTCTTTGCTGGTGATATTGTGCATGGCACGGCTGATCGACTGTTCAATATCAATCGCAGGATAATGTCCACTCTCGGCCAAGGTACGATTAAGCACAATATGGCCATCGAGAATCGCGCGTGCAGAGTCGGCAATCGGGTCTTGTTGATCGTCGCCTTCAGTCAGTACGGTATAAAAAGCGGTAATAGAGCCCTCGCCTCTGGCACCGTTACCGGTGCGCTCAACCAAGGCAGGCAATTTGGCAAACACTGAAGGCGGATAGCCTTTGGTGGCTGGCGGCTCGCCAATCGCCAGCGCAATTTCACGTTGCGCCATGGCATAACGGGTCAGCGAGTCCATAATCAGCAGTACGTTTTTACCTTGCTGGCGAAAACGCTCGGCAATCGCGGTGGCATAATTGGCACCTTGTAAACGCATGAGTGCCGACACGTCAGCCGGTGCAGCCACTACCACCGCACGCGCCAGGCCTTCAGGCCCTAAAATCTGCTCAATAAACTCTTGTACTTCGCGGCCACGCTCACCAATCAGGCCGACCACAATCACATCAGCGGTGGTATAGCGCGCCATCATGCCCAGCAATACACTTTTACCCACACCAGAGCCGGCAAACAAGCCCAGGCGCTGACCACGACCAACGGTAAGCATGGCGTTAATTGCGCGCACGCCTACATCCAGCGTGTCTTCAATCGGGGCGCGCATCAGCGGATTAATCACGCGCCCACTTAGTGGCGCCATCACTTCGGTTGAAATCGGGCCCAAATTATCCAGTGGATTACCTGCGGCATCGACCACACGGCCGAGCAAGCCATCTCCTACCGGAAAATGGCGCGCACGGTCCTGCGCACGGCGACGTGGTGGACGACCAAATTGTGGCTTGGGTAAAGTTTCGGTGATCTCCATACTGAAGACTTTGGCGCCAGGCACCACACCATCTACCGCTGACTGCGGCATTAATAACAAATTTTCGCCATCAAAACCGACCACTTCGGCCTCAACGCGCCCGCCATCTTGCAGCGGAATAAAACAGGCACCGCCAATTGGCATTTTAATGCCAGTGGCGACCATGATCAGGCCTGTGACTTTCACTATACGACCGGCAACCTCTAACGGCTCGACCAAATGAATCAGTTCGCGGCAATCTTTGAGGTAACTTTGCCAGCGTTGATTGTGCACATTAGGTGTAGGCGCTTGTTCGTCACTGGTGGCGGCATCTACCTGATCTATTGCGACTACTTGTTCTATCGTTGGGGTCTCTGCCGTCGGCGCGGCATCCGTGAGTGAATCAGCCAGCAATTCCTGGCTGGCGGCGGGTGCGGCATTGGGTTCTGTCATGCTGGAGTCAATCACAATCAGGCTTACATTACTGAGACAAGTTATTCGCCAGTGGCCGCAGGCTGGTGCCAGCCATCCACGCGTGACAACCCTTGTACCAGACGTTTCCAGCGCATTTCGTTACTGGCATCAATCTGGTTTTCTGCAGTTTCTACCAGACAGCCACCACGCTCAACCTGGCTATCTTCAACCAGCTGCCAGCCCTGCTCTTTCAATTGCTCTCCAAGATGAGCGCGCAGCACTTTGGCATCTTCGTGATGCACAATCAATCTGGCAGGCTGTTTTACTTGTGGCAGGTAATGCATGGCATCCATCACCACAGGAATCACCGCTTGCGGGTCTATCTGCAGCTTGGTTTTCATCATGGCTTTGGCCAGGTCCAGCGCCAGGCTCAATACAGACTCGGCAACGTTCACATCCTGCATGGCCAAGGCCTGTTGAAAGCTGGTAGCCATTTGCGATAACTGTTGACGCTCCACGTCTATTTGCGATTGTGCATGGGTCATGCCATCACCATAGCCGGTTTTAAACCCTTCTTCATAGGCTTCTTGCCTGACCTGCTTGAGAATCTGGCTCACCGTGCGTGCATTTTCTTCGGCCTGCTCGCGCTCACGTTTCACACGCTCACTAGAGATGGAGTCATCAAAGCTGGCCATCTCCCAACGTTGATAGGCGCTCATTTGTTCTTTAGGAATTGCAGACGCTACCATGAGACACTTTCCTTATTCAATGCACTACACATATTGCTCGCTGTCACCTTTACCAGCCAGCATAATCTGGCCTTCATCTGACAAGCGACGCACAATTTGCAAAATTTGTTTTTGCTGGGTTTCAACTTCTGACAATTTAACCGGGCCACGGCTTTCCAGATCTTCACGCATCATGTCAGCCGCACGCGACGACATATTGCGGAAGAATTTTTCTTTCATTTCATCCGACGTGCCTTTGAGCGCCACAATCAGCATGTCAGACTGCACTTCGCGCAACAGCACTTGTATGCCTCTGTCATCAATCTCATTAATGTTATCAAACACAAACATCTGGTCCATGATTTGTTGCGCCATGCCATCATCGTAGCTTTTGAGGCCATCCATCAGTTTGGCTTCGTGCTCGCCACTAATGAAGTTCATGATCTCGGCGGCTGTTTTTACGCCACCAATGGCCTGGCGTTTGAGGTTGTCGTTACCGGCCAGCATTTTCAGCATGCCTTCGTTCAACTCTTTGAGCGCGGTTGGCTTAATACTGTCCAGCGTGGCAATACGCAAAATCACGTCCTGGCGTAAACGCTCAGTAAAATGGCCTAACACTTCAGCCGACTGTTCCGGCTCCAGATGCGACAAAATGGTCGCAATAATCTGTGGGTGCTCGTTCTTGATAAAGTCTGCCACACTAAAGGCATCCATCCACTTCAGGCTTTCAATCCCGGCCGCATCTTGTGATTGTGGAATACGGTTAAGCAAGCTGGAGGCTTTGTCGTCGCCAAATGCTTTAATCAGCACCGAGCGGATATAGCTGTCTGAATCGAGACCAAAATCACTGCTGCTGGCAAAGTCGAGCATAAACTTTTCCAGCACCTGTTCAACTTCTTCACGTGGCACCGGCTTCATCGAGGCCATCACAATGCCCAACCGTTGCACCTCTTTCGGTGTCAAATGCTTCATCACTTCAGCCGCTTCGTCTTCGCCGAGCGCCAGCATCAAAATTGCACTTCTGGTTAATCCCTGGTCACTCATGAACTATTTCTCCGCCGAGGTCCAGCTGGATACCACATTGGCAACCATGCGCGGATTATCTTTAGCCACTTGCTTGGCCGCTTGTAAGGTCTGATCAAGGCTACCAGGCAATGCTGTGGCATCACCACTTAAGGTCACCAGGGCATCTTCACCGTCTGCACCTGCCGCGCCTGCAATTGGCAACCCATCAGGTCCGGTCAAGGCAGCAGCAGCCAGCGCTTCTTCTTTCTTGTCTTCACCAGTAAGTTTTCTGGTCAATGGTTTGAGCAGTTTTTTATAAACCATCATCAACACAATCACCCCGGCCAAAAAGCGTAAAGCATCTTTGCCATACTCAATCATCTGCGGATCTTTCCACAGTGGTGGCTCTACCAGCTTTTCCTGTGCTTCTGCAATAAATGGGGTGTTCACCACAGAAATCGTATCGCCGCGCTCTTTGTTAAAGCCCATGGCCTGCATGGCGAGATCACTCACTTGCTGCTTCTCGGCATTGCTCAAGGCACGGTAAGTGGTTTTGCCGGTGCTGTCGACCACCGGAATATGATTCACGACCACAGCCACGTGCAAGCGCTTGATGCCGCCTTTGGCTTGCTGAACGTAGCTCACTGTTTTGTCCAGCTCATAGTTGGTGGTGTTATCTTTTTGTGTGTTTTGTGGCGGTGCCGGTGCTGCAACAGGCGCTGCGTTTTCACCTGGTGCTTGTGCGCCCGGTGCATTAATCGGTGCAGTAGACTCGCCTGGCGGCTGATTAGACAACGCACCCGGCACAGCACCATTACTGCCACTGCTATTTTGTGTCTCATGGCTCTGCGCACTACGGATCGCCATATCATCAGGCTTGCCATTCGGTTTGTAAGACTCGTTGGCTTGCTCAGTCATCGAGAAATCAATCTCTGCGCTGGTTTCAGCGTGTACATTTTTAGCACCAACGATAGGCGTAATAATCGATTCTACGCGGCGGGCAATGCTGCTCTGCATATTTTCCACATAGGCCATTTGCTCTGGGTCCAGGCCGTTTTGCTTGAGCTTGTTTGCATTATCAGACAGCAAATTACCGTTCTGGTCGACCACGGTCACATGGTCGGCAGACAAATTAGGTACGCTGCTGGCAACCAGATGCACAACTGCAGCGACTTGCTGGCCATCCAGGCGGCGACCGTTATGCAAGTTTAACAACACAGAAGCGGTTGGATATTGCTGCTCGCGTACAAACACGCTTGGTTTTGGAATGGCCAAATGAATACGGGCAGCCTGTACGGCTGAAATAGATTGAATGCTACGCTCAAGCTCACCTTCCAGCCCACGCTGAAAATTCACTTGCTCTACAAACTGGGAAACACCAAACTTTTGGTTTTCGAGTAATTCAAAGCCAATATTGCCACCTTTTGGCAAACCTTGTGCGGCCAGTTTCAAGCGTATTTGATGCACCTGATCGGCTGGCACCAGAATGGCATTGCCGCCTTCAGCAAATTGATAAGGCACACTCAACTTGTCGAGCTCAGCCACAATCGCGCCGCCATCTTTGTCAGCAAAGTTGGAAAACAACACGCGGTAATCTGGCTTTTGGCTCCACAGCCAGAACACAACCATCACGGCTACGATGGCCGCAATGCCTGCGACCAATAGTAGTTTTTGCCCCAGTTGACCGAACATATTCGGTGCACTGTTGGGCTCACCCGTTGATGTAAGTAAGGCAGCGTCAGCAGCCATCTGAACCTCCATGTTTACTACTTTTGGCTTTTTGAATCTTGCGCCCAACCCGTGTTTGCTAACTTAAGGTTTGCTCACTCAAAAACACCTTTTTGAACTCGAGTGCGTTTTAAGGACACACTCACATGGATCACATTATGCGCTTACTGCTTATTTTCAAATTGGCAAATAAGACCGATTAATGTTGCCTGTTTTACAAAGCGAGCCTAAGCACAGAATGCTAAAGTGTCTACCATGACAATTAAGGGCTTAATGTGCCCGTGATGATGAAAGGAGCCCACCATGAACGCAGGCGGTATTGATGCACAACGTATCTCGTCCATGCTGGCACAATTGCGTGCAGCCGCCCAAAAGCCTGAAGGGTTAGGCAGTGCGGCCATCGCAAATCCTGTGCAGAAAACCAATGCAGCAGCGCCGACCAGCCAGGTCAGCTTTAGTGATGCATTGAAAGCCTCACTGGATCAGGTCAACAATATGCAACTGCAATCCGAAAAGCTGGGGCAAGACTTCGCCATGGGCAATGATAATGTCAGCCTGTCTGATGTGATGATTTCCGGCCAAAAAGCCAACATCGCCTTTCAGGCAACGGTGCAAGTACGCAATAAGTTGGTCACGGCTTATCAGGACATGATGAACATGCAAGTGTAAACCTGCATGCACTACCCTCACACCTAAACGGCAGGCGCTTCGCGCGTTTCGCCCTGCTCCAATTGATATAACCACGCCAATATTTCGGCAATTGCCTGATATAACTGCGGCGGAATATGGGCATCCAGCTCTACCTGCATCAACAGGCTTAATAATGCCTGCGATTCATGCACATAGACTTCGTGTTCTTTTGCCAGCGCAATAATGCGCTCAGCCAGCAAACCATTGCCTTTGGCCACCACGCGTGGCGCCAGATCTCCAGCTTCGTAAGCCAGTGCGACGGCAGACTGGGTATAAGCCTTATCCTGCTGCATAGTGTGGCCTGTCTTGTGCGGTGTCATCACGGCTAATCTGCAAAGACTCCAGCTTTAACCCGACTGACTGCAAACTCATGGCCAACTGACTGCGGCCAGACTGCATTTCTTTTAAAGCACTGGCATCACCTGGTGCGACGCGTACGCTAAAGCGACCATTCACCATGGTAATTTTGACCGAGACCTCGCCCAATCGTGGCAACTGCAAGGTCAAGTCGCTCTGCAAGCTGTTTAAAACAGGCTCATCTGCTGAGTGCGCCGAATTTTCCTGCTCATTGACCTGCCACTGCATTGTTTGCCCTGGCCAGACCTCGCCATGCCACACCACACGCTGCTGCTCCAATACCTGCAACTGCTGTGCCACCATTTCAGGCGGCATAAAAGCGGGTTTATTTTGCGGCTCCTGCAATAATTGATGCCAGGGCCGGCTACCTAACGTCGCTTCTTTAAGGTGTGCCTCGTAAAACAGGCCAGAGCTGTCTAAGGCATGCTTGAGGTCTTGCGCCAGCACTTGTGGCTTTTGCGGACTATGGCTGACCACCGTTTGCGCTTGCAAGGCAGTGGTTTGCTGTTGAAACTCAGAAGAACTTAGCCAGCGCTGCAAATGCTTGGCCGGCGGACTGAGCTCAACCAGGCTGGCTTGCCCGGCAGCTGTTTTTGCCATGGTTTGCAAATGCTCGTCATGGTCAGCGTGCGACATATCGGTTAATAAGGCGGCATCGGCCAAATGCATGCTGTTGGCACTCGTTTGGCCATTACCCGGCTGTAGCCCCCATTTCACCTGCGGCAGCTGATCTTTGCCTGTGCCCTGCTGGGCAAGGCCCATAAACTGCATATGCAGGGTTTGTTGTTGTGCCAGATAAGCAGGCAGCTGCATTTGCACAGTGGCAGGCGGCTGATTGGGGAGTTGAATTTGAACTTTGAATTGTGCCAGTTCTGAGGCTTTAGCAGCCCCTGACTCTTTTTGCAGAATCAGGCCAGTAAACTGCATGCCGGGGCGCATACGCTCCCACAACGGTGCTTCTGACTGCGTGCCTTCGACTGGCATGATAGACGAGACCGCACGCAAGCTCTCTGTTTCACTGGCGATTAAACGTGGTGAGAGAACTTGCGGGATCGGTAACATCTATAAGCCATCCGGCGGGATGCGCGCATGTAACTGCGCATCAAAGATCATATCGGTGATGCGGTGCATCACCGGATAAAGCAAATTTCGTATTTCGCCATCATCGGCCAGAATTTTCTGTACCAATGCCTGCTTACGCGCATTGAGCACAGGTGTTAAAGGCTCAGATTCCAGGCGCATGGTTTGCTCCAGGCTTTTAACCACTTCGAGTTTGAGCATGTAAGACTGCTCAAGCTCGGTGACTTTTTCCCAGGCATTCTGTCGCGCCGCAATCAGCATCTGCTCCATTAATTTGGCAGCAGACTCATAAGTGTTAATCAGTGCTTGTGACATCTTAGGCTCCGGCGGTGGCCAAACGGTTAACTTGTCCCATGTGTTGCAATTCATGTGTTTTCTGGGCGACCATCTGGCCCAGAGACATATCCGCTTGTACTGGACGTGCTAACGCTGATTTTTCCAGTGTTTCCCACGCGCTTTTTAATTCCATCAGCAATTGTTGAATTTCTTGTACTTTTTTTACATCCTGACGCACACTGGCTTCCATCAGGGTACGGGTCATATATTGATAAAGCTGATCCAGATTTTGTGCGATATTGCCACCCGCACGTTTGTCCAGGCAGGCACGCAAGCCGCTATCGACGATGGTCACTGCCTGCGTCAGGTATTCACCTTTTTTGGCAATATCATGTTGCGCCATGGCTTGCTGGGCATGAATGCAGGCTGAAATCGCGCCGTCATACAACATCACAATCAATTTCAATGGGCTGGCATCAACCACGCCGGTTTCCAACCCTACGCTTGCATAAGCATTGACACCTGATTTTTTCATCCCGAACATTTTTACTCCTGAATTCTGCTTTAAAGCGTATGGTTAGCGATTATTTGCCAGCTACCCTCCGCAGACCTTTACCGCTTCAACTAACTGTTGGCGCTAATGGCGGCCAGTTGTGAAGTCAGGTTGGTACTGGTGCTTTGCAAACTACTGAGCAAGGCATCCAGCTTTGCATATTGGGCACGGTAACGTGCTTCAATCGCAGGCAGCTTGGCACTTATATCATCGGCCTTTTTGTTCAAATCTTTAATCGAACTTGAAATACCATCTGTTTTTGTAGTCAATGCACCATCAGTATCCAGCCAGCCGTCCAGCAAGCTGCTCAGCTCCCCTGCCAGGCCTTTGCTAAAGGTCACGGTGCCACGGCTGCCAGTGGCCGTGCCAGTGACACTCAATTGCAGCCCATAGCTGCCATTGCCGATCACACCGGTGAGCACAGAACCTGTGGTGTTGGCTGTCACGCCATTAATCGTACCAATCGCATTGACGCCAGTGCCGCCCAATTGCGAAATGTTCACGGCATAGGTGCCAGAGGCCGTATCATCCTTGCTGCCGAGAAAAGTCACTTGCGGATCGGTAGAGGTCGCCGACGGCGAAAACAACTTGGCCACATCACTGACGTTGGTGGTGATGGCTTTTTGCAGTTTGGTACTATCCAGCGTTAATGCGCCAGTAGAGCCCATAGTGACCCCAATATCGGTCAGCGTTTTAAACGTGGTTGCCGTCGGCGAAGACGCCGATAACATCGACTTCAACTTGACCATAATATCGCGCGCCGTCGAATCTCCCAGCAAGGCCCCGTTTGAACTGGAGCCAGCCGACACAAACTTGGTCAGATTACGCATGCTGGTATTGAGCGCATTATAGGCATCGACAAAGCTCTGCACCGAGGCTTGTATGGTGTCTGTGTCAGTCCCCACACTCAGCGTATTACTGGCCGAGGTGATCGACTTCAGCGTCAAGGTGACGCCCTGAATCACGTCAGAAACCGTATTACTGGATTTACTGATGCTCATGCCGTCTACATTAAGCAAGGCATTTTTCGCTGCCGTCATTTGCGTCATGTTATTGCTGCTGGCCAGCGGGTCATAGGCGAGTGCAGACAAGCCTCCAGTGTCCGTGTTGTTACCATCATCATCGGCCACCGATATTTTGAGGCTGTTCACCTCCCCGGTGTCTTTAGAGGTAATCACCAGGCGGTTGCCGGTACCATCATTGACAATAGACGCCGAAACAGACGCGTTTTTTGCATTGATCGCATCACGGATACCCGCCAGCGTATTGTTGCTGCTGGTGATGTCTATGGTGATGTCGGTTTTGTCGGCATTGGCTGTAAATGAAGCAGGTACAGTACCGGTCGTCCCAAAAGAGATGGTCAGTTTGCCGGTGCCGACAATATCGGTAGCACTACTGTAAGCAGGCGATGCCAGTTTTTGCGAGGTCGCCAGTTGAGTGACTGACACACTATAGTTACCAAGCACAGCGGTGCCATTGGCGGTGGCGCTGATACTGGTCGCATCACTCGCAGTCACCGATTGCGCATTAAATTTGGCCGCGGTGGCCAATTTGTCAACGGCCGTTTGAAACGTACTTAGCCCGCTTTTAAGCGTGCTATAGGCGGACAACTTGGTGTTATAAGACGATATTTTGGTTTGAATATCGGTAATGGGTTGCTGTTCCGCCTGCATCTGCGCCGTAACCAAAGAGTCAATAGGCAGGCCAGATGCGCCAGTAGAGGATACAATCGATGCCATTTCTTAATCTCCCAACCGTATTTTAAAACGCAATATCAGGCTGTCTGTCGTATCACCAGCCCACGTAATTTATCCAGCGTTTTACTAATGGCTAGCACCTCTTCATTGGGAATCTGGCGTAAAACCTTTTGGGTTTCGGTATCCACCACTTTCACAATGATGCGGTCGCTATCATCGTCGATAGAAAACTCTATCGTTTGTAACGCTGGCGCTACATACTCATTTAACTTTTTGACAGCACCGCTAATCGCAGCTTTGTCATTTACATCGGCTGCAGCTTTATCAGCAGATGATTCAGCATATTTCACCAGTTTCAAACTACTGGCTGCCTGCACACCCTGCACGCTACTACCTACACCATTTACAGATGAATCACTCATGATGTTGCTCCTTTTACCTAGGCCAAATCCACAGGGTCTAGGCCTGTGGATTTAGCGTTACCGTGTGATGGATTAACCTCTCAGTAATGTCATCACTTGGTTAGGCAACTGGTTCGCTTGAGCCAGCATCGCAGTACCAGCTTGTTGCAGAATCTGTGCACGTGTCATTTTGGCTGTTTCTGAAGCAAAGTCAGCATCAGTGATACGAGACTTGGCAGCAGACATGTTCTCAGAAGCCACACCCAGGTTGCTTACGACTGAAGCAAAACGGTTTTGGTAAGCACCCAATGTCGCACGGCTGGTGTTCACAGCAGTCAATTGTGCGTCAATCGCAGTAATCGCATCTGACGCTGCATCCGCTGTTGACAAAGAGCCAGACAAAGAAGCCGCTGCTACTGAAGACACGCTAATGGTATCGCCACTGTCAGCACCAATCTGGAAGTTGTAACCCGCACCGAATGCTGCCTGGCCGTTAAACTTGGTTGCAGTGCTCAAACGAGTCAGTTCTGACTTCAATTGCGCAAATTCAGTATCCAGGTTTGCACGGTCACCAGAGCTGTAAGAACCGTTAGCTGCCTGTACAGCCAGTTCACGCATACGTTGCAATGAATCTGTTGCGCTGCTCAAACCACCTTCTGCAGTTTGCAGGAAGGAAATCGCATCGTTAGCGTTACGTGTTGCAACATCCATACCGCGAACTTGTGAGTCCATACGTGTTGCAATCGCCATACCAGCCGCATCGTCTTTTGCGCTGTTGATACGCAGACCAGAAGACAAGCGTTGAATAGAAGTATTCAGGCTGCTTTGGGAAGCGTTTAAGTTACGTTGTGCATTTAAGGATGCCAAGTTGGTGTTAATTACTGAAGCCATGTTAAATCTCCTTTAGAGGTCGTATACCCAGTTAAGTGTCAAATCGTCATGTTACTTTCAACGTTGATCGCTATTTACCACTTAATGTTTGCTATCTAGCGTTGTTAGTTGTGTTATCGACCGCTTGCGAAATTTCTTTAATACTTGTTGCAAATTTCTTATTTCGATCAATCATGCACTTGAAACTATTTACGACCCCGTTACCAAAATCTTTAGCCTTTCATTAAGCACTGCACAAAATTGTTTACATCAATCTATTTTATAAAAAGATGTGCCGTTACCATTAACCGAGCTAAATAGAGAATCAGTCTTAATTCTGCTTTTAAAGCACGTCCCGTTAAACGGCTGGTCATGCGCTCTATATCACACCAGATATAAGGCCGCTTTTCCGCGCTTATCTGCAAATCATTCCCGGGCATTGCCAACGATAATCAGGCTATCCATTTCGCATACCTTATATAAGGTATCCAAAAAGACTAAAGGAGTTTTGCATGGCATCAGTTTATGTAGGGATGACCGTAGACATTCTGCACCATGGCCATATCAATATTATTGAGCAGGCCAGAAAGTATGGCGACGTCACCATCGGCCTGTTATCAGACGCGGCAGTGGCAGACCATAAACGGCTGCCCTACCTCACTTATGAACAACGTAAACAGATCGTCGGCAATATTCGCGGTGTGGTGAATGTGGTGCCCCAAGAAGAATGGGACTACGCGCCTAACCTGCTCAAATACAAACCGGACATCATGGTGCATGGTGACGACTGGCTGGAAGGCCCATTGATGCCCTACCGTGACCGTGCCCGCGCGGCACTGGCCGAATACGGCGGTCACCTGATTGAGATTCCTTATACGCGTGGCGTGTCCTCTAACGAAATGCTGGGGCAGCTGCAGGCGTTGGGCACCACGCCTGATATCCGCCGTCGCACCTTGAAAAGATTACTGACCGTCAAACCGATTTCACGCTTTATTGAAGCGCACAACCCGATCTCGGCACTGATTGCCGAACATGTTAGCGCAGAGCGCAATGGCAAAAATTGCCAGTTTGATGGTTTCTGGTCCAGCTCGCTGACCGACTCCACCGCACGCGGCAAGCCTGATATTGAAGCGGTAGAGATCAACAGCCGTTTGTCTAATATTAATGACATTTTCGATGTCACCACCAAACCTTTAATTATGGACGCCGACACCGGCGGCAAGCTGGAGCACTTTGAACTCAATGTGCGCAGCATGGAACGCCTGGGGATTTCGGCCACTATTATTGAGGACAAAATCGGCCTCAAAAAGAATTCTTTATTTGGCAACGAAGTGCCGCAGTTGCAGGACGAGATTGAACCGTTTTGTGAAAAAATTGCTGCAGGCCGTGCTGCCCGCGTCAGTGATGACTTTATGGTGATTGCGCGTATTGAGAGCCTGATTCTGGAAAAAGGCATGGCCGATGCCGTCAAACGCGCACAGGCCTATGTCGGCGCTGGCGTGGATGGCATCATGATACACAGCCGCCAGAAGGCGCCAGACGAAGTGTTTGAGTTTGCCAAGATATTCAAATCAGAATTTCCGACGATCCCGCTGGTATGTGTCCCCACCAGTTACAACAAAGTGACTGAAGAAGAGCTGGCGGCACATGGCTTTAACCTGGTGATTTATGCTAACCATATGATGCGCGCGGCATATCCGGCCATGCAAAACGCCGCCAGGGAAATTCTCAAAAATGGCAGGACAGCAGAAATAGAATCCAGCCTGATGTCGATTAACGATGTGCTGGAACTGATCCCAGGCACCAAATAAGCGGAGCGCCATGATGATTGATGCCGAAGATTTTTTAACTGCCCTGCACGCTGAGCAAGTGCAGTTTTTTGCCGGTGTGCCAGACTCACTGCTTAAAGAATTGTGTGCCTGCTTTTCAGATAGGCTTGCTACAGGCCAGCATGTGATTGCGGCCAATGAGGGCGGTGCCATTGGCTTAGCCATTGGCCACTACCTGGCAACCAATCAACCGGCGCTGGTTTATATGCAAAATTCAGGCTTGGGCAATGTGGTCAACCCGATCGCTTCACTGGCTGATCCGCAGGTGTATGGCATTCCTATGTTATTGGTGGTTGGCTGGCGTGGTGAGTTGTCTGCCGATGGCGCACAAATTCATGATGAACCGCAACATGTGAAACAAGGCCAGATCACGCTGCCGCAACTTGAGGTCATGGGCATGCCTTATCAAGTCATGTCTACTGAGATCGACACGGCGCAGCAACAGCTGCAAACCCTGTTAAGCCAGGCCATGAAACGCCAAGGCCCGGTTGCCCTGGTGGTGCGTAAGCAAAGCTTTGCCCCTTACAAAAAAACCAGTGCAGCAACTCAACCGGCGGCTACACTGGCAGATAAATTGCCAGCGCTGCAAAGCCGTGAACACATGATTGAAGCCATCGTGGCTGATTTACCGCAAGATGCAGCGGTGGTCGCTACCACCGGCATGGCGTCACGTGAACTATTTGAACTCAGAAAAGCGCAACAGGCCGGGCATGGCCGCGACTTTCTCACCGTTGGTGGCATGGGCCACGCTTCGCAAATTGCCTGCGGCATTGCGCTGGCACAACCTGAGCGCCAAGTGGTGTGTATTGATGGCGATGGCGCCCTGCTCATGCATATGGGCAGTTTGACCATTAGCGCCCAGCAATCCAACTTGCTGCATATCGTGCTCAATAACGGCGCGCATGACTCCGTCGGCGGCCAACCCACGGTGGCTGCGCAATTGGGCTTGGCCGAGATTGCCAGCGCGGCAGGCTATGCGCAGGTATTTAGTGTCTCTGGCGTAGCGCAATTGCAACAAGCATTGCAACACACATTAGCCAGCGGCAAAAGCAGCTTTATTGAAGTGCTGTGCCGCAAAGGCGCGCGTGCTGACCTCGGTCGCCCCACCCGCACGCCGGCGCAAAACAAGCAGGATTTTATGCAGTTTTTAACCGAGGCCGAATATGCTTGAAGCCTCCCCTAATATACACGCCCATGTGGCCGCACAAAACCAGCACAAAGTGCTGTTTACCGCCGGGCCAGCGAGCTTGCTCGAAGAAAACCTGCTTGGCCTGCGCCCCTGTTTTGGCCGCGGAGATTTAGATTACAGCCAGGTTGAAGACGCGGTATTAAGCGCACTCAAAACCATGACTGGCCATGCGCAGATTACGCGCCTGCAAGGCTCTGCCAGCCTGGCGCTGGAAATCGCCAGCCTCAACTTTTTGCACGGCAAGGTGCTGGTGATAGACAGTGGCTATTATGCCCAGCGCCTGGTTAGCTTTGCGCAACTGGCGCAACGCACGGCTGGCCAAGTGTCACTGGTGACTGTCTGCGACTGGCAACAACTGGCAAGCGTCAGTGGTCATTATGACTGGGTCGTCGCTTGCTATACCGAAACCAGTGCCGGTTTATTGTTGCCGATTGCCGATTTGCGCGCATTGGCAGATCGTGTGGGTGCGCAACTGATGCTGGATGCCACCGCCTCTATTGGGCTGGAGACAGACCACGGCCTGGCCGATGTGATTGCCTACAGCTCTTGCAAAGGCTTGTTTGGCCTCACCGGCGCGGCGTTTATTGCTTTTAATCAATTACCCAAGCACGAGGTCGACTCGTTTTACCTCAACTTGACGACGCACCTCGAACGCCGCATGACCGGCCCTTATCACGCCATTGCCTCTTTATACGAAGTATTGCCCAAGCATGCTGATTTACGTGAAGCGGTGTTTATCAACAAAGCACACATGCTGAAAAAGATTGCCACCTACGCCACGCACCCTGTGCATTACCAACCAGTGTTGTGCACCTGGGTCGATGCCAAAGTGAGCAGCCAGGATGCGCGTGCAGTGCTGTACCAACCACGCGGCATTAGCCGTGGCAGCGTGGTTTGCCACTTAGGCGAAGCGCATCTGGGCAGCACGGCACAAGGGGCGATTCTCGATTTACTGGAGCTACAACCATGACGCAGCCGCCAAAACGCATTATGGTCGATATGTCAGCCACGCTGATCCATCACGGCCACGTGCGCTTGTTAAAAGCCGCTAAGCAATTAGGCCATGTGGTGGTCGCGCTCACCACCGATGAAGAGATTCGTGCCAAAAAAGGCTACGAGCCTGAGCTTGATTATGCGGCACGCGCCGAAGTATTACTGGCACTGCGCGACGTAGACGAAGTGGTGCCTAGCCCCTGGCTGCTGGATGAAGCGTTTATACAATTGCACCAGATTGATCTGCTCGTACACGGCCACGATAACAGCAACCAGATTGCAGCCGATAAATTACATATTTTGCCGCGCACAGAAGGCATCAGCAGCACCTTGTTGCGTGCCCGCGTGCTCAAAGCCGTCAGTCAAAAAATGGAAGCAAATACATGAGTAACCTCTGGCAACAGATTTGGGAAAAACGCACGCTGCAACCGCAGCACGCCATCACGCTGGATACTTTGATTGCGCTGGATGGCTTTGATAGCGGCGCCGGTAAAATCAACCCGGCCGACTGGCAGGAATATACGCGCCGTATCAGTGATAAACTGGGCCTTAGCTCTGGTGACTCTGTGTTTGAAGTCGGTTGTGGCGCCGGTGCTTTTTTATATGCGCTGCGTCAACAACATACATTGACGGTGGGTGGCCTCGACTATGCCGCCGGGCTGATTGAAGCCGCGCAGCAGGCCATGCCTGATGGTGACTTTCAGGCGCAGCCTGCACAAACCATGGCCACCGAGCCCCAATATGACTTTGTGATCGCCAACAGCGTGTTTCATTACTTTGACGAAGCCATGGCCGCCGAGGTATTCCAGGCCATGTGGCAAAAAGCCAAGGTGGGTGTCGCCATTCTGGATATCCCACATGCAGCCACGCGCGAAGCCTGCGAGCACGCCCGCCGCGATGCGCTGACAGTTGCCGAGTATGAAGAAAAATACCGTGGCTTGCACCACACCTATTACACCCCTGAATGGTTTAGCCAGCAATTGCCGCAAAAACCGCATCAGGTGTTTGAAAGCTGCGTACCCAATTATGCACAAAGCCAATTTCGCTTTAGTGTTATTTTTACTAAACGCTTGCATGGATAAACCATCATGACGAATACCCTTTCGCACCAACCTGTGTTCACCTTTTTTTATACTGACAACTGCGAACGCCAGGCATTGGCACCCGTTGCCGACGAAATCGCCAGCAGAGGCTATGTGATTCAATGGAGCACCGACTCCAGGCAATATGCCGAGGTTGGCGTTTACTGCGAGCATGCTTGCAAACCCAATGCCGGATTTTCTGTCATATTGCTGCACGATTTGGCCCAGCGCCATGATATCTGGCCACATTTCTGGCACCACGAGCCCTGGTCTGCCTTTGACATTGGCGTTGTGCCAGGCCCAGCCTGGGTTGAGCGCTGGCAAACACAAGCTAATTTCAAGCAGGCGCAGCCCAAGCTAGGTATGTTTGACCTCGGTTGGCCCAAGGCTGATTTGGTCTATCGCAATCAGGATACCTTTAAACAAGAAGCGCAAAAATTGCGTGAGCAGCTGGGCTTAAAATACGAGCACTCTATTTTGTATGCGCCATCATGGGAAAACCACGGCAAGCAAGATGAGTTTGTGCAAAGCCTGAAAGACTTGCCAGTCAACCTGCTGCTAAAACAAGCACCATGGTCAGACAAATACCGCTGGGTGCTGAATAACATCGACGAGATGGACGCACTGCATCGCGATTGCGCCGATAACGTGTATGTGATTGATCGCGAAATCAGCATTATGTATTGCTTAGGGTTGGCCGACGTGATGGTGTCGGATGAGTCTAGTGTACTCACAGAAGCCTTATTGCTCGATGTGCCCGGCATTGCCGTCACCGACTGGCTGATTCCAGACACCAATCCGCCGCGCCCGGCCAGTGTGCCGTATGACTACGTGATTAAAACCGTGAAAGCCGACTTGCGCCGCACGGTTGAAGACGTGCTGCAAAACGCCGCCACCTACCAGCAACAACTCGCCCAAAACAAACAACACCAGTTTGCCCACCTGGGGCAAAGTGCCACCTTGATTGCCGATAACATTCTCGCCGCCCTCGCTGGCGCAACAGAATTACCGACGCCAGCGATTAAATCTCAGGTAGAGGTTGACCGTAACACCTATCACTATGCCGAAAAACTGGCCGCCGAAGGCGATATGAAACTGTCTACGCAAGTGATGCTGGAGCTGATTAAAAAAGAAAGTTGTTGCTGGGAGCCTTACAATGACTTGGGGACGTTGTTAGTCAGCCAGGGCCAATTTGAAGATGCCGAGCTGCTGCTGGAAAAAGCCGTACTATTGGCACAAGAAAATGCGACGATTCCGCTCAGCAACCTGACAGAGGTCTATTGCCTGCAACAAAAAGCAGATAAGGCCTTGTTAACCTTGGCCAAACTTAGCAAATACACACCTAACCCGGTGGGCTCTATTCCGCATATTCGCCGTTGCATGGAAACCATGTTTTAAAACACGCCATACCGCATCTTTAAAATCCGGCCACCTGCGTATGCCGGATTTTTTATTGACTGACTGTTCTACCTGTTCTACAGGCATTAAAAAAGCATGCACATCACGGTGCATGCTTTTTTAATCAGCGCTGCTTGTTATGTAAACAGTTGGCGCACCGGTAACTCGGCACGCGTGAACTCAGCCGTGAGGCCATTCACCACATGCTCTGGCGCACCTTGCGTCATATTTTGCAGACGGTTAAACACACTGATCAACGCTTGTAGTTGGTCATCGCGGTAATGGTAGCCATTGGCCTCCAGCACCGCCAGCGTCAAGCTACCAAGGTTGCTTGGCGTGCTGGCATGTGGTTTGCCGCAACTGCGCACGCGGTGCAAGGTGAGGAACAAACCTCGCAAAGCCACAAAAGCCACTGGTAGCGGGATAGCAAAATCCCATTCCAGGTCAAAGAAATGGCCCTGCCCGGCTTTATCCATCACAAAATTGGTTGGCGTCGCATCAAAATACTGTGAAGGCAGCAAGGCTGAATAGCCCGCAAACTCTGGCAAGGTTTTGCCGCCTGTTAGCGCAGCGGCCTCCAGGCCTTGCAACCAGGGCGCAGCCCAGGCCGCCAGGTCTTCTACACGCCAGCCAGGGCGGTTCATCAACTGGGTCAGTTTGTCCATCCACAACTGGCCGCCATGGTAAGGTGCGTGCTCCCACGCAGCCTGCAACAACTGTGCAGTTTCACCAGTATTACGCGTACGCGTTGCCAAGCCTTGCTCTGCCTGCACAAACTGGGTTTCTTTGCTAAACACTGCCTGGCGTTGGCAACCATAATGCGCAGCTAATACGTCAGGGTGCAATTTAGTTGCCTGGCGTTGCGGGTAAGCCACAAACATAAAGGAGTTGGCCACATCTTCAACCAGGTTATTACGTGCAATCACCTGCCAGGCGTTCTCGAGTGAAAATGTCGGATGACGTGGTGATTGTCTGTCATGCACCACTGAGCCAGCGGCCAATGCGCCTACATCCCAGCCTGCGGCACGGTGTGCCTGGTTAAAACCCTCCGGGTAAATCACGCTGACAGGGGTTTTATAGTCAGGTAATGGTACATAAAGCTCGGTTGTTTCAAAGCCTGCACTGCGGATCAAGGCATCCAGTTCTACGCGGCCAAACGTGATCGGGCTGGTCGTGCTGTAAGAATCATTGATGCCATACATGGCTTGCCCCATATGGTCTTCAGGCGCGCCGCAAAAGTACTTGAGGCCTAACTGGTTTTCAATCGCCACGATCAGCATGCCATCTTCTTTAAGGAAAGACTTGGCCGTTTGCAGCAAAAAGCGCAAAGGATCGGCTTCTTTCACATAGACCTGCGCGTATTCAAGCACGCCTATCAAAGTGACGACATCAAATTTTTCATCGGTTTCAAACGACTGAATCAGGTCAGAGTAAATCGTCACATTGTTCAAATCGACACAACGCTGGCCGATCACGCGCGCACGATTCGGGCTACCTTCCAGCGCCACCACTTCACCACCCAACTCGCCCAAAAAGCGGGTAATCGCGCCGCAACCGGCGCCCAACTCTAATACTTTACCGTTGGCGATTTTGTCAGCAAACGGACGTAACAAATTGGCACGTTGTGAAGTCAGGTGATAGTAACTCGGCCAGTCGGTCGCCTTGGCGGCCAACTCACTCGAAAACACGCTCTTGTCGCGGGACTGGCGAATCATGTCATACAGGCGCTGCTCGGCATTGCCCACATCCTGGTAGCCAAACGCCTCATTTTGCGCGCGCTGATAAAAGTTGTCTTGCGCACGGTAAATATACGGCCCTTTGCGCACAACATCAGCGGCAACCGCGGGCTGGCTGTATTGGCCTTGCAATGCATCCGCATCAGCGGCGGCCAGGCCATTCTGGCGGGCAAACGTGATCACATCCAGCACTTCATTTTTGGGTGCCGTCAACGACAGCTCGCCAATGTAAGCTTGCCAGTAGGCAGGTTGTTGCGGTGCCAGGATCACAGCCTGCTCCAGCAGCGGCAAGACTTCTTCTGCTTTGCCCGCTTGTTGTGCCAATAACCCTAACTGAAAATACGTGGCAGCATGCTTGTCGTCGATACGCAAGATTTCCTGATAAAAGCGCATCGCCTGCGCTAAATCACCTTGTTGCTGCATTTGCAACGCCTGCTGAAACACCTCAGTAATCGAGTCTTGCAGTGCGTTAGCCGGTGCCGCTTGTGGGTTAAGTGTTGTATTCATAGAGATACCTTTATCAGAGGGTTCAGTCACGCCTGGCGCAACAGAAGGTTCTTTCAGCGTTAAGGAAGGAATAGCAAAGCTTGTGGCAGCTTGCCCCTGGCACCAGCGCTGCCACATCTGGCGCACGGCCTGTGACAAGGCTTGCGCCAATGGGGTCGCTTGTGCCAATGCAGACTGCGCAAAACGTGCGCGCATAGTGGCGCGTAAATCAGCCAGCGCTTGCAGGTCAGACAATACATATTGAGCTTGTGGTACAAATTGCTGCGGGGTTGCTGCTACCCAGTCGGTAAGACCCAGATGCTGCATCAGCGCCATGGCACCACGGCTGGCCAGTCGGTCGCCAGCCACACACAGTGTTGGTACGCCCATCCATAACGCATGGGCCGTGGTGGTCACGCCATTAGACGGGAATGTATCCAGGCAAATATCGACCAAGTGATATTGCTGCAAATAATTGCGCATATCGGTGCGAGCATAAAACGATAGGCGATCAGCCGAGATACCCGTTTCGGCAAACCATTGCTGCACATGCGTACATGCGCCCGCCTCTGCCATGCCGCCCACTACCATACGGCTGCCTGGGCAAGCCTGCATTACAGCGGCCCATTGTTGCACCGTGGCTTGGGTAATTTTGTTGGGGCGGTTAAAGCAGCCAAAAGTGATAAAGCCATTGCTGAGCGCAGGCAAAGTATTGACGGCTGGTGCCTGTGGATGCGGTACAAAGGGCGCATTCACCGGCAATTGCACCAGCTGCTCGGTAAACTGCTGGTCAAACTGCCCGGCTGGCAACAATGCACTGTCGGCCAGGTAATAATCCATAGACGTCAGGCCTGTGGTATTCAAATAACCTAACCAACTGGCCTGCACGGGTGCTGGTTTTCTGGCAAACGTCAGTAAGCGATTGCCAGAGGTGTGGCCGGACAAATCAATCAGGATATCAATCTGGTCTTGCCTGATGGTCTCTGCCAGTGCTTCATCGGATACGCTTGAAACCATGCGCCATTGTTTGAAGTACTGACGCATCTCGGCAGTGACTTCGTCCTCCAGTGCGTAATTAGCATAGGCAAACAGGTGCAATGTGCTGTCCTGCGCCAGCGAAGGCAACAAAGGCAACAGAAAATGCGCCACTGAATGCGCGCGCAAATCGGCAGAGACAAAACCGACACGCAGCGGACGTGCTGCATCACGCGTATTGCTGTGCGGCTGCCAATCGGCTTTTAACGGCGCCTCATACAGTGCGGCATAAGCCGTATGCGCTTGCAACAAGGCTTCGTTATCCACATGCGCGGCATGCGTCATGCAAAATAGCAAATTGCTAAAGCAATCGGCATACTGCGGCTGCAAGCGCAGCGCCTGCTTGAATTGCTTGATGGCTTCATCGACCTCGCCCAAATCTTTGAGCACACTACCCAGATTGTTATATGCCGCAGCGTAATCTGGTTTCAGGTGTATGGCCTGGGCAAAGGCGGCTGCGGCTGCATTGAGTTCATTTTGTGCTTTGAGGACCAGCCCGTAGTAGCAATGCTCTTCAGCGCTTTGCTTATTCAGCGCCAGCGCTTTGCTGGCCGCTAGGCGGGCATCTTTCTTCTGTATCATTAACACATCAGACAGCATTTTCCAGCCACTGAGCCAGACAGGATATTGCTGCAATAGGGTATGCAATTCACCTTCCATCTCGGCATATTGCTGTTGTTCGAACAGGCCCAGCAATGCTTGCTGGACTTGATCTGATGGCTGTATATTGGTCGTTTGCACTGGCAACTGCCAGTCTTGCATCAGCGCTTGCAAAGCCTGTGCATGCTGGCCATTACTCATGGCTTGCGCGAATACTTGCTCCAGCTTGGCGGTCTCATTACTGTTTTTGAGTGCCGTCAGATAGCTGCTTAACAACTGCCACTGCGCTGGGGCTAGCGCATAAGCCTGCGCCAGCAAGCGCAATGCCTCTGTTTGCTGCCTAGCCTGCCAGTAAATCAAACCCAAATTATGGGTAGCGAGTGCATGCTGGACATCTACCGCAAGAATTTCCTGGTATAGCTGCCTGGCCGTTTCCAGGTCGCCCTGCTGCTGTGCACGTGAAGCCAGGTCAAATACCTCGGCCATCGAGTCTTGCAAGGCAGTCGATACTGGCGTCTGAGTGGGTTCCCACTTGTGGCGATAGCTCAAATAGGTTTCACGCCAGCGCGCACTGCCAAAAGCCCCGCCACTCTGGTGTGTCATGCGTACAGGCCACACGCCTAGTTTCAACCCGGCACGCGTGGCGGTACGGCAAAAATCCAGGTCATAAAAATGAAACTCAAACTGCTGGTCAAAACGCACGCCGCTTTGCAGCAAGGTTTGCTTGTGTGCGGCCAGAAAAACGCCGTCCATCAACTGGCACTCACCAGACACATCACCATAACTGGAGGCTGGGCCAAATGCATGCTGGCCATGGCTCACGGCACCACGCAAATAGCGCGTATCGTCCCAGGTGAACTGCAAATCTACAAAGCACCAGCCAGGCTGGCCAGGCTGCACCCGGGCATTGCCTGCAATGCCAATCACATCATATTGCTGCAAGCCCTGCTGCATGGTGTGTACAAAAGCGTTTTCATCCAGCCAGACATCATCGTGTATCAGTACCAGCAAGGCATGGTCAGGCGCGGCAGCAATCGCTTCATTAAACACTTGCGATAAGCCGCGTGTGTTTTCATAAGCCACCACTGGCACCAAGCGCTGATCCTGCTGCATATGCCGTTTGAGTGACCGGCCCAAAGCAGACTCACGCCAAAAGGCTTGTTCTGTCATGCGCGTTGCACTCACTACCCAAACTGGCTGCTCACCGGCAAAAGCATCTTGCACCGGGGCCGCAGCCAATAGCTGCTCAGGGCTTAAATCTGCCAGTGTTTGCTGCCAGAGGCCAAACAGTAATTGCTCAAAGTCGTGGGCAAACTGCCCGGCATTCATCAATGGTGAAGCCAGCACCTGCTCACGCAGTTGCGCGCGCAAGGCAGCTAACGCATCCAGGTCGCTCGCCAGCGCAATCGCTTTGCGCACGTAGTCAGCACGGCTGGTTGCCACCCAATCATGCAAGCCCACGCACTGCAAAAAGCTTGCCCCCTGGCGGGCAATTAAAGTGTCTCCGAGCAAAGTGACGGTGGGCACGCCCATCCATAAGGCTTCGCAGGTGGTGGTGCCGCCCGTAAACGGGAACGTATCCAGAATCACATCCACCTGATGATGATTACGCAGGTATTCTTCTCGTGGCACCATGCCAGATAAGGTGCAGCGTGCCGCGGCAATACCGTATTGTTGTAACCTGGCCAAGGCTTCTTCGCGCACCAGGCCATCATTAAACGCCTTGCTTTGCCAGAACAAGCTGGCCGTTGGCAAGGCCTGCAAGACTTCACCCCAGCAAGCTAATACGTCGTCACTCACCTTGCTGTAGTTTTGAAAACAACCAAATGTCAGCGTCCCGCTGGTCAATGCCGGTAAGGCATTCACAGCAACATCGCAAGGCGGTGCAGTAAAGCACATGCGTGTATGTGGCAGATGTACCACTTGCTCGGTGAACTGTGTTGCCACCTGCGCATCAATACTCACCGGGTCAGCAATCACATAATCCATGACTGGCAAGCCAGTCGTCCCCCAGTAACCGAGCCAGGTCGCCTGCACCGGTGCAGGTTTATGCGCAAAAATCGGTAAACGGGTGCCACCAGACAAACCGGATAAATCCAGCAAAATGTGCACACCATCTTCGCGAATCTGTTTCGCCGCCTGTGCATCGGTCAATCCGGCCAGCGAGCGCCACTGGTTGCATAAATCTTTCAACTCATGCGAAAAAGCATCTTCACGGCCATCGGTTGAATATCCATAGATTTCTAAACGGCTGGCATCAAAAGCCTGCAACCATTGATGCAGAAAATAGCCTACCGGGTGTTTGCGCAAATCAGCCGATACCAGGCCAATACGAATACGTTGTTCCTGCGCATGCACCTGCCAGCTGTCGTATGGCGTCACATCATGCATCATGGCCGCGCCGAGTCTGTGGGCGTAGTCCAGGCTCTCGTTCGGCGGCAAGCCATTGTTATAGCTGTTGGCAAACAACACATTTCTGAGCGCCATCATGTGTGTAGGCTCAATCTGCAAGGCTTGCTGCAAGGTGACAATAGCGGTGTCAATCTGGCCCATGTCTAAATACACGTTAGCCAGATTAATATAGGCAGGCATGAATTCAGGCTTGATACGCAACGCTTTTTCCAGGCAGACGATCGCTTCGGTATAACGGCCCAGCATGCGCAAATTGATGCTGTAGTTGTTTAAGATGCTTTCAGACTCAGGCAACTGCTGCAATGCTTTTTCACAATACAGGCAAGCTTTGTCATAGGCGTTTCTGGCATTCTCAATCAACGCCAGGTTAGCCTGCACATAAGGATTTTCTGGGTCTAACGCCAACGCTTTCTGGCAATAAGTCTCAGCCTCGCCATACAACTGCTGGTTCAACATCTCGGTGGCGAGGTTATTCAGCATCTCAGGGTTTACGCCTTGCGCCTGCATGACCTGGTCAATATAGGCCTGATACTCTCTGGTGCGGTGTGTCACGCGATACAGCTTGGCCAGATTTTTGAGTAGAGACAACTCGGCAGGGTTTAATGCTATGCCAGCCAGCAACCACTGCTCAGCCTCTTCTACATCGCCATGCTTGAGATAGAGTGCACCCAGGTAGCTGTAGGCCTCTACATAGTCTTTTTGAATCGCAATCGTTTGCTGGTAAGCCGCAATCGCCTCCGCCGTATTGCCCAACTGATCCAGCGCCAGCGCCAGATTGAAAAAAATCACAGCATTGCCAGGTTCAATCGCCACCGCTTCACGATAGTATTGAATCGCCTCCAGCGGTTTTTCTGCCTCATGCAACAAAGTCGCCAGTTCAAAGTTAACGCGACCATCCTGCTGATGAATATTAAGGCCCCGGCGCAATAGTTTTTCGGCCTCTTTTAATTGGCCGGTTTGCTTGAGCACACTGGCCCAATTAGCATAAGCCAGGCTAAACGCCGGGTTCAATTTGAGTGTCTGCCGATAGTATTTAATCGCCTGCGCAGGCTCTTGCAGTTGCGCATAGACATTAGCCAGGTTATACAACACCTCGGCATCTTTTTTTAAGCTTTTGCTGGCCTGCAAAAAAGCCTCAGCAGCCAAGGCTAAGGCATCTTGTTGTTGATACAGGCTGCCTAATAACTTCCAGGCCAAGCCTTCTTCAGGAAACTCACGGGTAATCTTTTGCGCCAAGCTTAAACATTGCGCCCACGCCCCCTGCTTCCAGGCCTGGGTCAGCGCTTGCATCCAATAGCTGCAATCCTGCGCATTCACAGCAGTAGACTGCATATGGCCTGGCGAGAGTTTCATAAATAGAGAATTCCAAAAATTTTCTCTTATTATTCAAAACTCTCGGTCGTTTGCATTGCTTAAAAAAAGCGGCAAACACCAGCTATCTTCGCTGTTAGCTGAATATATGAAACACATGTATTGCTTGCCAACCCGCATAAACATTGGCATTGCAGGTCAATCCATGCTTTTTAGAGACGATGGACTGGTAAAAAGATTTATTCAAGAATCAGGGAAGGATGCCGTAAACCTTGTCCCAATAAAAAACCTCCGGGAATATCGGAGGTTTTTTCTAGGCCACATGCTCTTGCGGCAATGCAATATCAGGCTCCCAGCGCACCAGGCTATACAACTCACATTGCAAATAAGTACACAACTTATTTAAGTGATCGGTGCTGGCATTGTAGGTTTGATCTTTTAACATGCGATGCAAGGTCATGCGGCTAATACCGCTCGCATCGGCAATTTCAGTGATGGTAATGGTTCTGCCCCACTCCAATTGTTTTTTAAGAATAACGGTCTTTAACTCTACGTAAATCACACAACTTCCTGACTTCAATGGTAATACTTGTTCGGCATCGGCTTCTGGCCGCCTTGAAACATCCTGCCAGCCGAACACGACAAGTACATTATACAATTTTATATAGTGTTTAATATCAGTGGAATGACGCAGAAACAGAATCTTTTGTCAAAATTGCGCCTTGAATGCAAGGATATGAAAAGTCTTTGCCGGATTGTATTAATAGCTTAATCGGACTATTGGCAAACTAAAACAATCTAGATAATAATCAAGCCATTATTAAAAACAACAATAAATAAGTGAGGGTGACATCATGGGTTTACTAAGCGGATATTTGTATTTTTTTGCCGGGGCCAAGCCAGCCGTCAACACCGATCACGCCTTGCTGCAAGCATGCTATGACGAAGGCTTGCATGCATCGACTGCAGGGTTAAATCACAGTGAAAACCCCTATGCAGAAGGTAGCGCAGAAGCACAAGCCTGGAGTCGTGGCTTCTGGGTTTGGTAGTTAGTGTGCCGCTCAGGCACGCGCTTATGTTTTAGCAACCGGGTGTCGAGTGGCAAGCATCGCTGCGCCATTCTTGGATAAAGCCTGTGCTAAAGCCCGCGGGGTCTCCTGAGCCTTGCGTGAACCAAAAATATGGGAATATGCCCAGGTAAACTCAGCCCCCATCAGGAACACTTGCGCTGAGTAATAAATCCAGATTAACAACGCCAGCAATGCGCCCGCAGGCCCGTAGCCACTGGCAAAAGCACTTCTGCCGATATAAAAACCGATCAACCATTTACCCAGCGTAAATAATGCAGCCGTCATGGCCGCCCCAATCCACACCTCACTCCAGCGGATATTGACGCGCGGCATGATCTTATAAATCAACGCGAACATACCTGTTGTCAGTAAAAAACCAACAATAAAGTTCACAATGCCGGCAACCACTATCCAGCCAGTAAATACAGGTGACCACCATTTGCTCATTGCTGATAAGCCTGCGCTAAAAACAAGCGACACCATTAGCAAAAAACCTATGCCCATAATCATGCCAAAAGATAACAACCTGGCGCGAATCAGGCTCCAAACACCACCGCTCATTCTCGCTGGCGCCTTCCAGATGCTATCCAGCGCATTCTGTAACTCGCCAAACACAGTAGTCGCGCCCACTAATAGCAACACAAGCCCCAACGTAGTTGCTGCAATGCCCTCAGTCGGCTGACTCGTGCTTTCCAGCAAGTTTTGCACCACCAACGCGCCCTGCTCGCCCAACAGATGATTCAGTTGCGCATAAATCTCTCCACGCGCAGCCTCCTGGCCAAAAATAATGCCCGCCATCGAAATCACAATCAGCAATAACGGCGCAATTGAAAACATCGTGTAATAAGCCAATGCCGCACCCATGCTTTGCGCGCGGTCATTGCTCCACGCAGTCAAAGCGGTTTTACTTAACAGCCAGATTTGTTTGATTGACATCATGGGCTCATCCTTTGCGAATCAGGATACAGGCAGACGTTACCTAAAAGCATCAGACGATGTCGCACGCGCGTGTCAGACATCTCTGACTGCAGACACGAACTAAGGTGACACCAAGGTTAAGCTGAGAAGATATAAAAGGATAAAAAACAAAAAACCAGCACTAAGGCTGGTTTTTGTAGTGGTGCCGGAGCCTGAACCGAATGTTGCTCTTAACACTCAGTTTCAAGCCATTCTGAAATATATATATTTTCATGTTATACACATTCATATACATATCTTTTAAAGTCACTCTCTTTTGTCGAGTCTGTAATTAATCCACACTATCGAGTCTCTCATTGTCTCTGTTGCTTACAACTTCATCAGCATATTTTTTCATAGATGCAGCCTTAACTTTACCAATTCCTTTAATTGCCGTTAAGACATCGAACCCAGCACTTGATAGCTGATTCGGTGTTTTAATACCAATTAAGGTAAGTTGCTCTTTCACTGGAACACTTAAACCTGGAAGGGTATCAATAAAAAGTGGGAAAAAAGTATTTATTACTGCGTCAATGCCTTGATGTTTTTGTACATAATCTGACCATTTTTGTTTTTGTAATTCAGCACGCAATTGATAAATACGTTCATCTATGCTGCCTTTACTTTCAACCTGCGTCCTTACGGCTATTAAAAATGGTAAATAGGATTTCCTGTCAACATATCCTATTTGGCTAGCTGATACGCTATCCTCAAGCTCATCAATATCTAAACCTAGCTCTCGCCATGATTTAAGCTTAGGCACCCATGTCCCATGCCATTCATCAATTTGCATATCTGGGAGTGGTTTCAATGGGTCGGCATGTTTTGCACCATCGAGCATTAAAACTCTAAGTGGCGTTCTAAACTGTAGCGTGGCAATAAATTCTAAGCTTTCCATGACATCCTGACCATCTTTGAAGGCGGAAAGAGGATCACCAGAGCTTATTCTAATCGTTTGGTGATTATCAAGAGTGGTAGCCTTAGAAAAGAAATCAATAATCTTTCGCAATATTCGCATCGTTAATATTCCTTTTAAGGAGGCTAAAAATGCCCGTTTATAATGTCGTGTAATCTTACCCCCTGCCTTTGCATCATGCGGTATAAGCTGCGAAAAGTCCACGGATTGCCACGGCTGGTTTGTATATTGCCAGCGTTCAATCTCTCGGCCAATTCTTTATAACCAAGCCTAGGTCGCCTTAAATAAAAACGCCTTAAATTTAAAGGCATGGCCTTTCTGGTTTTGTGCCAAGTTATCACCAGCGCAATGATTGCTTGATTATGTTGTTTTATCTCTAATCTGTTCATGACTTCACCAGCGCACAATTATCATGTTTGGAGTGCAAACGCTATACACAGGATAGCGTTTTATGCTTTTGGTCGTTTATTCGCTATATAGCGTTTTTAGCGTTTAAAACTCCCTTTACCTTTGCTACGTTTATGGTCTACAAAGCTTTTGACCTTTGCGCTGGTGGTCTTTTGCAAACTGATTGATAATGTTTGTGCCCAAGGTAACGGGTCTTTATGGATTGCATCACGCACACATGCCCAAACACTTGATTGCATCACTACATCGGCTTTAAGCCGCGTTAAAACCTCACGCTCAAGGGCTTGCCTATCCGTTATGGTTAACCGCTTTCTATCGCTTTTAGAAAGTCCATAGCGGTGAGCCACTTCAGCATGGAACAAATTGATTAAGCGCATTAAATTGCCTGTGTTGCCTATCATCTTGTTGCCTTGCATTTTCCCATCGACTAATGGCAATATCAGGGCGTGAGCATGAGGTGCGCTCTCATCTAAATGAATATCAAAACTTAGCACCTCACCCACAAAGGTCTTTAGCGTCCAGTGGTAGCAATCCATAAAAAACTGTTTTGTATCTTGCTGGTGTCTTTCAATCGGTAAGCTGAATATAACCTCAACCGCCATCACGCCATTTTTTCGCGGTGTTTCAATGCCAGCCTTCAGCATTTGCACTTTTGCATGGGTGGCAATATTCGCGGGTGTGTCGTTACCTGCAAGACAATAGTTAAGCGGTGTTCTGGAAACATCAATATGCGCATCAGGTGGCAATTCCCGTTTGTTGTGCTTGGAAGCTGCCAAAACACCATGCTTGCCCGATTTTGATTTTAGTTTGATTAAATGACTAGAGGCCATCGACTTAACTCTCCTGCAATCTTAAAAGCCAAGTTATTAAACCTGAAAGCTGCAAGCTATCCATGCAGGCCAATTCAGGGATAATTTCATAGCGGCCAGCCTTTAAACAAAGCTCATAGGCGCGTTTTTGTAGGTCAGTAATATTCATGCATCACCTTCCTTTTAAATCGCTTCTACGGGCTGTTTTTGGGTTAATACATAGCGTCCAATTCTGTGTTTAATACCGTGTTCGCTAGTCCAGTTATCCCAAAACGTGACAATCTGATAACCCGCCCTGCGTAATTCCATAATGCGCGGCGCGGGTGACATCACGTCTAAATACTCGCGGGCTTGGGCGGTGGTTATGCTGTCCTTTTCAAAAAGCCAGTCGAGAATTTTCAAGCGTTGATTGTGGGCGCTGTTATCGTTAAAATTTGAAGTGTCTTCTTTGACGCCTGCCTGTGTGTGGGCTATTTTTTTATCCATGACTTAGCCCTCCACTTTCCCTGACATAAATGCACGCAGGTCACCTGCTCGAACTGTAGTCGTTCTTTCAGTGAGTTTGTGAGTTTTGAGTTTGCCTGTAGATACAAGCCGCCAGAATGTGGCAATCCCTATGCCAAGCAAAAGCGCAGCTTGCTTTGGGCGGATATGAACATCGTCGGATAAATGGCTAAAGTTAGCCATTATTGGGTTGATATTGCTATGTATTGCTTTCATCGTTAATCACTTTAAGTAGTTGGAGTGATTACGGATTTTATACACTAAAAAAAAATAGTATGTGCTTGTGCTAGCAGGGTAATAAGTCAGCTAGCAGACTGCATTTTTTCTTTTTCCCATTGTCTACACCAACCAGTAATAACCGCTACGCTGCTAAGGTGGTTGACTTCATCCTCTGGATTATCTGGGCGAAACTTATCAATCATGTCTTGTGCAAATTTCGTATTGTTTCTGTAATGCCCATATGGCGGGCTTGCAACTTTTGATTCTTGCCATCTTTGCCAACATTCTTTAACTACCTGTTTCTCTTTTTGTTTTGGGTCATTTTTAGTTTTATTTAAACCACCTTTTGAGTGATCGGATTGTGCTTTACTGACTTTCTTCTTAGCATCTATCAGCTCAACTTCTTGAGCATTATGCTTAATGATTAATGGGTTCATTGCTTGCTTAACTGTCAGATTGAGCAAAAAATCTTGTACAGTACCTTCGAAAATCAAATCTGCAAGGTATTTGGTTAGTATCAACCAATCTGTGCTTTGCGAAGCATCTTTTATTAACTCTTGAATCTGCGACCTATAATGCGGTGAAATTTCGGCTATATTAGCGCGACTTACAAGCTTATGCTGTAGCTCTACAATCAGAGTATTTAAATCATTCTTATACTTATTAGTTTGTTCATACATAAACGCCCCTTTGCGTTTGCCCTATATCGGAAACCACACCAGCTAGGCTAGGGTTGCCAAGTTTTCGCCCCGTCGGACTAGGTGTGGTTAAACGGTTAAGCTGTTTTGAACGGCACTACTTTTGCCCCTGCCTTTAGTTCGTCCAGATAATCCGCCCATGTTTGCATCATCACTTTACGGTCTTTTAAGAATTGTGCTCTTTCATACGCCGTGCCCAATGGGTTCGCTACTGAATGGGCAAGCTGGCGTTCGATGTGTTTGGGGTCTAGTCCAAGCTCTTGTTCGCCTAGTGTTTGCGCTATAGCTCTAAAGCCGTGCCCTGTAATTTCTGCTTGCGTGTCATAGCCCATGTTGCGTAATGCGGCATTAATGGCATTTTCACTCATAGGCCGTTCATGTGTTCTGCCACCGGGGAAAACATACATGCCATGACCTGAGTATGGGCGCATGGTCTCGATAATGGCAACCGCCTGCCGCGACAATGGCACGATGTGTTGCGTTTTGGTTTTGGTGACCAGATAACGCCACTCGTTGTTCTCAAAATCCAAATCTGCCCATTTCATGTGTCGTAACTCACCGATACGCTGAAACAGTAACGGGGCAAGCTTAAGCGCACATTGCACGGTAAGTGTGCCTTGATAACCGTCTATGCTGCGCAGTAACTCTGCAAAATCTTTCGGCTCAATCATGGCGGCCATGTTCTTAACTACAGGCGGCGGCAATGCTCCTTTAAGGTCTGGCGCTGGGTTGTATGTGGCAAACCCTTTTTGGATGGCATAACGAAACACCTGCCCAGCGGTTTGAATAATGCGGTGCGCGGTTTCTAGTTTGTTTTGTTTTTGTAGTGTGCTGGTGGTGTCTAACACCATAGGCGCGGTTATGGTCGATATTGGCTTGTTGCCTAGGCTTGGGTATAGGTACACCTCTAGCCAGCGTTTAACGCGTTGCTGGTGGCGTTCTGACTTGGCTTTATTGTGTAGGGCGTGCCAATCATCGGCAACGGCTTGAAAGGTATTTGTAGCCTCTAGCTTGGCTTTGACTTTCACCTCTTTGCGGTGTTGGCTTGGGTCGATGCCATCGGCCACCAGCGCACGCGCTTCGTCACGCCTAGCCCTTGCTTGTTGTAACGATATTTCAGGATAGGTGCCCAGTGATAACAGCTTAGGCTTGCCCAAGTACCGATAACGAAACCGCCACCACTTGCCACCCTTGCTGGATATAAGCACAGATAAGCCTAAGCCATCAGTTATGGTGTAATCCGCATCTTTAGGCTTGGCATTACGTAAAGCAGTATCTGACAGAGGCATGTGTATAACACCTTCGCATGTATAACTGAGTGATACACAAAGTTATACGCATCATGTGTATATGTCAAGACAGTGCCTGATACGCTGTGAAACTGTTGCTTTTGAGTTAACCCTTGATTTTATTGGGTTTTGATAGGAATTTAGACTACTTGATTGAGGTAAGTGGTGCCCGGAGCCGGAATCGAACCGGCACAGCCGTTAAGCCGAGGGATTTTAAGTCCCTTGTGTCTACCAGTTTCACCATCCGGGCGGTAGGGTCTGCAAGCTTTGTATTCTAGCATCCTGATCTACTTTGCATAGTGGTCAGAAAACATGCTTGAGAGAAATTTGGAGCGGGAAACGAGTCTCGAACTCGCGACCTCAACCTTGGCAAGGTTGCGCTCTACCAACTGAGCTATTCCCGCATATTTGCTACATGAGACTGGAGGCGCGAGCCGGAGTCGAACCGGCCTAAACGGCTTTGCAGGCCGCGGCATAACCGCTTTGCTATCGCGCCAGAACCAACAACATAAAAACTACTTATGTTAAAAAGGGAAAGCTGAGCTTTCCCCCAAAATTTGGAGCGGGAAACGAGTCTCGAACTCGCGACCTCAACCTTGGCAAGGTTGCGCTCTACCAACTGAGCTATTCCCGCGTATTTCCTTACGCCGTGTGTCGTAAAGAAGCTGGCATTTTAATGATTTTGAGACCTGTGTCAAGGACGATTTTTAAAAAAACCTATTCTTTTTGCAGAATGCGTTTTTTAGATGGTTTCGCGGATGGCAGGCCACGCGGCACGCAGATAATAGCCCATGGAAATCAGGGTGAGTAATGCGGCAATGACGATGAGCCACTCGCCCAACCATTGAATATCCAATCCGAGTAACGGGTCGTACCACAGCAATAAAGTGATGGCGGCCATTTGTGCCGCGGTTTTTATTTTGCCAACCATGGCGACCGTCACATTGGCACTTTTGCCTATACTGGCCATCCATTCACGCAAGGCGCTGATGGCAATTTCGCGACCGATAATAATGAGTGCAACAACCGCGCCAACGCGATTTAACTCAACCAGGACGATGAGGGCTGCAGCGACCATGAGTTTGTCTGCCACCGGGTCGAGGAAAGCACCAAATTTGGACATTTGGTGATATTTGCGCGCCCAGTAGCCGTCTAGCCAATCGGTAAACGCGGCCAATATAAACACACTGGCGGCGGTTAAGTTGACCCAGTGTGCAGGCAGGCCATCAGCCGCGACGGCCTGGGCAGGCAGATAAAAGATGCCAACAAACACCGGAATCATGCCGATGCGTAACAAGGTGAGTATATTCGGGATATTCCACATGTTTATTCGTCTATGGATGCATACAAAGGACAGCGTACAAGGGCTTAATGCAAGCGTTCGTAAATGGTTTGTGCCAACGCCAGACTAATGCCTTCAACCTGGGCAATCTCGTCTATGCTAGCACTTTTTATCCCATCCAGGCCACCAAATCGCACGAGTAAGGCTTTGCGGCGTTTGGCGCCGACGCCTTCAATCTCTTCGAGGCTGGAAGTAATACGCGCTTTGGCGCGGCGCGCGCGGTGGCCGGTAATGGCAAAACGGTGTGCTTCATCGCGAATTTGCTGCAACAAATGCAAGCCCTGGTTGTCGCTAGGTAAATTAAGCATTTCACCGGTGTCAGAAAAAATCATGGTTTCGAGGCCAGGTTTGCGCTCTTCACCCTTGGCAATGCCGACCATTAAAATATCGTCCAGGCCAACTTCTTGCATCACCTCTATCGCAACGCCGAGCTGGCCTTTACCGCCGTCAATAAAAATCAGGTCTGGACGCTTACCCTCGCCCGCTGCCACTTTCTTATAGCGCCGTGTCAGCACATCGCGCATGGCGGCGTAATCATCGCCTGGCGTGATGCCTGTGATGTTGTAGCGACGATATTCGCTGTTCTGCATGTCACCCCGGTCAAACACTACACAGCTGCCCACAGTGGCTTCACCCATGGTGTGGCTAATATCAAAACACTCAATACGCTCAGTGGTTTCTGCCAGCTTGAGCGCTTCGCGCAGCGACAACAAGCGCGCCTGCTGGCTGGCAGAGGTCGCCTGGCGCTGCTGCAATGCCAGCTCGGCATTGGTTTGCGCCATTTTGAGCCAGACTTTTTTATCGCCAATGGCATTGGTCAGTACGCGTATTTTGCGGCCAGACTGCTCGCTGAGCACATCTTCAAATTCGACCTTATTGACCTCGGCGCCACACACCAGCAACGGCGGCGTATTTTGCGACAGGTAATATTGCGTGATAAATGCTTCTACGGTTTCAGCGAGCTCAGCGTCCTGGCTGTTTTTAGGAAAAAAGCTCTTGTCGCCCAAATGACGACCACCACGGATCATCACCAGATTAATACAATGCTGCCCCTGCACTTCTGCACACGCAATCACATCAGCATCGCTGACACTAAAGTCGCTGACAAACTGCTTGGCCTGTACCTGACGCAAGGCCTGAATACGGTCACGCAAAATCGCCGCCTGCTCGTACTCCATCGCCTCGGCCGCAGCATTCATGCCCTCTGCCAGCGAATCAACCACCTCACTGGTTTTGCCCAGCAAAAACATGGCGGCATGGCGCACATCGCCAGCGTAATCGGCCTCAGAAATCAAATTGACGCAAGGCGCGGTGCAACGGGCGATCTGATATTGCAAGCAAGGCCGCGAGCGATTGGCAAACACCGTATTTTCGCAGGTGCGCAGCTTAAATACCTTTTGCAGCAACTGGATGCTCTCACGCACCGCTGGCGAACTAGGAAAAGGCCCGAAATACTGATGGCCTTTGCGCTGTGTGCCGCGATGAAACGCCAACCTGGGGTAGGCATCGCCAGTCAGCGTGATGTAGGGATAGGACTTGTCATCGCGAAACAACACGTTGTAACGCGGCATCAAGCCTTTAATCAGGTTATTTTCCAGCAGTAGCGCTTCGGCTTCTGAGCGCGTCACCGTGGTTTCAATATTGGCGATCTGCGACACCATCATTTTGGTGCGCGGGCTGGCCAGATTTTTATTAAAGTAACTGGAAACCCGTTTTTTCAGGTCTTTAGCCTTGCCAACATAAATCACCGTGCTTTCCGCATTAAGCATACGGTAAACCCCGGGCAGATTAGGCAGGTTTTTGAGGATGGGTTTGGGGTCAAACATGACGGCATTTTAGCATCAGATGTTTGCCCAAGTGACACCCAACACACGATCAGCCTTGAAAGAAACCCTTAGCCGTTAAACAGCATTTAATCATCTAGCGGCTCCCATGCCTTTCTCCATTGCTTAACGCGCTTTCCGGACTTGCTCAACTCAAGTGGATAAAACCGTCTTCGATATCTTTTACCGTTGTACAAGACAACTTCCCAGCTCTGCGCATCTGGGTGCCTCTGATCTAAGCTCTCATCCAGCAGCTCATGCGCTGTATAACGTAGAAGCCCGCGACGTTTAAGATCTTCTTCAATGTGGTGCACTCTCTCAGCCGCCGCCTTAGCCTCCATATCCAACGGGTTAACGCGGTTTGCAGAATGCGCCGCAGACCATCGCTCGGCCACCTCATTAAGCTGTGCATTTGCCAGCTTCAAGTCTTCGATGGTGTACATCGTTTACCAACTTCTTTGAAAAACACTTTGATCAAGATTTAGCTAGCCTAAAAGCTCGCCACCAATGGCCCAATCTTCATACGCCACCTCTTCAAACACAACGTAGGTGTAGTTAGCGGGTTTATGCGCATGTTTTTGCAGGGTTTCGGTGATTTCTTTGGCAATTTGCTTCTTTTGCTCTTTGGTGACTGAGCCTGCGAGTTTCACGTTGACATATGGCATATTGGCGCTCCGTTAATGAATCAAAGTCTTCAAAAAGCTAGTGATGATGGCCGGTTTCGCCGCGATGAATATCACGGATTAAATTGAGCGTGACCACCAATAACAGCAACGAAATCAAGATAGACAGAATCGGGTCTATGGTCATCCAGCCGGTGAAGTAGATCACCACACCTGCGGCGACCGCCGTCACTGAGCCTAACAAGTCACCCAGCACATGCAAAAATGCGGCGCGGTGGTTCAAACTGGCATCACCGCCGTGATGTTCGTGCTGGTGATGCATGTGTTTGGCCACAAACAGGTTGATTAACAGGCCAACCAAAGCAATCACGCTGACGTAACCGCCGGCGACTGGCACCGGGTGTTTTAACCGGTCTATGGCTTCAACCACAATCCAGCCAGTCACCACCAACATAGACAACGCATTAATCATGGAAACACGACGCTCGGTTTGCTGTGAGGCCGGATGCCCGGTGCGGGCCCGATGGGCCGCCCACATAGCGAGCCCCAGCGCCAGCACGTCAAACAACATGTGCCAGGCATCGCTAAGCAAGGCCAGTGACTGTGTCCAGAGCCCGCCGGCAAACTCGACCACCGCAAACAGTGCAATGGCGAGAAAAGGGATCCAGAACGGGTTGCCATGTGCGGCCTCGTCGTGCGCATGGGCATGGTTTTCGTGAGCGTGGTCGTGCGCACAACCATTGTGGGCGCGCTCAGGGGCGTGAGCGTGGTCGGAGTGTGTATGACTAGGTTTCATGCCTGCATGCTAATGCAAATTGGCCTGTTTTCACAAGAGCGCACAAACTTTGTAGCTTATAATGGCGACTTATTGAGAGTATATGCATGTTAAGTTACCGTCACGCCTTTCACGCTGGCAATCACGCCGACGTTTTGAAACACTGGATGTACAGCCTGGTGCTGGACTACTTTAACCAGAAGGATAAACCTTACTGGGTAATAGATACGCACGCCGGGGCTGGCCTTTACAGCCTGGACAGCACAGTTGCCAACAAAACAGCAGAATATGTAGATGGCATTCAACGCTTGCAGAAAACTCAGGCACCAGACGCTTTTGCAGGCTATTTGCAAGCCGTCGCAGCGGCAGGTAATGGGCAACCAAACCTCTACCCCGGTTCACCTTGTATTGCCAGCTATTTTTTAAATGCGGCAGACAAATTGCGTTTATTTGAGCTGCATCCGGCAGATGCCACCCTGCTGGAGCAACACTTTTTGCCGCAGAAAAGACAAGTGTCGATTCAGCAAAAAGATGGCTTTGAAGGTATTAAAGCCTGTTTGCCACCGCCCGCCAAACGCGGCATTGTGCTGATAGACCCGCCTTATGAGGTGAAGGACGATTATGCGCGTGTGGTTGACTGCATCAAAGATAGCCTGAAACGTTTTGCCACCGGCACTTACCTGATCTGGTATCCGCGCTTGCAACGGCCAGAGCCACAGCAAATGATAGACAAGCTACGCAGCCTGAATACAGATTATTTGCATGTAACACTGGATGTGCAACAACCATCTGCCGATGGCTTTGGCATGCATGGCAGCGGCATGTGGATCATTAATCCGCCGTGGACCTTGCGCCAGACAATAGAGCCTCAGCTTGCCTGGCTAGCCTCTACCCTAGCGCAAGATGCAACCGCACATGCGGCCTGCGAAGGCGATCAACGCTAACGGCCCAACAACGCTGGCCGTCATTAGTAACGAATACGTGTGCGATGTTGTGGATCTAAACCACTGCTAATAGAGACATTAAACGCACTCACAGCAATGGTTTGCCGGGTAGCCGTTTGGATACGCACACGCCACTCGCCCGCGGTCAGGTTGGTTTTATAGGTATAGCCGCGGTAGCCGCTATCGCGGCCGCCAGTGAGCGAAAACCCTGGCATGGACACACTCACCCACTCCCCTTTCACCTTCTTTTGCCAATCGTGTACCAGCTTGGTATGCAAGCCTTGTGGGGCAAACACCGATGAAAAACACACCAGCTTCTGCCCTGGCTGCAGATAAAAACGGTCACTATCTACGCGCCAAAACTGCCACCAGGGCGACTTTTCAACGGTCATCCAGTAGCCCTCAGGTGACTTTTCCAGATCATAAGCCACCACCACGGCCTGCTTGACCAAGGGCACGGGCGGAATCATATCTGCACGATAAGCAAGCATCAGCAGCCCGGCAATCACCCATACCGGCCAGATACGGCCCGCATGATGTGGCGCACGCTGATACAACACATAGGTGATAGTGGCGCCCAGCAAGGTGCTCAAATAAAACCAGGCCGCATGCACACTGCCAAACAAAAATGGAAAAGCAAAGTTGCACCATAAAATGGTGCATAAGCCAAACATGCTCCAGCACAAGCTCAAGCGTCGATACTCACCCTCAATAAACTCATTGGCCACCAACAGCACGCCTAATACCAGCGTGACGACCCAAGCCAGGCCATAGCTTGAGCTCTTGAAATAAAGGATAAATAAAGCACTGAGCAGGCTGCCAAACAAAAATTGCAATATCCAGTAGGGCCAGTCTTGCACCGGCCAATTTGCAACCCGGTTTTGCAACCACTGCCAACTGAGCAAACGCTCGCCCAGCCGCCTGACTGCAGAGGAAGGCTCTGCAAGCTGATACATCAGCAACGCAGCCAACAACAAATATACCGCAAAAATTGCCATGTCAGACAACGCCACTTTTTTGCCTATGGTAATCGCATCCCAGACGAAGCCGCCGATAAAAAATGAAATCGGTAAAACCATGCGGCTGCGCGCCAGCCAGCGTGACCATCTGGAAGGTGATTGAGCGTCAGTAGGGTTCGTCATGCAGATAAATCGCCAAAAGGACAGAATGTCGGCATTTTTATCACAGATGCCGTTAACCACACTATTATTTTACGTTCTGAAAAGTAAACTTTCTTTGATAATCAAATCGAGCCTGCTAAAATTTAAGTTATCTTAAGAAAAGTCCGTTAACTATCAATATAGGTTAGATTTCCCTTTGCGCCGGTATCAAGTAAGCGTACAACCCTGATCCATCATAAGCATGCGAGATTTAGTTAGACAGTTAAAGCAAAAAGTGACAGAAATAAAGTCTATCAGTTATGAAACTGAGCAGGCTCTCATCCGTGTTGCTTTCGTCAGCTTTATTACGCTCTATCTCCTTATTAATCACAGCAGCTACGAGCCTGTATTGCTCTGCCTGATTTATTTGTGTTTTGGCTTTTTGATGCTGTATAACATCCTGCAAAACCCACAAAAAAATGAAAAACGCCAGTGGGTAGCGATGGTGATGGACATTACAGCCACCTCGCTTGAGCAGATGATTTCAGGCGCAATGGCGGGCGTATTTATCGGCATTTATCTGTGGCTTATCATCGGCTATGGCTTACGTTATGGCACCAAGTTTTTTAAAGGCTGCTACGTCTTTAGCCTGATCGGCTTTAGCCTGACACTGTATTTAAACCCCTACTGGAACCAGCATCAGCATTTAGCCTATGGCTTTTTGCTCACCTTGTTACTGGTTCCACCGCACGCACTGCGCTTGCTGGTCAGCCTCGAAAAAGCCACCAAAGAAGCAGGACAAGCCAGCGAGGCAAAAACAAACTTCCTGTCTAATATCAGCCATGAAATGCGCACCCCGCTTAACGGCATTATTGGTGCCAGTGAGTTAATGGCGCAAACAAAACTCGATAGCAAACAATCCGAATTACTTAAAATGGTTGGCACCTCAGCCTCCAGCCTCAAAAAACTGATTAATGACGTGCTGGACATCAGCAAAATTGAAAAAGGCAAAGTTGAGCTCGAAGAAATCACTTTTTTCATGCCTGACCTGATCCAGCGCTTGCACTTGATGTTTCAGATTGAGGTTGAACGCAAGCAATTGTGGCTGCGGTTTCACCTTGACCCATTGGTAGAGCGCCACTATGTCGGCAGCATGCACCACATTGAGCAGGTATTAACCAACCTGATTGCCAACGCTATTAAGTTTACCCAACACGGCGGGGTCGACGTAGTGGTGAGCGTGATACAAGGCCATGCCGAGATGAGTAAACTCAGCTTTCGCATACGTGATACCGGCATAGGCATTAAAAATGACGCATTGCCGCTGATTTTTGACAGCTTTACCCAAGCGGATAGCAGCATCACCAGGCGTTATGGCGGCACCGGGTTAGGCACTGCCATTGCGAAACAGCTGGTCGAGGTGATGTCTGGAAAAATCAGTGTCACCAGCCAGGAAAATGTCGGCACGACTTTTGTGGTGAGCCTGCCGCTCACACATGCGGCGGCACCCGCACAGCCGGCGGCAAACGAAATCAATCTCGATAGCCAGTCGAATGTTGTGCCATTAAGCAGTCATACCAAGTTCCGCAAAAAGATTCGCGTGCTGATTGCAGATGACAACGTGGTCAATCGACTGATTCTGAACGAAACCCTGCAAAGAATGCACTGTGTGGTCAAAGCGGTAGACAACGGCGATGCGGCACTGGATGCACTGGAACATCACCGGTTTGACTTGATGATTCTGGATTACAACATGCCGGAAATGAACGGCCTGGAGGTGTTTAATATCCACCATGCCCTGCCCGGGAGCAAACCACTACGTACCGTCATTTTGACCGCAGATGCGACCAAAACCACACAGGACCGCTGTTTGCGTGCAGGCGTGTATCAGGTATTAACCAAACCGGTGGTTTCAAGACAAATTCAAAGCCTGATTGAAGCGATTGCCGCGACCATAGAGACGGAACAGTTGGCACAAGTCGCGCCAGTCAGACGCAAAAAAGCGAAAACCACTACGCAAGAACAAGCTGCAGCGCCGACACAGATAGATTCACCGCGTCAGGATACACCACTGGTCGAGTCAAGGGCCCCCAACTCGCCAATGCGGGGGGCAAAACCCGCACCAATAGACGCACAAAACATCACCAGCATCACGCCAATCACTGAACCATTACTGGATGATGATCGCATGGCCCACTTGCTAAAACTGGGCGGCAGTGAAGCATTTCTGCACAAGCTCATCACCGAGTTTATTGAGTCTACCGACATTTTGGTACGCACACTGGGCAAAGCCAGCCTCGATTTAAACTTTGAACAAGTACATAAACTGGCGCACGAGCTGGCGGGTGAATCTGCCAATATGGGCTTGATTCCACTCAGCAAACTCAGCCGCCGTTTATTGGGCTTGAACATGGAAGATGCCCAGACTATTTCCGGCCTGTATCAGGCCGTTGCTGATTGCTATGAAGAGACGCGTGGGCACCTGCTACAACATCGCAGCAAGCTCTCATCCAAGCGCTCTCACAAATAGCCGGGCACCCATGGCTACGCACTACTGATTCACCGCCAGGTGATGGTCGATTGGTAAAACACTCGCCTGTTGCGGCAAATCAATGACAGGCGCTTGATCGGGAAACAAGCGTGACTGCGCGCGATAAAAGCGATCCATCACCTTGAGGTCTCGCTCAGTCAGGCGCAAGGCGTTCTCTACCCAAACATCGACAATATCCTTGAGCTCGTCGTAGGTGAGTGGATTCACCCTGGCTTTAGCCTTTTGTGCAGATAAAAAGCCTTCGGCACGTTTGCTATTTTTATGGATAAAGTCGTGCACAGCCTGCTCGCCTTCGCCCTCCTCAACCACGATATCAATCAGGCCCATTTGCAGGCACTCTTCTGCGGTATAGCGCTCGCAACCCAGGATCATTTTATCTGCAACGGCGATGCCTGCTTTACGCGCGATAAAACTGTAAGCACCCATGCCTGGAATCATGTTAAAAAACAGCTCAGGAAAACAAAACACAGATTGTTTTTCAGCGATAAGTACATCACTGGTCATGGCAGCTTCAATCCCAGCGCCCAGCACCTCGCCTTGTAGCAATGAGATTTTAGTCACGTGATCCAGCTGAAAGCGGAAGGCGCGCTGGGCAACAACATCAATGCTGAGCTTGGCATAAGCCTGCAACAATGCCCGGTCTTGCTGACGAATAGCCGCAGCCATTTTCTGTAAGTCGCCACCCATATTAAAATAGCCCGGCGTGGCTGACGCAAACACAGAATAACGAATCGGCAGTACAGTCTCATTGTCCGTCTGGACATAGCCGCCACTACGCTGGACATCCGCATGATGCTGGTGCAGATTCATCAGTAAATCATGGTTGATGCAGGGAATACGCTGTGGCTGATGTATATAACTCCATAACGCCTGTTGTTCTGCATCAAAACGGCAAAATACCTGACCGTAATCATGTGACAGTAAACGTTGTTGATAGTTAACCAAGCCTTGTTCGAACGGTTTCATGAACTTCTCCTTTGACATTAAAAATGTATTGAATCAATCAGTGGTATTGACGTATCGGTAGATCGAGTCGTTGACGTCAGCAAATACATCATAATCAAAACAGCAGGTCGCCGTGAGGGAGCCTCTCAGGTTTTACAGTTGCAAGGATATGTCCTGCCTTAAAAACAACAAAGGGGGCGAATGCCCCCTTTGCTGATTGCGTTAAATCATGAGTCGCTATGCAGTTTCTTGAATCGGAATGACTTTTTTCACGTTTTCCAAAGACCCTGCATATTGGGTCATCTGGTTAAAGTTGAGATATTTGTAAATCTCCGCCGTATTGGTCAGTTTGCTGCCTAAGGTGTCCAGGTACTCTTGGACCGTTGGCATGCGACCCAGCTTAGCGCACACCGCCGCCAGCTCAGCAGAGCCTAGATAAACACGTGCGTCTTTACCCATGCGGTTATCAAAGTTACGGGTAGAGGTAGAAAACACGGTGGCCTTGTCTGCCACGCGCGCCTGGTTACCCATGCATAGCGAGCAGCCCGGCACCTCGGTACGCGCCCCTGCCACGCCAAAGGTCGAATACACGCCCTCTGCACGCAACTGTGCCTCGTCCATACGGGTTGGTGGTGCAATCCACAAACGGGTTGGGATACCACCCGCGCCTTCGAGCACTTTACCTGCCGCGCGATAATGGCCAATATTGGTCATGCAGCTACCAATAAACACTTCGTCGATTTTATCCCCCACCACTGCGGTCAATGGCTTAATGTCATCCGGGTCGTTGGGACAAGCCACCAGTGGCTCTTTAATATCAGCGAGATCAATTTCGATCACATGCGCGTACTCAGCGTCGGCATCCGGTTGCAGCAGCTCTGGTTTTTCCAACCAGGCTTTCATGCTGGCAATACGGCGCTCGAGTGTACGCGCATCGGCATAACCGTTTTCGATCATGTTTTGCATCAGCACAATGTTAGAGTTAAGAAACTCAATCACTGGCTCTTTGTTCAGCAATACAGTACAACCATTGGCGGAGCGTTCAGCAGAAGCATCAGCCAGTTCAAAGGCTTGTTCTACTTTTAAATCTGGCAAGCCTTCGATTTCAAGCACACGGCCGTTAAATACGTTTTGTTTACCTTGTTTGCCAACCGTCAGCGTACCTTCCTGAATAGCCGCATAAGGGATCGCATTGACCAGGTCACGCAAGGTGATGCCAGGTTGCATTTCGCCTTTAAAACGTACCAATACAGATTCCGGCATATCTAACGGCATAGCGCCAGTCGCTGCGGCAAATGCCACCAACCCAGAACCTGCAGGGAAGCTGATACCAATAGGAAAACGGGTATGTGAGTCACCACCGGTGCCTACAGTATCCGGCAAAATCAGGCGGTTAAGCCAGGAGTGAATCACGCCATCGCCAGCGCGCAAACTGACACCACCACGGCTGGACATAAATTCCGGCAACTCATGCTGCAGTTTAATATCAACAGGTTTGGGATACGCTGCCGTATGGCAGAAGCTCTGCATCACCAGGTCGGCACTAAAGCCAAGGCAAGCCAGCTCTTTCAGTTCATCACGTGTCATACCACCCGTGGTGTCTTGTGAGCCGACAGTGGTTGCTTTTGGCTCGCAGTAAGTGCCCGGGCGCACGCCCAAACCAGCAGGCAGGCCACAGGCGCGACCGACCATTTTCTGGGCCAAGGTATAGCCTTTACCCGTATCTTTAACCGGGGTAGATTTAATAAAGGTATCGGTCTCGCCCAAGCCCAGCGCTTTACGCGCATTCGCGGTCAAGCCACGGCCAATAATTAATGGAATACGGCCGCCAGCACGCACTTCATCTGCCAGCGTGACCGGATTCATCTCGAACGTGGCCAACAAGTCACCCGCCTCTGACAGCACTTTGCCTTCAAATGGCTTGATCACAATCACATCACCGGTGTTCAGCTTGGACACATCGCACTGAATCGGCAACGCGCCGGAATCTTCGGCGGTATTAAAGAAAATAGGTGCAATTTTATTGCCGATGACGACACCACCGGTGCGCTTGTTTGGGATAAACGGAATATCATCGCCCATCCACCACTGCACAGAGTTAATCGCTGATTTACGTGAGGAGCCCGTGCCCACCACGTCACCCACATAAGCCAACGGCAAGCCTTTTTGCTTGAGGCTTTCAATGGTTTGCAGGCCGTCGGCCATGCGATTAATCAACATGGCTTTGGCGTGCAATGGAATATCCGGGCGGCTCCAGGCATCTTGTGCCGGGCTCAGGTCGTCGGTATTGGTTTCACCCTCTAACTTAAACACCACCAGCTTTATTTCTTCTGCCAGCGCAGGCTTGCTGGTAAACCACTCGGCATTCGCCCATGAAGTAATCAGCGCTTTCGCGTGTGGATTACCTGCTTTCATTTTGGCATCGACATCATGAAAAGCATCAAACATCAAAATGGTGGTCGACAATGCTTTCACAGCCTGTGCGGCCATCGGCGTATCCAGCAATGCCACCAATGCCTGCACGTTGTAACCACCAAGCATGGTGCCCAGCAATTCAATCGCTTTTTCAGCAGTCACCAATGGTGAGCTGGCGTTACCGTTGGCCACGTCAGCCAGAAAAGCGGCTTTGACATAAGCAGCCTGATCAACACCCGCCGGGATACGATTTTGCAGCAGGTCAACCAGCAAGGTCTCCTGACCTGCAGGCGGTGATTTTAGCAGCTCGACCAAGGCAGCGACTTGCTCTGCGTTGAGTGGTAAAGGAGGCAGGGTTTGCGCGGCGCGCTCTTTAACGTGGGTTTCGTATGCTTGTAACATGATGTGTAGGCTCTACCAATAAAACAAAAAACGGGGAATGGGCCAGGGCTAACCACTGACTGCTGAGGATCTCTTCTCGCTTGATTATAGTCCAGTCCATTCGCCAGAATGTTAACTGCTTGTAACATTCCAGCAATTGATGCAAATGACAGCCGCCTGCAAGCAACAAAACAACACTGTCGTGCGGTTGTCAGCGCGTGCTGTCTCCATATAACTCTTTGGCAAATGGCGTACTGCAACTCTTACCGTAGGCAGACGACTCCCATTTGTCCAGTAACTCTTTTTGGTAACCCTTGCCGTGCTGCTTTTCCAGCCAGGCACGCACCTCAAACACATCGGCAAAGCCATTGTGATCGCTATCCATCAGGGCCACCTGATCTTCCAGTGTCGGCCCGCTGTAACGGCCACTGCTATCAGTAAAATATTCTAGCGCCGACTCGGCATGCACGGGCAAACTGAGGCTGCCTGTCAGCCAAACACACGCCACAGCAAAAAATATTGCCCCAGTGTCGATTTTTATCATACTCGCTCCATGATTACGCTTAGTTGTATGACGTATCTTTCACCAATTTGTGCCCGGCCTCAGTGATTTCACTCACATTGCGCATGCCAATTTAAACTGCTTGCAAAGCAATGGTTTTTTTCCAGAGTGCTGGCCCGGTTTGATGCACAGACTCGCCATCTGCACTCACCGCCACCGTCACCGGCATATCCACTACCTCAAACTCGTAAACGGCCTCCATGCCTAACTCTTTAAAGGCCAGCACGCGGGATTTTTTAATCGCCTTGCTGACCAGGTAAGCGGCGCCACCAACAGCCATCAGATACACTGATTGATGTTTGGCAATCTCGACCAATGCTTCTTCTCCGCGTTCGGCTTTACCAATCGAGCCCAGCAAGCCCGTGTTCAGCATCATCTCGGTATAGCTATCCATACGCGTCGCGGTGGTTGGGCCTGCCGGGCCCACCGCTTCGTCACGCACGGCATCTACCGGGCCGACGTAATAAATAAACTTGTTGGTAAAATCAACCGGCAACGGCTCACCGTTGGCCAGCATGGTTTGGATGCGTTTATGTGCCGCATCGCGGCCAGTCAATATCTTGCCGGTTAAGAGCAAAGTATCGCCGGTTTTCCAGGTTTGTGTTTGTTCACGCGTGACAGTTTCCAGGTTGACGCGCTTGGCTTGCGGGCTTGGTGCCCAATGCACATCCGGGTAAATATCCGGGCTAGGCGGTGTCAGTTCAGCCACGCCCGACCCATCCAGCGTAAAGTGCACATGGCGTGTCGCCGCACAGTTAGGGATAATCGCCACCGGCAAACTCGCCGCATGGGTTGGATAATCCAGGATTTTCACATCGAGTACGGTGGTCAAGCCGCCCAGGCCTTGCGCGCCTATGCCTAACTGATTGACCTTTTCATAGAGCTCTAACCGCAGTTCCTCTATGCGGTTTTGCGCGCCGCGTGCTTGCAATGCCTGAATATCAATCGGCGCCATGAGCGATTCTTTGGCCAGCAGCATGGCTTTTTCGGCACTGCCGCCAATGCCTATGCCCAGCATGCCAGGCGGGCACCAGCCTGCGCCCATCTCAGGCACTACTTTTAGCACCCAATCCACAATGCTTTCGTTAGGATTGAGCATGGCCAATTTAGATTTATTTTCAGAGCCGCCGCCTTTAGCCGCAATCTGGATATCGACGGTATCGCCAGCCACCATCTCAACATGGGTAATGGCTGGTGTGTTATCGCGTGTATTTTTGCGGGCGCCTGCCGGGTCGCTCACAATCGAGGCCCGCAAAGTGTTATCCGGGTGCAAATAGGCGCGGCGCACGCCTTCATTGACCATCTCGTCTATGGTCATGTCACCTTCAAAACGTGCCTGCATGCCGATTTTGATAAAGGCCACCACAATACCGGTATCCTGACACAGAGGCCGTTTACCTTCGGCGCACATGCGCGAATTGGTCAAAATCTGCGCAATGGCATCTTTGGCGGCTGGGGAGGCTTCTTTAGTATAGGCAGCCGCCAAGGCCTGAATATAATCTTCAGGATGGTAATAAGAGATATATTGCAAGGCATCGGCAATACTCTCGATAAAATCTTGGGTTTTAATCAGGGCCATGGTGTTTTCTTTAGCGCGGCATCTTCAACGGGCATTGCTTTTCAAATAGGCAATCGCAGGACTCACATCTTTACGCAAGATTTTACCATTTTTGGTGCGCGGAAACTCTTTAGCGAGATACACGGTTTTGGGTGCTTTATACGCTGCCAGGTGCTGTTTGCCAAACGCGATTAACTCCTCGGGCGCAATCGCAGCCTCAGGTTTGGGGATGACATAAATCACCACCAGCAATTTGTCTTTTTCAATTTCTTCGCCCACGGCTGCGCAGTCCGCCACGGCCGGATGGCCTTTGTAGACGCGCTCAATTTCGTAGGGCGATACGCGATAGCCGAAGCTTTTAATAATGTCATCCTTACGGCCCAAAAACCATAGATAGCCATCAGCATCATATTTGGCATAGTCGCCGGTGAAAAAATAGCCATCGTGTTTGTATTTTGCGGTTTCTTCAGGCAAGTTCCAATAGTTTAAAAACAAGCCGGGGTCGGTGTCTGGCACGCAAATCATGCCCTCCTCGCCTTCGGCCACCGGCTCACGTGTGTCAGGATTAAGCAGCACAATATCGTGCCCAGGCTGCGGAAACCCGGCTGATCCTGCGCGAATCGGCCGGAAAATACTTTGCGACAAGTAGTAAGAAAACTCACTCATGCCAACCGCTTCATAAATATCCAGCCAAAACCGTTCGCGCCATTGCGTCAACACTTCGTCAGACAAATGCTCACCGGCACTCATAAAATGGCGAACGCTAGGAATCTCGGCCTGCGTCGCAGTGGTTTTTTGCAGCAACTGCCGATAAATAGTCGGCACACCAATAAAAATGGTGGCGCCATGCTTGGCAATCAGCTCCAGCCACTTTTGCGCATCATTTTTACCCTCATGCACGATCACCGTTTTGCCTAAATACAACGGGTCCATCAGGCCCGTGCCCAACACATAGGTCCAGTTAAACTTGCCAGAATGCATGATACGGTCTTGCTGGGTGTCACTATAGTTAAACCAGTACTGCGCCGCGGTTTGGCGCCCAAGCAGTGCACGGTGCGCATGCAACACGCCTTTTGGGTAACCCGTCGTGCCCGAGGTATAGACCAGGTAAGCAGCCTCTTCACCACGCGTGGCATAAGCAGGTGCGATTTGATTTACGGCTGCCAAAGCGGCCTCTAGCGAAAGTACATTTAAACCTGCGACTGGTGCAATATCACTCGTGAGCTGTGTTAACAAAATGTGCCTCAGTTGTGGCGTTTGTGCAATATTTTGCTGCATTTTGGCCGACATGCCCGCCCAGGCAGCCGCATCTGTCACCAGCACCACCGCAGCAGAGTCTTTAGCTAGGTAAGCAATTTCTTCGGCGGTTAACAAGGTGGATGTTGGCACAGCAATTGCGCCCGTTTTCATCGTGCCTAAAAAAGCGGTTGGATAATCCAGGCTGTTAGGCAGGCGAATCAGTACACGGTCACCCGGCGCCACGCCCAGATCACGTAACACCTGGGCAAAACGATCTGTCCTGTCGGCCAGTTCGGCAAAGCTAATGCGACTGGTGCCAAAGGTGTCATCTTCCACAATCATGGCGATTTCATCGGCTTTGGCCGTGCCTAAATGGCGGTCACTACAAGCGACCCCGATATTAAAAAACTCAGGGACGTCCCATTGCCATTGTGGATAAGGGGCTAACTGTGTCATGTTCAAACCTTTCCATTCACTCTGTGCACGCATGGTTTATGCCATGCCGATGTTTGCATTTCTTTTGAAAATGCTTTTTTAAACTCTATAAATACGGCTAAATTCAGAATTTAGCGATGAAGTGCAAGGCGCACAGCGCACAGAAAGCGGAATGTACATAAAGTACATGAGCATTTCGAGCACTAATCAAATAACGGCCTGCAACGCCGCAATTCGCGCTAAAAATGAATTTTTATAACAGAATGCCGTAGGGCCAGTTTTGGCGTACCACTTGCGCCGGCATCAGTTGCAATACATGTAATGCAAACTCCATGTCGCTCACTTTTAATGTGCGCAAGGCATGCGCGCGCAACAGGGTTTGCAAGGCTTTACCAAACATCGGTGGGTCCAGCATTTCGCCTTCAAACTTGATCGCGCCGCCTAGTAAAGCATCTGCCTCAATCGCCGCTTTCAAAATCGCCACTTTCTGGTTAATTTCAGTCGGTGACGGCGTATAAGCGGTTTTACATAAATGAATATGGCCCGGGTGTATCACCTGTTTGCCGGTGAGGCCCATCGCGGCCTCCTGGCAGGCATGTTTGTACACCACGCGCGACTCGTTATCGCCATGCAAATCCAGCCAGCGGCGCACATCGTGCGGCTCAACAAATTTGTCGGGCATGATGTTGCTACCGATAAGGGTTTCCACGCCGCCAATCACGCCTTTACCGGCAATCCTGGCCTCAAAAATCAGCTGGTTGATAAAATAAAATAACTCTTCAATCCAGTGCTCGGGTGTGATGTGTATGCCCAGCGCTTTGGAAAAATCATGGATACCGAACACCACGTGTTTCACCGTGTCGTATTGCATCAATTCCGGCGCGATTTTGAGTGATTTCGGGTGCTCGATAATCGGCTGTATGGTGATGTGCGGATTAATGCTAAGCAAAAAGCTGGATAAATCGCGCACTTCAGCCGCACCGTAAGATTCGCCAGCCTTGGCCAGCATCACGACGTCGATATACTCGCTCATGTCGCGTACCAGCTTCATGTCCTCTTCGTATTCATCGGTACGAAAAGAGTTGGCACGAATCGCAATCGTCACCCGCTCATTGACCTTGCGCAGCTTGGGCAACTCCTGGCGCAGCAAGGTACGGCTCATTTCCTTCTGCCGACAGCCGTCTTCCAGGTCAAAAATCAGCGTGTGGGCATTGGTGAAATGCGCATGTTTGACCATGCGGTTGGCCGCCTGCGCCATGTCCTCATAAATGCCGAGGCTGGGTGCATATTTCACCGGCGGGTAATACAGCTGTATGCCCGGCCAGTAATCCCCCAACGCGCTGGCGTCCAGTGCAATTGGCTCCTCCCCCATATGCTGACTCATGTTGTTTCCTGTTCTGCCGTGGGTCGGCTTGCTCTTAACTTTTCAAGAATAGCGGCGGATTGCGCCATGCCAGGTTGAGGATTCACACCCTGTATCAACTCCCAAAATACGTTGTCTGGCAGCTCTAATAAGGCATCCAACTGCTCCATTTCGGCCAGGGTTAAGCCGCTAAAGTATTCGCTGACAAAGCGTTGCAATACGATATCTAGCTCCAGCATGCCCCGGCGGCAACGCCAGGCCAAACGCCGCTGTTCTGCTTCACGTAAAATCTCAGCATTTAACATACATCGCTCCTATAACACCTTGATGCCAAAGATTTTCTTACCCGGTTTGGCCTCGCCCGACTTGGCTGCGCTATGTGCCTTGGCTTTTTCAATCTTGAGGTCTTTAATCGCCGCAATCGCCGCGTTTGGGTTGAGTTTTTTTGGGCACACATCAGTACAGTTCATGATGTTGTGGCAGCGATACAAACGGTAAGGGTCTTCCAGATTTTCCAGCCTGGCGTCCTGCGCCTGATCGCGGCTGTCAGCAATAAAGCGATACGCCTGCATCAAGCCAGCCGGGCCGACAAACTTGTCCGGGTTCCACCAAAAGCTCGGGCACGAAGTGGTGCAAGCGCCGCATAAAATACACTCATACATGCCATCGAGCTTGGCGCGGTCTTCGGGGCTTTGCAGGCGCTCTGTTTCCGGCGGCGTGTCATGGTTTTGCAGGTAAGGCATCACTGAGTGATAGTGGTCAAAAAACTGCGTCATATCCACCACCAGGTCACGGATCACCGGCAGGCCGGGCATGGGGCGCAATACCACCGGCTCCTGCAACTCACTCAGTTTGGTAATACAGGCCAGGCCGTTTTTGCCATTGATATTCATGGCATCACTGCCACAAACCCCCTCTCGGCACGATTTGCGCATACTAAGCGACTCATCCAGTTCTTTAATGCGCATCAAGGCATCCAGCAACATCTGGTCGCTGTCTTCCAGTCTGACGTCGTAATCCTGCATGTAGGGCTTTTTGTCTACATCCGGGTTAAAGCGGTAGATAGAGAAACGCATATCAATACACCCTTTTCTTCAACTCAAATGGTTCGACCGTCAATGGCTGCAATCGCACTGGCTTATAAGCGAGCTTTTGCTCATTGGCAAAATACAGTGAATGGCTGAGCCATTGCACATCGTCACGTTCAGGGTAATCTTCGCGCGCATGCGCGCCGCGGCTCTCCTGGCGGGCATGCGCGGCCTGCATGGTCGCCAATGCCACTTGCATCAGGTTGTCCAGTTCCAGCGCCTCTACACGGGCGGTGTTAAAAACTTTGCTTGTATCGGTAATTTTCAAGTGCTGTGCTTGCTGGGCGACTTGTTTGATCGCATCTACGCCCTGCGCCAACAACTCAGGAAAACGAAATACACCACAGTGTTTTTGCATGGTTTGACGCATGGCTAGCCCTACCTCGGCCACCCTCTCGCCATCGTGACTATTTTCCAGCCGGTTCACACGCGCTAACGTCGCGTCAGCCGCATTAGCAGGTAAAGGCTTATGTGCTTTGCTGGCAGCAATATCAGCCGCCATTTTGTCACCTGCCGCTTTGCCAAATACCACTAAATCCAGCAAAGAATTAGAACCCAGGCGGTTGGCGCCATGCACAGACACACAGGCACACTCACCCACGGCATATAATCCATTGACCACACGCTCAGCTTGACCATCGTGCACCACCACTTGGCCGTCGAGGTTAGTCGGAATGCCGCCCATCATGTAATGCGCCGTCGGCACTACGGGGATAGGTGCACTGGTCGGATCAACGCCAGCAAAGGTTTTGGCAATTTCACGAATACCAGGCAAACGCTTGCTGATAATGTCTTCGCCTAGATGATCCAGCTTGAGGTAGACCGCATCTTTGTGTTTGCCTATGCCACGGCCTTCTTTAATTTCAGTCGCCATCGCACGCGACACCACGTCACGGCTGGCAAGGTCTTTGGCGCTGGGGGCGTAGCGTTCCATAAAACGCTCACCCTCGCTATTGACTAAATAACCACCTTCACCACGCACGCCTTCGGTGATGAGTACCCCGGCATTCAGTACGCCAGTCGGGTGAAACTGCCAAAATTCCATATCCTGCAACGGCAAGCCAGCGCGTGCCGCCATGCCCAGGCCATCACCGGTATTGATATAAGCATTGGTGCTGGCCTGAAAAATACGCCCGCCACCGCCAGTTGCCAACATGGTGGCTTTGGCGTGAATAACATGAATATCGCCTGTTTCAATCTCCAGCGCGATCACGCCCACTATATCGCCATCACTGTCGCGGATTAAATCCAGCGCAAACCACTCAATTAAAAATTGGGTATTGGCTTTGACGTTACGCTGATACAAGGTATGCAACATGGCATGACCGGTGCGGTCAGCCACGGCACAGGTACGCGAAATCGGTGTTTCGCCAAAATTGCGCGTCATGCCGCCAAATGGGCGCTGAAAAATACGGCCGTTTTCCAGGCGATCAAACGGCATGCCAAAATGCTCCAGCTCGATAATCGCCTTGGCAGCATTGCGGCACATAAACTCAATCGCATCCTGGTCGCCCAGGTAGTCAGAGCCCTTAATGGTGTCATACATATGCCATAACCAGTTGTCATCAGACACATTCCCCAAAGCCGCTGCGATACCACCCTGCGCGGCCACAGTGTGTGAACGGGTTGGAAACACCTTGGACAACACGGCAACATCGGCACCAGACTCTGCCAGTTGCAGTGCTGCACGCAAGCCTGCGCCACCGCCGCCGATGATGACGGCATCTACCTGATGATGCTGTAGTTTGCTTGCACCTGTCACATTGGCTGTATTGGTCATGCCACTCACCTTAAAAATCCATTCCAAATAAAATCCACAACACCGCTAGCGCATTGCCGCATACCGCAACATTCACCAGCCCTTGCAACACCGCCCGAATACCCAAGTGCTGTACGTAGTCGCGTAACACATCTCGCACCCCCAGCCAGGCATGCAATAGCATGCATACAAAAAACCACACCACCAGCAAGCGCCACCACAACGGGGCAAACAACGCCAGCCAGTCGTCATAACTGTGTGGTGACAGCCAAACGACTCTGATCAATAACAGCAATAACACCACTGCCATCGACAACGCACACAGGCGCTGCGTCAACCAGCGACGCATGCCCGGGTATTTGGCCGTTAGTAACTCAAACAACATAGCGGCCTTTCTACCAAACGGCCCATATCACAAACAACATGGTGCCCGCGACCAGCCATAGCACCACCCGGCTGGAAAATCTGGCTTTTTGCAACGTTGTCATCCAGTGCACATCCATCGCCAAATGGCGAATACCAGCGTAAAAATGATGAAAAAACGCACAAGCCAGCACCGTGATGGCCAATTTAACCGGCCATTGCTGACACTGCGTGGCCACGGCTGTATAGCCTTGCGCGCTGGACAAGGACAAATACAATGCCCACAACAACAGCGGCTGGATCAAAAACAGCAGCACACCGCTGGCGCGGTGCAAAATTGACACCACGGCATTGATTGGCAAACGGATCGTGAATAAATCCAGATTTTTAGGGCGCTGTTTTTTAGGCTTTTTAACAATCATGCACTACTCACCTGCTTTAGCTGCACGCGCCACGGCGCCTGCGACAAACGCCATTAAGCGAGGGTCAAACGGTTTAGGAATAATGTAGTCTTTGCCAAAAGACAAAGACTGTAGTTGATACGCATCCAGCACTTGTTGTGGCACCGGTTCGCGGGCCAGTTGGCCTAAAGCCTTGGCTGCAGCCACTTTCATCTGCTCTGTAATCTGTGTAGCTTGCGCATCTAGCGCCCCACGGAACAAATAAGGAAAACACAAAGCATTATTCACTTGGTTAGGAAAGTCACTGCGGCCAGTGGCCATAATCGCGTCATCACGCAAGGCAAACACCTGGCTGGGTAAAATTTCGGGGTCAGGATTCGCCAGCGCAAAAATCACTGGCTTGGCTGCCATGGTAGTCACTAATTCGGGCGGCAAACCATTCTTGGCAGATACGCCAATAAACACATCAGCGTCTTGCATGGCATCGGCCAACGTATTGATTTTTCCCGCGGCAATCGCCAACTCGCGATTGTTGTCATGCAAATCGTCACGGCGGTCATCCAGCACGCCTTTGCGATCAACCATGGTGATATTGGTCGCACCCATCAATTTGAGTAACTTGGCACAAGAACAACCCGCTGCGCCTGCGCCTAAAAACACAATTTTAGCGCCTGGCAACGTTTTGCCCTGGAGCTCGAGCGCATTTAACAAGGCGGCTGCCACAATCACGGCCGTGCCATGCTGGTCGTCGTGAAAGACTGGAATATCCAGACGTTTTTTTAATTCATTTTCGATATAAAAACAGTGTGGTGCAGCAATGTCTTCAAGGTTAATGCCGCCAAAAGTTGGCGCAATATTAACCACAGTTTGAATAAATTCATCCGGGCTCGCGGCATTGACCTCAATATCAAACACATCAATATCGGCAAAACGCTTAAACAGCACCGCCTTGCCTTCCATCACCGGCTTGCCAGCCAGCGCACCAACATTACCAAGGCCCAACACCGCAGTGCCATCGGTGATCACTGCTACTAAATTACCTTTATTGGTATATTTATAGGCATTGGCCGGATCGGCTTCAATTTCGAGCACTGGCGCGGCCACGCCTGGCGTATAGGCCAGCGATAAATCTTGTTGCGTGGCACAAGGCTTGGACGACTCCACGCTCAGCTTCCCTGGCTTGGGAAACTGGTGGTAATCCAGCGCGCGTTGCTTTAAATCGTCCATTTGTGATCTCTTCTTTCTATTGCATCAGCCTTATGTTCCAACAAGACTTTTCAAAATGCATTTTGGCTAGGCGGACAAGCGCAGACAGTACGATCAGTACGGCAAGCGAAGTCCAACAACGCGAAAATGCGTTTTCAAAAGTCGCCCTATTCTAATTCGCTCATGTAGTGGTGATCGTCAGTGAGACATAAACCCAAACGCCACTCCATCGGCTTATCACCATAGGTAAACGACACGCGCTCTATACTTAACAATGGATAGCCTTCTTTCAGGCCCAGGGCTTTGGCGACCTCTGCATCGGCAGCCACCGCTTTGATGCGCTCTTCGGCACGGATCATGCGCACGCCAAACTGTGATTCATACATGCTGTACATCGAGCCATTGCTTTCTTCTACCTTGGCGCGATTCAAGCCTTTAAAAGGTGCTGCTGGCACAATAATGTGGTCATAAATCAATGGCCGACCAGAAAAAGTCAGCAATCGTTTAACATCAATGGTAGTGGCGCCAGCTTTCATTTCGAGCACTTTGCCAATATGTACACTGGCCTTGCCTTTTACACATGAAATAAACGCATTTTGCAGCATTTCTTTCTGGCCGGTTTCAGCTGTCAGGCGTAAAAAACGTAGCTTGACGTCATCCTGATTGTGCGTGGCGACAAAGGTGCCCTTGCCTTGGCGACGGATCAAAATATTTTCTGTCGCCAGACTATCAATCGCCTTGCGCACTGTGCCTTGGCTCACCTTAAATCGCTGCGCCAGGTCAATCTCACTGGGGATCATATCTCCGGGACGCCACTCCCCACCGATCAGGCTTTGCGTGATCAGCACTTTAATTTGGTCATACAGCGGCCTGTAACTTGGCGACCCTAACTGCTTATCCATAGATCCGACTCCATTCATGATTGGCACCATCAATTGCACCTGAAACAAGGTTTTTAGTTTATATCACAGGGCTTTTTTATTGTCCACTGTTTTATATCTTATATAAGACATAAGATAGTTGTTGACACCATTTTTTTATTCATGAATAATGAATCCAATTTCTTGCCGCAACAAAGGAAAACCCATGTCGTATGCACTCAGACCCAGGCGCTCGATACTCTATGTCCCGGGTTGCAATCAGCATTATCTGGAACGTGCTCGGTCACTGGCGGCAGACGCTGTCATTCTCGACCTGGGCGACCCTATTCTGGTCGATGCAAAAATCCAGTCGCGTCACAATGTGGTACATGCAGTGCAGCAAGGCGGCTACGGCAAAAGAGAAGTCGTGGTGCGCGTCAATGACCTGCACTCCATTTGGGGCCATGACGATATTAAAGCGGTGGCCAACATAGGCGCAGACGCGATTTTGTTCCCCAATATAGAGTCGCGCGAAGATGTATTGCAGGCGCAACAATTATTAGACGATGCGGGCGGCAAAGATGTGCCTATGATGGTGATGATAGAAAGCCCGCTGGCGGTATTGAATGCCAAAGAGATTGCCGCGGCTTCAGAACGCATTATCTGTATGGTGATGGCGACCTCGGACCTGATTTCGCAACTGCACGCACGCGTGACACACGAGCGATCAGCGATATTAACTTCGTTATCGCTAGTGATTCTGGCAGCACGCGCCTATGGCAAAGGCGTGATTGACGGCATTACGTCAGACTTTAAAAACATGCATTCGTTTGAATATGCCTGCCGCATTGGCCGTGACATTGGCATGGATGGCAAGTCATTGGTGCATCCGGCACAAATTGCTTATTGCAACGATGCTTATACGCCGCAACGGGCAGAAGTCGAGCATGCACGGCTGATTATTAAAGCCCTCAAAGAAGCCAACGAGGGTGGGCGCGGCACGGTGGTGGTGAATGACAAGCTGGTCGAACATCACCACATCAAAGCCGCACAACGCTTGATTCAACTGGCAGAGGCCATCGCCGAGCTAGAAGAAGAGTTTATATAAAGGAGTTGAAAATGAGCACAAAAATCAACACCGGACGCTTTTTTGAACATTTTACTCTGGGTGAAACCATCCAGCACGCTACGCCGCGCACCATCACTTCAGGTGATACGGCCTTGTATATTGCACTCACGGGCGCACGCAACCCCTTGCATTGCAGCGAGCCGCTTGCGCAGTCATTAGGTTACCAGCAGGCACCGATCGACGACCTGCTGGCCTTTCATATTGCCTTTGGCAAAACCGTGCCTGACATTTCGGTGAATGCGGTGGCTAATTTGGGCTACGCAGATGTGCGTTTTATACAGCCGACCTATGTGGGCGACACCCTCACGACCTCAAGCGAAGTGATTGGCCTCAAACAGAATTCCAACGGCAAAAATGGTGTGGTCTGGGTACGCTCCACCACGGTCAACCAGCATCACCAACCAGTGCTGAGCTGGGTGCGCTGGGTCATGGTGCACAAAAAAAACCAGGATGCCCCGGCGCCAGAAACCGTGATTCCCGAGTTGCCGGAGTTTGTGAGCGCTGAATCATTAGCCGTGCCGCCACAGTTCAAGCTCAATAGCAGCCTGGGCGCAGCTACCGGCGGTAAATATTGGTGGGATGACTACGCGGTGGACGAGTGCATGCGCCACCCATCAGGCCTGACCATCAATGAAAGTGACCATACCATGGCCACGCATTTATACCAGAACAATGCGCGGCTGCACTTTGATGCACATTTGATGAAAAGTACGCCGCAGGGCCAATGCCTGGTTTACGGTGGCGTGGTCATTTCGGCTTGTCGCGCACTGAGTTATGAGGGCCTGGAAAATGCCATCTCTATTCTGGCGATTAATGGCGGCACCCACGCTAATCCGAGTTACGCAGGCGACACCATCTACTGCCTGACCAAAGTACTGGATAAGTGGGCCCTGCCCCACCCTGAGTTGGGTGCACTGCGCTTGCGTATGGTAGGCGTTAAAAATATGCCGCCCGCCACGCTGGAAAACATCAAAACCACACAGGGCTACCACCCGCATGTGGTTCTCGACCTGGACTACACCGTTTTAATGCCAAGAAAAGGAAACTCATAATGGCCGTTCATCCAAATCAGGCACTGTTTGGCGGTGAAAAACCGTTTCCGGTGATTCCAGCCTGTGAACACTTTGCTGGCAGTGAAAAACTCATCCTGAAAGCGTTATCGCTGCAAGACCCGGCCACGCCAAATGGCGTTGGCCCGGTGTTTGATATTACCTGTGACTGCGAAGACGGTGCCGCCAGCGGCCAGGAGCAGGCACACGCCGAGATGATCGTGCGCATTTTGAACTCTGACGCTAACCGATACAAGATGGCGGGTGCACGCATTCATGATTACACGCATCCGCACTGGAAAAAAGACATCGACATTTTGGTCGGCGGTGCCGGTGAGGTGCTGAGCTATATCACCATTCCTAAATGCACAGACATCGCGCAAGCGCGCGAAATGATTACTTACATCCAGCAAGTGGCAAAACAGCATGGCATCACGCGTGAAATCCCGGTGCATATCCTGATTGAAACGCATGGTGCGCTCAGGCAAGTACATGAGATTGCTCAATTACCCTGGCTACAAGTGCTGGATTTTGGCCTGATGGACTTTGTCAGCGCGCACCATGGCGCGATCCCTGCGACCGCCATGCGCAGCCCTGGCCAGTTTGAGCATCGTTTGCTGGCGCGTGCCAAAACAGAAGTGGTCTCCGCCGCGCTGGCCAATGGCGTAGTGCCTGCACACAACGTGACGCTCGACCTGAAAAATGTAGAAGTCACTTACAGCGATGCCTACCGTGCCCGCAACGAATTTGGCTTTATGCGCATGTGGAGTATTTACCCGACGCAGATTCAGGCGATTGTCGATGCCATGAAACCTAACTTTGATGAAGTCATCGACGCCGCCAACATATTACTGGCCGCACAAACAGCTGACTGGGGCCCGATTCAGTATGCCGGTGAATTGCACGACCGCGCGACGTATCGCTACTTTTGGGAAGTGTTGCAAAAAGCCAAGCAAACAGGTGTTGCCATGCCGGAAGATGCTGAAGAAGCGTTTTTTTAATACTTAGCCATAGAGGTCACAGAACACACCGAGAAAACCTGAGATTTTTTTACTCAGTTTATGAGCATTCAATCAATGTTGAATAGCAAGTCATTTCAATCAGTCTTTGATGACTCTCTCTGTGAACGCTGTGTTCTCTGTGGCAAAAAATAAGGATTCAAATATGCAACAAATGACTTCAGCAGGCGCACGATTTCGCGCAGCACTTGCCGCCGAAAAGCCATTACAAATCATAGGGGCGATTAACGCCTATCATGCCATGCTGGCCACACAATCCGGGTTTAAAGCCATCTATTTGTCTGGCGGCGGCGTGGCGGCAGGCTCTTTAGGCTTGCCTGACCTGGGCATTTCTGGCCTGGAAGATGTGCTGGTTGATATCCGCCGCATTACCGATGCCGTGGATACGCCGCTACTGGTGGATATTGATACTGGTTTTGGCGGCGCCTTTAATATTGCGCGCAGCATTAAAAGTGTGGCCAAAGCGGGCGCGGCTGCCGTACATATTGAAGACCAGGTCACCGCCAAACGCTGTGGCCATCGGCCAAACAAGGCCATTGTCAGCCTGGATGAAATGGTGGACCGCGTGAAAGCAGCCGTTGATGCCAAGCCTTACGATGACTTTGTGGTGATGGCGCGCACCGATGCGCTGGCAGTTGAAGGGTTGCAATCAGCGATAGACCGTGCCTGTGCTTGCGTGGAAGCTGGTGCAGACATGATTTTCCCAGAGGCCATGACTGAGTTAGGCATGTATCAGCAATTTGTTGATGCGGTGAAAGTGCCCGTGCTGGCGAACATTACCGAGTTCGGCTCTACGCCTTTATTTACTGTGGACGAATTGGCGACTGCAGGCGTGGGCATGGTGTTGTACCCGCTATCGGCTTTTCGCGCCATGAATCAGGCCGCACTCAATGTGTATCAAAGCGTACGCAAAGACGGCACCCAGAAAAACGTGCTGGACTTAATGCAAAGCCGTGCCGATTTATATGAGCATCTGGGCTACCACGCTTTTGAACAGAAGTTGGATGCACTTTACAAGAAATAGTCTGAGTAGGAGTTGAGCGATGAATACGAGCACCAATCCCCCCTCTACCGAAGCCCCTAAACGCAAAAAAGGGGTGGCCCTGGCCGGTGTCGCTGCAGGCACCACGGCCATTTGCACGGTTGGCCATAGTGGCAATGACTTGCATTACCGGGGTTACGATATTATTGAACTGGCAAAACATGCCACCTTCGAAGAAGTCGCTTATATGCTGATTTACGGCGAGCTGCCCAACCAGGCACAACTCACTGCCTATCATCAAAAGCTCAAAAAGCTACGCGGCCTGCCCAGTGCACTCAAAGCTGTACTGGAACAGATTCCTGCCAATGCGCACCCGATGGATGTGATGCGCACGGGCTGCTCAATGTTGGGCACACTGGAGCCAGAAGCGGTTGACCGCAACACGGCCGGCGCACAGGCACTGGGTGACCGCCTGATTGCCAGCTTTGGCTCCATTCTCATCTACTGGTATCAATTTAGCCATCGCGGTGTACGCATTGAGGTAGAGACGGACGACGACTCTATCGCCGCGCACTTTCTACATATATTGCATGGCAAAAAACCATCTGAGTTGCATATCAAAGCCATGAACACCTCGCTGGTGTTATATGCCGAGCATGAGTTCAACGCATCAACCTTTACCTCGCGCGTGATTGCAGGCACGTTGTCCGACCTCTACTCCTGCATCACTGGCGCGATTGGTGCCTTGCGCGGCCCTAAACACGGTGGCGCCAACGAAGCAGCCATGGAGATCATTGAGCGCTACCAGACCCCGGACGAAGCCGAGGCCGACATCATGGCGCGCATGGCGCGCAAAGAAATCGTCATTGGCTTTGGCCACCCGGTCTACACCATTGCTGACCCGCGCAATGAATCTATCAAAGCGGTCAGCAAGTCACTGTGCGAAGCGGCAGGCAATATGCAGCTGTTTGATATTTCTGCCCGCATTGAAGCCACCATGTGGCGTGAGAAAAAAATGTTTCCCAACCTCGACTGGTACAGCGCCTCCAGCTACCACATGATGGGTATTCCCACCGGCATGTTCACGCCGATTTTTGTCATCTCACGCACCACCGGCTGGGTCGCGCATGCGATTGAGCAACGTATAGACAACAAAATTATTCGCCCGAACGCCGAATACAACGGGCCCGACAACAGGCCATTTGTGCCGCTGGAAAAACGTTAACTTAGTCTAGCCACAGAGGACACAGAGAGCACAGAGAAACCCGTGCTTCTTTTTAGCCTCTGTGTCCTCTGTGGCTTAATCTTTTTATTTGAAAGAAACACATTATGTCCGCCCATATTTCTAACGTCCGCCCCGATCCCGATCAGGTGATTGTGGATATTGCCAATTACGTGGCAGATTTTGAGATCAACTCCAATGAGGCGTATGACACGGCACGCAACTGCCTGATGGATACGCTGGGCTGTGGCTTTGAAGCACTTGACTACCCGGCCTGTACCAAATTGCTAGGGCCGGTGATTGCAGGTACGGTAGTGCCTAATGGCGCCAAAGTACCCGGCACCTCCTTTCAGCTAGACCCTATCCTGGCCGCCTTCAACATTGGCGCCATGATCCGCTGGCTAGATTTTAACGACACCTGGCTGGCGGCAGAATGGGGCCACCCGTCTGACAATCTGGGCGGTATTTTGGCGTCTGCCGACTACATATCGCGCAAAAACGTAGCCGAAGGCAAAGCAGCGTTAACCATAAAAGACGTGCTGACCGCAATGATTAAAGCACATGAGATTCAAGGCGTACTGGCACTGGAAAACAGCTTTAACCGCGTGGGCCTCGACCATGTGATTCTGGTCAAAATCGCCTCAACGGCGGTGGTAACCAAATTACTAGGTGGCGACAAGCAGGATATTATCAATGCAGTTTCAAATGCCTTTGTCGATGGCCAAAGCTTGCGCACCTACCGCCATAGCCCCAATACGGGCTCACGAAAATCGTGGGCAGCGGGTGATGCTACCTCACGCGCGGTGCGCTTGGCCTGGATGACCTTGCAAGGTGAAATGGGTTACCCAAGCGCATTAACAGCTAAAACCTGGGGCTTTTACGATGTGTTGTTTAAAGGCAATGCCTTTAAATTCCAGCGCCCGTACGGTAGCTACGTCATGGAGCAAGTGCTATTTAAAATCTCTTTCCCGGCTGAGTTTCATGCGCAAACCGCGGTTGAGTCTGCGTTTCAATTGAATAAAGAGGTGGGCAGCCGTCTGCAAACATTGGGGGACATTGCCAATATTGTAAAAATTGTCATCACCACCCACGAATCAGCGATTCGTATTATTGATAAAACCGGCCCGATGAATAACCCGGCTGACCGTGATCACTGCATTCAATATATGGCGGCTGTCGGTTTGCTCAAAGGTAGCCTGACGGCGCTGGATTATGAAGATGCCGCAGCGGCTGATCCTCGTATTGATGCCTTACGCGACAAAATGACCTGTGTCGAAAAAGCCGAATACACGCGCGACTACCTGGATCCGGAAAAACGCTCAATTGCCAACGCCATCCAGATATTCTTTAAAGATGGGACGCAATCCAGCAATATCGCGGTGGAATACCCGATTGGCCACCGCCGCCGCCGCGGCGAGGGCATCCCGGAGCTGGTGAAGAAGTTCAAGGTGAATCTGGCACGCCGGTTTGACACGGCCAGACAAGCTGAAATTTTGGCACTATGTGAAGATCAGGCAACACTAGAGGCAACGCCTGTTCACCAGTTTGTAGACTTATTGATGGTTTAAACGCAAACGGTGTAGGGTGCGAAGTTGCTGCCTACACCGTTAAGCGACTCAATTAGAAACTTTCGCGCATATAAACAATCGGTGTTTTGTAAATGCCAAAGGTTGCGCGGGCAACGGGCTCTGCCCCAAACCAAGGCAGCACACCGCTGATGGCTGGAGCTTCCAAGGCGGTAACACAGGTTTTTTCAGCAATAGCCGCTGTGCCAAGATTGACTTCTACATCAACGCTGCCGGTATTAGGTACGCCGTTTTGCGCCACCCCTGGCGCACTAAGCTTTAAACCTAGCAAGCCACGACTCATCACGGCCCCAGCGGCCAAGGTCGTCTCACAGGCGGCTAAATTACCTTTATAACTTTTAAGCGCCACGCTTAACGGCGGGACGACAGTACAGTTATCCAGCTGGTTTCTGACATAAGCGAGACCGTTCCAGTATTGCGCCTCTAGTTGCATAGGCAAAGGTAATAGCTCAGAGCCATGCGCGTTGTGTAGCATCAGCTTACCGTAGCGGTAATCCAAATTGGACGCGAGCTCGGTTGATGGCGAAGAGATCGTGACGCCAGTGTCTATATATTGAGGCTGGGTAGAGATACTCATGCTTTGCGGGCTAACGGGTGCAGCTGGGCGAGCAATCTTATGTTTAGCCACTACCGCAGCAATACCATTAATCCAACTGCCAGTTAACGCAGGCGCCGCTGCACTCAAACCAAGTGTAGCCCCCACGGATGGCGATAGTGTGAAATGGTAATTGCTGAGCCTTAAAGGATCAAAAATAGCGGCAAAAGTGCCTGTAAAGTTCTGCGTTGTGACATTAGCCACATTTTGTGCGGTAAGGGTGAACGGCGTTGTCACCCCCGGGTTAAGATGAGTGTCTTGATCAAAGTAAGAGTAAGCACCACAAGCGTTTCTACTCACAACACCGGCGGTGACCTGAAAATGGTCGGGCACAAAGCGCCCCATATAGACAGTTGTAGCCGGGACATAGCCAAAGGAGCAGGCCTGCTTATTGTTAAGAGCAGTAAACCCTGCAATACAGTCACCCACACCGGCATCCACCTGGGTAAACGTATCATCGTAAATACCCTGCGCGGCAAATTTAAAATAGCCGACCTCACTATAACTAAAGTCTGTGCCCGTGCTTGTGCCAATACTAGCCTGGTTAAACGAGCCAGAGACTGTGCCAGAACGCACGGCCCCTGTATGTGCGACAATCTTGCTATCGTCTGTTTTAGGCGTGCCATTGTAGTTTGTCAGCCCGGTCGTCACGGTCATGTTAAATCGCCCACTACCTGCTTTAATGATAGGGCTATTGCTGGTGTTGCTGCCATTGGTCACATCGGCATTGGCATTACTTGAGCTCACACTATTAAAGCTGGCTGGCCGCACGGAAAAATTATCTGTTGATAGAGAAATCGGCTGGAAAGCATTGCTATCAGTCACCTGGCAACGTAGGTTCTTATAAGCATTGGTGATCGTTGCAGAGATGCTTTTGCGGCCAAGATCACTGTTGCTGAAAGTCACACTCTGCGTCGACAGCGTTGTTTTGGTTCCGCCACAGGTTTGATTAATCAACACGGCAGGATCACCACAATCCACCACTGTCACTTCAACCGTTTTATTGGCCTCCCCTACCGCCACAAAACCGGTACTGACGCTGTTATCTGCCGCCAGCGCCACCACATCAACATTAAACGCACTGTTTGCTATCTGGGTGAGTAAATGGCCATTGGCGGCATTTGGATTAGTCACAGACGGATCAATACAGTTGAATTTTGCAGCTTGCGTAGTACATTTGCGCACAACGTACCCAAATGGGTTATACACACACGACGTTTGAGAGCAGGTGCCGCTGTTTGCACAGCACACCCCGCCGGTGGTTGAATTAAACTCTAACTTGATTGCCCAAATATTATTAGCGGTACTTTTCGCACACCCAGTGATCTTGCCATAATTATCAATCGCCCCGGTCACCGTAACTGAGTTATTAATTACAGACTGGCTATCAATATACACATTGTTATTAATTGAAGCCAATGCCCCACTATTGGTCACCTGCACGCTGCCATTGATGGTTGAACCATTATACAAAAATACGCCTGAATCAATATCAGAGCGCACAGTAACAGTGCCTTGAATAACCGTTTGGTAAATCGTCATACTCGCGTGCACCAAGCCGGTTGCAGTGACGTTGACATCGCCCTGCACCGTCGTGCCAGCGCCCAAGGTTAGATAACCTGCCTGCACGTTAATGGCGCCGTAATAGTTGCTATATTGTGAAGAGGCGCCATCTAAGTTACCGACGTTAATATAGCCTGACAACGCGTTATTCTGACCATTGACAAACATATAGCAGCCAGCGCAACTGACCCCGTTGGTAATGGTGTTAAATCCTGAGAGGTTGAGGCTGCCTGATGTAGTGCTCAACATGCCGTTGACTGCCACCGCCCGCGAGAGCGTGACCGGGCCAGTTCTACCAGCAACATTGCCATTGACTACGGCATCTTGTGCCATAAAAATAGACCCGAAACCACTGCTGATCACATCCCCCTGTATGGTGCCAGCAGCGTTAATAGAGCCATTAGAAATAAGCAGATTGCCACGGATGTATGACGCGCCATAAATATTGACCAGATTAGTACCTGCATTAATGGTTGCATAGACGGTACTTGCATTGAGTGTGACGGCACCATTGTTGTAAAACGTGACGTTAGCTAATTGTGTGGCATTACCTACTCGATAAGCACCGACATTCAAGGCACCATTCACGGTCACACTGACATTACCGTTATCGAGAAACTGCACCTGATCTTGAATATTAATAAAACCAGTGCAGGTATACACGCCCGCACTACCGATGCAACCCGGTGGCATCGGCGCGCCCGACGCCGCCGGAAATGAATACAAGGCCGCCACAGACCCGCTGACAATCAAAAGCAAAAAACCGACGATACACTGCACTACTCGAATACTACCAACGCGTTGCTGAACCTTTAATACACCATCTGCCAAATGCATATACAAGCTAATCTAAAACATTAATTAACTTATTTTACCAATATTAACCACAAATACATCCATATGTTAATAAATGTTTTTATGCTTCTTATTGCGATATGCGAGCTGATGCCCTCGTTAGGTAACCAAATAATTGTCAGTAAAAATGATTGAACTGGCTTTAGAAAATAAAAAAGCGACCCGAAGGTCGCTTTTTTAACTAACACTGGCAATTAGTCAGTAATCAGTTTTTGCTGAGACAACAAGTTGGAGATAATCGCTGCATCACTGGTTTGGCCAGTGGTTAGGTCAACACCACTCAACACGATTTGCTGGGTAGTATTGCCACTACTAAAGCTACCAGACACATTGTGTGCATCGGTTGCGAACCCACCATTAGAACTGATATGAACAATGGTATCGCTGCCGGATTTTTCAAAGTGAATGTAGTTCACCAGGTTGCCCGCATTCTCGCCTTGCAGCAAGTCACGCACGTCCAGAATATCACCACCCTGACTGACAGAGCTCTTGTTAAAGTCAGTGATGGTGTCACGCGCTGGTGTACCAGCCACGCCATCATCACCACGATCCCATTTGAATACGTCTACGCCAGCGCCACCAGTCAGGGTATCGTTGCCTTTACCACCAATCAGGATGTCGTTGCCATCGCCGCCATTCAATTTATCGTTGCCAGCACCACCACGCAAGATGTCATTACCAGCGCCACCATTCAAGGTGTCATCACCTGCATAACCGTAAATGATGTCGTTGCCCGAGGTGCCCGTCACTGTGTTATTGCCACTATCACCACCCAGAATGGCAGCAGTGTTATTGCTGCTCAACAAATCGACATTAATCAGGTTAGAAGCTGATTCACTGTCTTGCAGGTGCGTGCTGTCCGTCGCTGTAATTGTAAAGTTCTGGAACAAGCTAATATCCACAGCCTGCTGATTGGTTTTCACCGTGGACAAGAACTCGTTGATGGCGAGGTTATCAACCGTGCCTCCATCAGCGGCAGTAATCACCATTTTGCCACTCGCGCCAATCAAGCCAAGGAACCCACTGCTTTGGGTGTAGCTAACATTCAGGCCCAACTCACTCGCAACCGCTTGTGAGTAAGTCAGGTAAGCCGTACCCAATGTCACACCAATTAAAGTGTTATAAGCAATCGTCACAGAACTGATGTTGTTATTCACATCACTTGCAGTAAATGCCTGACGGCTAGAGAAATTGAGCAAGTCAACGTTCAGCAGGCCTGGCAAGGTCAACAAGCCTGCAGCACCCATACCATTGCCAACTTCTGGTGCAACTTGCGGGATAGATGTCACCTGCTTGGCCACATTGACAGTCAACGTGGCAGAGCTGGTGTCACCATCATTGTCGCTCAGTGTGTAATTAAATGTACTGGTGCCAGCAGTGCTTGTATTTTTTGGAGTGAATGAGAATGAACCGTCATCCATATCCACCAAGAAAGTGCCTTTGCTGGTTGTAATCGTCAGTTTATGGCTGCCAGTGTCATAAGTACTGTTGTTGGTGCCAGTAACAGTGATTGCACCGGTTGATGAGTTAAACGTGTATGTAGACCCATCCACTGCAATCGACTTCACATAACCACCGTCTGCACCAAACCCACCACCAGACAATAAGCTACCAGTGATTGAGCTACCGACAGTCTCATTCAATACTGAATCCAACTGGCCAAATGAGGTCACACGCACGCCATCAGTATTCGTACCCGTTTGACCATCATAAGCAATCGGATTTAGCTCAGTGTTTGAAGTCACACCGGAGCCGATACCAATAGAGTAAGACTTAATGTGGTTATTGTTCAGGAAGGTAATCCATGTAGCCTCTTCTGCTTGCTGAATCCCTCTATCAGAGTTGTTGCTATTCTCTGAACCAGTCAAGCTACCGTCACCACCCACGCCACGGTTAGGTTGGCCATCCGTAAAGAAGTAAGACACGTTTTGCGCATTATCCAGCTTACCCGTCGAGTTAAATGCACTCATTGCTGTGTTTAATGCAGAGTCATAGTTAGTATTGCCATTAGCAATCAGGTTATTCAAGTAAGCTTTAGCGTCTGCAATGCTCAACCAGCCATTACCTAATTGTCTGGTTTGATCCAAACCGGCAAAAACAACCAATGCGACTTTGACGTCACCCATATCGTCGTATTTATCCAGCAGGTTTTTCACTGACTGAATGGCACTGGCCAAACGTGACTGATTATTGACACCATCTCTTGTGTCCATACTGCCAGAAACATCCAATGTAATCATGATGTTGGTGTTAGCCGTCGTAGTCGCTGTCACCGTCTGATTCGTTGCTGTTGGCGCATCATCTGACACATTAATGGTAATTGAACCTTTGGTGGTGCTATCTGCATCATTGGCATTCACACCAAATTTAATGGCCAATGTATCTTCCTGGCCTGCCACTGGATGATCAACCGGGCCAGACAACTGCACTGCATAGTCGCCTTTGCTGTCGATAGTCACACGAATCACTTCTTTGCCATTGGCCGAACCGATCAGCGTGCCGGTGTTATTGCCAGACCAGGTAATGGTCGTACCGCCTGACGTATAAGTCGTTGTTGGTTCCGTCAGGGTCACGCTCTTCAAGTCACCATTAGGATCAGAAATACCCATGGAGCCAGTTGCGATCACATTAGAAGGACCAGCATCCAGCAAACCGCCTGGTAAGCCGTCTTCAGACACGCTCGTTTCTGAATTCAGAGTCACGAAAACCGGTGACTGATTCAGCGTGTATGCATAGTTATCACTTGGCACACTGGTATTACCCGCATTATCAGTAGCTGTCACAGTGTAGTTATGCAAGCCTTTGGTAATGTCAGTGGTAGGCGTAAATACCCATTTGCCGTCTTTATCAGCAACAGCAGTACCAATCTTAGTCGCACCATCATAAATGGCAACGGTACTACCAGCCTCGGCCTTGCCGGTTAATGTTGGTGTTGCATCATCGGCAACACCGCCATTCGCCACATTGCCTTTTACTGCACCAAAGTCATCGTAGATGTTATCAATCGTTGGTTTAGTTGGCGCAACATTATCGACCACATAGCTTAACTGTGTTGTCGCGACACCAACGTTCCCTGCGGTATCCGTAGTAGACACTTTCGCATCAATCGTTTTATCAGAGTCTGCTACCAGCTCAGAACCTGGCACACTGACGCTAAAGCCTAATTTGCCATCAGTACGTGTAATCACTGTGGTGTTGTAGTCTTTACCATTGATAGTCACGACTACTGGATCACCAAGCTTAGCCTCGCCACCTACTGTACCGGTGACTGGTTGATTTACACCCGGCTGAGATTCAGCGATATTGATAATGCCGTCGCCACCAAAATTAGCATCCAAAGCAATAGTTGCCACAGGTGGTGTCAAATCAAGGCTATATGTCAACTGAGTCGTTTGGCTTGCTGTGTTACCAGCATTGTCAGTCACAGTCACTTTGGCATCAATGGTCTTGTCTGGATCTGCAGCTAACTCATTACCAGCCACATTGACACTGAAACCTAACTTGCCGTCAGTACGGGTCACCACTGTCGTAGCGTAGTCTTTACCATTGATGGTCACAACGACTGGGTCGCCCAGTTTGGCGTCACCGCCAACTGTACCGGTCACTGGTGTAGTTGAAGTCGCTTTCGCTTCTTCAATGTTGATGATGCCATCACCACCGAAGTTAGCATCCAGAGCGATTTCTGCTTTAGGTGGCGTCAGGTCCAGGCTGTAGGTCAGCTGGGTAGACTGGCTTGCTGTGTTACCAGCGTTGTCAGTCACAGTGACTTTCGCATCGATGGTCTTGTCAGGGTCAGCAGCCAGTTCATTACCGGCCACATTGACACTGAAGCCCAGCTTGCCGTCAGGACGTGTAATCACTGTCGTGCTGTAGTCTTTGTTATTGATCGTCACAACCACTGGATCACCTACTTTGGCATCACCGCCAACGGTACCAGTCACTGGTGTAGTTGAAGTCGCTTTCGCTTCTTCAATGTTGATGATGCCATCACCACCGAAGTTAGCATCCAGAGCGATTGTTGCGACAGGCGGGGTCAAATCAACGGTATAAGTCAGTTGAGTAGATTGGCTCAGACTATTGCCTGCGTTGTCACTCACAGTCACCTTAGCATCAATCGTTTTGTCTGGGTCAGCAGCCAGTTCATTACCTGCCACATTCACGCTGAAGCCCAGTTTACCGTCAGTACGTGTGATCACTGTCGCGTTGTAGTCTTTACCATTGATGGTCACGACCACTGGATCACCTGCTTTAGCGTCACCACCAACGGTACCGGTCACCGGAATAGTTGTGGTCGCTTTGGCTTCTTCGATATTAATAATGCCGTCGCCAGCAAAGTTGGCATCCAAGGCAATCGTTGCAAACAAGTTTGGATTCACTGCTAGTTTATAGTCTTGTGTATCAGTGGCGGTTGCGCTGTTACCTGCGGCGTTTGTCGTCGTCACGCTTGCAAAGATCGTGCTATCAGTGTCAGCAGCCAGGTCTGCCCCAGGCACATTAATTGAGAATTTACCGCCAGTTTGCACTGTACCGGTGAAGTCCTTGTTGTTGATGGTCAGGGTAACAACATCACCCACTTTAAACTGACCACTGACTGTACCGGTCACTGGAATCGCAGCGGCAGTAGATTCAGCAACGTTCACAATGCCGTCGCCTGCCACGTTCGCATCCAGGCTGATTGCAACAGCTGGTGGTGCTGTATTGACAGTGTATGTTTGTGTATCGGTTGCTGTCGCGCTATTGCCCGCAGCATTGGTGGTAGTGACGCTGGCGAATACCGTTGCATCAGGATCTGCTGCCAAATCTGCACCAGGCACATTAATGGAGAAAGTACCGTCTGTCGCAACTGCACCGGTAAAGTCTTTACCGTTAATCGTCACCGTCACAATGTCGCCAGTTTTGAACTGGCCACTTACTGTACCAGTCACTGGAATCGCAGCGGCTGTAGATTCAGCAACGTTCACAATGCCATCGCCTGCCACGTTTGCATCCAGGCTGATTGCAACAGCTGGTGGTGCTGTATTCACAGTGTATGTTTGTGTATCGGTTGCTGTCGCGCTATTGCCCGCAGCATTGGTGGTAGTGACGCTGGCGAATACCGTTGCATCAGGATCTGCTGCCAAATCTGCACCAGGCACATTAATTGAGAAAGTACCATCAGTCGCAACTGCACCGGTAAAGTCTTTACCGTTAATCGTCACCGTCACAATGTCGCCAGTTTTGAACTGGCCACTTACGGTGCCAGTCACAGGAATTGCTGCTGCTGTAGATTCAGCAACGTTCACAATGCCGTCGCCTGCCACGTTTGCATCCAGGCTGATTGCAACAGCTGGTGGTGCTGTATTGACAGTGTATGTTTGTGTATCAGTCGCAGTTGCGCTGTTACCTGCGGCATTCGTCGTTGTCACGCTCGCAAAAATAGTAGCATCAGAATCAGCTGCCAGGTCTGCACCAGGCACATTGATTGAGAACTTGCCACCATCCAAAACAGTGCCAGTAAAGCTCTTGTCGTTGATCGTCAAGGTCACTGTATCGCCGATCTTGAACTGGCCACTGACTGTACCAGTCACTGGAATCGCTGCCGCTGTAGATTCAGCGACGTTCACAATGCCATCACCTGCAACGTTAGCGTCCAGACTGATCGCCAGTGCTGGCGGCAACAGATTTACAGTGTAAGTCTGTGTATCTGTTGCTGTGGCACTGTTACCCGCGGCATTGGTGGTGGTAACACTGGCAAATACGGTGCTGTCTGCATCAGCAGCCAAATCGGCACCAGGCACATTAATGGAGAAAGTACCGTCTGTCGCAACTGCGCCAGTAAAGTCTTTACCGTTAATCGTCACCGTCACAATGTC